>JAJPYF010000131.1 GCA_021205085.1 Clostridiales bacterium | reverse complement strand
CATTATAAGGGGATCCCCGTTAGCGGGAAACCCGCCCAAAATTTAGGCGCTTACCAGATATCCGTGACAGAAATGTGCTCCTGCGGCACTCCGACATCCAGAAGGACAATCTCGTTGGCTTTCCAGAGATCTAGCAGATATTTTTCGTTTTCCGATATCTCGTGTGCGGAGTTTTTGCCCCGGCAGGTATTCGTATTATTTATATGCTTTGATTCGGGCAAAAGAATCTCTGCTTCATGACCGGAAAATTCCCGTGCAAACACTTCGGCGACATCCGCACTGACCTCATAGCAGTCCTGACAGATCGAGGGGCCGATCGCGCAGAGAACATCCTCCGGCCGGGTGCCGTATTGCTCCGCCATCGCCTGCAATGTTTTTTGACCCATGCGTGCCACGGTGCCGCGCCACCCAGAATGGCTGAGGCCGATCGCGCGGTGCACCGGATCCACAAAATAGAGCGGTACACAGTCTGCAAAAAAGGTTGCGAGCGTCAGGCCTGGGACATTCGTGATCAGACCATCCACATCCGTATAGTCCTTCGGAACCGTCACCCCTTTTCCCGCGTCTGTTGCTGTAACGTCCCGGACATGGGTGGTGTGCGTCTGGTCGGAACAGACGATAGTTTCCGTCTCCACTCCGAGAGCGTCTGCAACGCGGCGGTAATTTTTCATTACATGATCCGGATTATCCCCTCTGGTAAAACTCAGGTTCAGCGAGGCGAATATTCCTTCGCTGACGCCGCCCAGCCGGGTGGTAAACCCGTGCCGCACAATCCCGGAATCCTCCAGCAGGGGGAACTTTAACAGTGGGAGAGTTCCGCCGTCCGGCATCGTATGGCTTTCAATCCGGAGCGTATGCTCCCCGTATTTACGTATAAATTCCATATTTGAATTCCCTCAATGTTTCTTTACCATTGCGTAAGTGATTCTATCTGACTATAACAGAAAAGATTCCGCCGAACAATAGAATAGAGCGTGCATTTTTTATATTTTATATTGTTCTGAAAAGAAAGCATAAGATTTTTCAATTTCAGTTGTTTTCTTCCTCAGAATCAGTTAAAATAGAGCGCAGTGGTTGTCCGTAGACAGCCGGGTTATGATGATCAAACAATTTAGGAGGAATGGATATGAAACGTTCTATGAAAACCATGGATGGCAATCATGCCGCGGCGCATGCGTCCTACGCGTACTCCGATGTGGCGGCCATTTATCCGATCACCCCTTCATCCGTGATGGCGGAGGCTTCCGATGAGTGGGCGACAGCGGGCAGGAAAAATATCTTCGGCCAGACTGTTAAGATCACAGAGATGCAGTCCGAGGCGGGTGCGGCCGGTGCCGTGCACGGTTCCCTTACGGCGGGCGCACTGACGACCACCTATACGGCTTCTCAGGGTCTGCTCCTGATGATCCCCAACCTGTACAAGGTGGCGGGTGAGCGGCTTCCGGGTGTGTTTAATGTATCCGCGCGTACCGTTGCCAGTCATGCGCTCTGCATTTTCGGTGATCACTCTGATGTATACGCATGTCGTCAGACCGGCTGTGCGATGCTCTGCGAGTCCAGCGTGCAGGAGGTTATGGATCTGACGCCGGTGGCACATTGCTCCGCGATCAAGGGCAGACTTCCGTTTATCAATTTCTTTGACGGTTTCCGTACCTCCCACGAAGTACAGAAGATTGAGACATGGGATTATGAGGATCTGAAGGACATGGTCGATATGGATGCGATTCAGGCGTTCCGCGATTCTGCGCTGAACCCGAACCATCCCTGCCAGCTCGGTTCTGCACAGAATCCGGATATCTTCTTCCAGGCCAGAGAGGCGTGCAACATTGCCTACGAGGATATGCCGGCCGTTGTCCAGAGCTACATGGACAAGGTCAATGAGAAGATCGGCACCGATTACAAGCTGTTCAACTACTATGGCGCGGAGGATGCCGAGAAGGTTATCATCGCCATGGGTTCTGTCTGCGAGACCATCGACGAGACGATCGATTATCTGATGGCGCGCGGTGAGAAGGTCGGTCTTGTAAAAGTCCGTCTCTATCGTCCGTTCTGCGCGGATGCCCTGATTGCTGCGATTCCGGAGACCGTGAAGCAGCTCTATGTGCTCGACCGCACGAAGGAGCCGGGCGCGATGGGAGATCCGCTGTATCTGGATGTCGTAGCGGCTCTGAAGAATACAAAGTTTGACGCGGTTCCGATTTTTGCCGGACGGTACGGCCTTGGTTCCAAAGACACCACACCGGGGCAGATCATCGCGGTTTACAACAATACAGAAAAAAAGAAATTCACGATCGGTATCGTGGACGATGTGACGAACCTTTCACTGGAGGTGAAGGAGAATCCGGTCACGACGCCGGAGACCACCATCAACTGCAAGTTCTGGGGCCTGGGCGCGGACGGTACCGTCGGTGCGAACAAGAACTCCATCAAGATCATCGGCGACAATACGGATATGTATGCGCAGGCGTATTTTGATTACGATTCCAAGAAGTCCGGCGGCGTGACGATTTCTCACCTGCGTTTCGGAAAGGATCCGATTCGTTCCACTTACCTGATTTCCAAGGCGAACTTTGTGGCATGTCACTGCCCGGCATACATCCGCAAGTACAACATGGTGCAGGATCTGGTACCGGGCGGCACCTTCCTGCTGAACTGCTCATGGGATGCGGATCAGCTTGAAAAGCATCTGCCGGGTCAGGTAAAGCGCTACATCGCGGAGAACGATATTCAGTTCTACACCATCGACGGCATCAAGATCGGTAAGGAGATCGGTCTGGGCGGAAGGATCAATACGGTTCTTCAGTCCGCGTTCTTTACCCTGTCGAAGGTCATTCCGGCGGAGGATGCAAACCGTCTGATGAAGGAAGCGGCGAAGGCTTCCTACGGAAAGAAGGGCGATAAGATCGTTCAGATGAACTACGACGCCATCGACGCCGGCGCCACCGCTTTTGTGAAGATCGATGTTCCGGCGAGCTGGAAGGATGCGGCGGATGAGGATATCACCGGCGCGGCAGCGACCGGCTCCCGTCAGGATGTCGTGGATTTTGTCAATAACATTCAGAAGAAAGTCAACGCACAGCAGGGCAACACGCTGCCGGTATCCGCATTTACACCTTACGAGATCGGCAACACCCCGTCCGGCGCGGCGGCTTACGAGAAGCGCGGCGTGGCAGTGGATGTCCCGGTATGGGATGTGGACAAGTGCATCCAGTGTAACCAGTGCTCTTATGTCTGCCCGCATGCAGTCATCCGTCCGGTCGTGATGACCGAGGAGGAGGCAGCGGCAGCTCCGGCCGGCATGACTTACAAGAATATGACCGGTATGCCTCAGTACAAATTTGCGATCACGGTATCTGCTTACGATTGTACCGGATGCGGTTCCTGCGTCAATGTCTGCCCGGACAAGGTACAGGCGATCACGATGCAGAACTTCGAGGCCAATGCAGGCACACAGGCTTACTACGATTACGGCCTGACCGTATCCGGGAAGCCGGATGTATTAGAGAAGTTCAAACAGTCCACCGTGAAGGGCTCCCAGTTTAAGCAACCGTTGCTTGAGTTCTCGGGCGCATGCGCGGGCTGCGGCGAGACACCGTATGCAAAGCTGATCACACAGCTCTTCGGCGACCGGATGTACATCGCGAACGCGACCGGATGCTCCTCCATCTGGGGCAACTCCTCACCGTCCACCCCGTACACCGTCAACGCAGCGGGCAAGGGACCGGCGTGGTCCAACTCCCTCTTTGAGGATGCGGCGGAGTTCGGCTATGGTATGCTTCTGGCGAACAACGCGATCCGCGGCGGCTTAAAGGAGAAGATCGAGGATCTGGCTGTCAACGCGAAGCGGGATGATGTGAAGGCGGCGGCACAGGAGTATCTTGATACTTATACCTGCGGCGTGACCAACGGCCCGGCTACGGACAAGTTGGTGGCGGCTCTGGAGGCCTGCGGCTGCGAGAAAGCACAGGAGATCCTTCCGCAGAAGGACTTCCTCGCCAAGAAATCCCAGTGGGTCTTCGGAGGCGACGGATGGGCATATGACATCGGCTTCGGCGGCTTAGATCATGTTCTGGCTTCCGGCAAGGATATCAACATCATGGTGTTTGACACCGAGGTGTACTCCAATACAGGCGGACAGTCCTCCAAGGCAACTCCGACCGGCGCTGTGGCGCAGTTCGCGGCGGGCGGAAAGGAGACCAAGAAGAAGGATCTGGCTTCCATCGCCATGAGCTATGGTTATGTATATGTGGCGCAGATCGCCATGGGCGCGGATATGAACCAGTGCGTCAAGGCGATCACCGAGGCAGAGGCATATCCGGGACCGTCCCTGATCATTGCCTATGCTCCCTGCATCAACCACGGCATCAAGGTCGGTATGAGCAAGGCGCAGACCGAGGAGAAGAACGCCGTAGCCGTCGGTTACTGGCACAACTTCCGCTACAATCCTGCGCTGGCGGCGGAGGGCAAGAATGCATTCAGCCTTGACAGCAAGGCTCCGAGCGGAGACTACAAGGCATTCTTAAATGGCGAGGTCCGCTACAATGCATTGGCCCGTCTGGATGCCGAAAAGGCAGAGAAATTCTTCGACAAGTCCGAGCAGGATGCGAAGGAGCGGTATGAGTACCTGAACAAGCTGATCAAGCTTTACGGTGCGGAAGAGTAAAACTCTGACCCGTCAGATTTCAGACAATATCAAGGGGCGCCCTTTCCGGGTGCCCCTTAATTTGCTTTACAAAATGTGAACCATCATGTAAAATCATTCGGGGAGAGTTACGGAATTTTTAGTGAGGTGAATTATGAGTAAACCGATCGTAGCGGTCGTCGGTCGCCCGAATGTGGGCAAATCCACGCTTTTTAATGCGCTTGCGGGAGAGCGGATCTCCATCGTTCAGGACACGCCGGGCGTGACCAGAGACCGGATCTATGCGGATGTGGAGTGGCTGAACCGCTCTTTTACATTGATTGATACCGGCGGAATTGAGCCGGATTCCAGAGATATTATTTTGTCCCAGATGCGCGAGCAGGCGGAGATCGCCATGATGACGGCGGACGTGATTCTTTTTATGACGGATGTGCGTCAGGGAATGTCGGATGCGGACGCGAAGGTGGCGGATATGCTGCGCCGCTCTCACAAGCCGGTGGTTCTGGTGGTCAACAAGGTGGACAGCTTTCAGAAGTTTGAGGCGGATGTCTATGAGTTTTACAATCTCGGCATGGGAGATCCGGTGCCGATCTCCGCGGCGGGGAAGCTGGGACTCGGGGATATGCTGGAGAAGGTTGTCAGTTATTTTCCGGAAGCGGCGGAGGATGAGGGCGAGGACGAGCGGCCGAAGGTGGCGATCGTGGGTAAACCCAATGTCGGCAAGTCCTCGATTATCAATAAGCTTCTCGGAGAGAACCGCCTGATTGTCTCTGACATCGCCGGGACGACCCGTGACGCGATCGATACGACGATCCGGTATTACGGAAAAGAATATGTCTTTATCGACACGGCCGGCCTGCGGCGCAAGAGCAAGATCAAAGAGGAGATCGAGCGCTACAGCATCATCCGGGCGGTTACGGCCATTGAGCGGGCGGATGCGGTAATTCTGGTTATCGATGCGACAGAGGGCGTGACAGAGCAGGATGCCAAGATCGCAGGCATTGCCCACGAGCGCGGGAAGGGCATTATCATTGCCGTAAATAAGTGGGATGCCGTGGAGAAGGATGACAAGACCATGTACCGGCACACGAACCGGATCCGTAAGGTCTTAAGCTTTATGTCCTATGCGGAGATTCTGTTTATCTCTGCCGAGACCGGGCAGCGGCTCTCAAAGATTTATGAGATGATCGATATGGTGATCGCGAACAATTCCATGCGGATCGCCACCGGCGTCTTAAACGAGATCATCGCGGAGGCGGTGGCCATGCACGAGCCGCCTTCCGACAAGGGCAAGCGCCTGCGCATTTATTATGCGACGCAGGCATCGGTGAAGCCGCCGACGTTTGTGCTTTTTGTGAATGATAAATCTCTGATGCATTTTTCTTATACACGGTATCTGGAGAACCAGATCCGGGAGACCTTCGGCTTTCGGGGGACCGCGCTGAAGTTTATCATCCGTGAGAGAAAGAGCGAGTGACAGATAAGGAGCGATAGGTATGATTGTATCTCGTGTGATCGGCCTGGTGCTGGGATATATTTTCGGTTTATTCCCCACCGGAAAACTGGTCGGAAAAGCGTACAAAACAGATTTGAGAAAAGAGGGGAGCGGCAACACCGGCATGACAAACTCCATCCGTGTTCTGGGGTGGAAGGCCGGCGTGATCGTCTTTTTCGGCGACTGCTTCAAGGCGGTTTTTGCCATGGTGATCATCTGGCTGCTGTACCGCAATACGTATCCGGAGGCCGTGAAGCTGCTGGAGCTGTATGCCGGAGTCGGCGCGGTTCTGGGACACAATTATCCGTTTTACGCAAAGTTTAAGGGCGGAAAGGGGATCGCCTGCAGCGTTGGTATCGTCTTTGCCTCTGATTGGCGGATGGTTCCGATCTGCGCGGTTTTATTTTTCCTCGCCGTGGTGCCCACCGGATTCATGTCGCTGGGTTCCCTTGCGATTCTGAGCGGATTTTTTGTCCAGACCATTGTGTTCGGGCAGCTGGGTTTTTTGAAAGTCGGCGCGGATTTTCTGATTGTACAGTATGTTTTCACCGGTATTCTGACCGGGCTGGCCTTTTTCCAGCACAGGGAGAATATCAAACGTCTGGCGAGCGGAACGGAGAACAAATTCCGCCCGAAAAAGAAGGACGAAGGAAAGGAAGGATAAGTATGGCTCAGGTTGGCATCGTCGGAGCCGGCAGCTGGGGAACAGCCCTGTCGGTTCTTCTGGCACATAACGGACATGAGGTGACGGTCTGGTCGATTCTGGAGGATGAGGTGAAAATGCTCACCGCACAGCGGGAGCATACGGATAAGCTTCCGGGAGTCCGGATTCCGGAGACGGTGGATTTTACCACGGATATGGAGAAAACCGTGCGGGATAAGGCGCTGGTCGTCCTGGCAGTCCCGTCGCCCTATATCCGGAGCACTGCCCGTCAGATGGCTGCGTTTGTCGGGAAAGGACAGCTGATTGTGGTGGTTTCCAAGGGCATAGAGGAAAACACCCTGATGATTCAGACGGACATTGTGGAGCAGGAGATTTCGCAGGCGCAGGTGGCAGTGCTGTCCGGGCCGAGCCACGCGGAGGAAGTGGGAAGAGGCCTTCCCACCACCGTAGTCGCAGGTGCGAAATCCAAAGCGGTCGCGGAGCGGGTACAGTCCTTTTTTATGAATGAGGTATTTCGCGTCTATACCAGCCCGGATATGCTGGGCATAGAGCTGGGGGCTTCCCTGAAAAATGTGATTGCTTTGGCGGCCGGAATGGCGGACGGTCTGGGCTTCGGGGATAACACAAAAGCGGCGCTGATTACCCGCGGCATCGCGGAAATCAGCCGTCTGGCTCTCGCCATGGGCGCGAGGCCGGAGACCTTAAGCGGACTCTCCGGCATCGGGGATCTGATTGTGACCTGTGCCAGCCGGCACAGCCGGAACCGGAAGGCCGGCATGCTGATCGGACAGGGATATACGATGCAGGAAGCCATGGATGAGGTGAAGATGGTGGTGGAGGGGGTTTATTCCGCAAAAGCCGCCATTGCTCTGGCGGGAAAATACGGCGTTGACATGCCGATTGTAAAGCAGGTCAACCGGGTGCTGTTTGAGGGGCAGCCGGCGAGGGATGCCGTGGAAGAACTGATGCTTCGGGAGCGCAAACAGGAGAGCGGAGACCTGTCCTGGTAATCGGACGATCCTGCAGGCTTTGTATGATGTATCCGAAGCGTCTGACACAGGCAGTCACATCAGCGAGAGGGGGAGTGTTATGATAAAATGTGCAAAATGCGGGAAGCGTTATGACTATGACAGGTACAACGGGATCTGTCCGTCCTGCGGCAGATACAACCGTCAGGACAGCGCGGTGCTGGAGAGCGAGCTCCACGAGCGATACGACGAGGATCCGGCTCATTCCGAACAAAGCCATGTGCGGGTACATGAGAAAAACTATGACACCTACCGCCATGACACAGACGGAAAGCGTCGGAAGGATCGCGACTTCTGGGAAACGGATAAGAAACCGAAAAAGCACCGCATGATCGGCGTGCTGATCGGGATTATCATCGTAATTGTTATTGTTGCGGTTTTAGGTTTTACCGGTATTTTTACTGCGAACTTTGCTGAAAATGTCCTGGATGAGCTTGGCATCGATATGACGGAGATTACGGACGGTACAGATTTTGTATGGGAAGAGTATGAAGAGGACGAACCCGTTGCGGTGGAGATTCCGGAAGAGGAGGATGCAGCGTCGAGTGCCGCGGCAGAAGGAGACATCCGGATTGACTTTGCCTATATGGACCGGATCGATACGCCGCTGAAGGATGTAGACTGGGAAGACGAATACTATATTGATATCACGGATGAAGATCTGGAAGAGATTCTCATTTCAGATGATATGTACGCAGACGGCGCATTTTTTCTGGTCACAATATGCCTGCAGAATGACTCGGACGAAGATTTTGACGCGACATCCGTCACAGAGGACCACCTCGTCTTCTCCGAACAGGAGCAGACCGGCTGGACAGACTCCTCCCTGAAAAACTTCCATACCTACTGGGAGACCATCGAGGCCTCCGACTACGGATATCTGGATTGCCTGATCTACATACCCGATGAGGTGACGGAGTCCGGCGGGGAGGAAGGATATGTGACAATTACCCTCGACTGCACGATCTATCCCGACGGGCAGGAAGACGCTTACGTAGATTCTTATGAACTGCTTTATTATCCCGATTAGCTAATATTGTTTTTATGTTTATTCAGTCAAGTTAGTACAGGATGCGGCGGGGTGTCGGTGATATATTTTCTGGAAACTTTTGTAGGGGCGCTTTTAGCTGAGACGAAATCCAGCGCTTACGGATTACTTAGGCGCGAAGGCTTTCCTGAGCGTCTTAGTATCCGTTAGCGATTAGTTCGTCGAAGCGTTGCCCCGGTTTCCCGAAAATATATCACCGACACCTGCCGCATCCGTCAATGAAAGAAAAAGGAGGCTACCCATGCAAATAATCCGCATCCGCTACTTCTCAGACAAAATCAAACGTCTGGAATACATTGACGGAAAATCCGACTGGATCGACCTGCGCGCCAGTGAGACCGTAGAATTAAAAGCCGGAGAATTCCGCCTGATTCCGCTGGGCGGTGCCATGGAACTGCCAAAGGGGTATGAGGCCCATCTGGTACCGCGCAGCTCCACCTTCAAAAATTACGGAATCCTGCAAACCAACAGCTGCGGGATCATCGACTGTTCCTACTGCGGGGATGAGGATATGTGGCGAATGCCGGTCTACGCGACCCGGGACACCGTGATCCGGGAGAACGACCGTATCTGCCAGTTCCGTATCGTGGAGAACCAGCCGACGATTGTTTTTGATGAGGTGGAATCCCTGAATAATGCGAGCCGGGGCGGGTTTGGCAGCACCGGAAAACAGTAAAATTCGTCAAAAACACAAAAAGCGAGGTCAAATATCGTCGAAATATATAAAAAATGCCATGATTTTTTGGGGCGATGACATAAATGCCAAGGATGGGATGGTAATTTTGTAAAAATATCTAATGACATTCTTCGGATAATTTGATAGAATGTCAGCATGGCAGAAAAAATCTGTTGAGAAGAAAATATGGAGGGTAACAAAAATGGCACAATTATCAATGCAGCACGTTTATAAGAGATATCCGAACGGATTCGAGGCGGTCAAGGATTTTAATCTTGAGGTCGCGGACAAAGAGTTTATTATCTTTGTAGGACCGTCCGGATGCGGTAAATCAACCACACTTCGTATGATCGCCGGTCTGGAAGAGATTTCCGAGGGTGATTTCTACATCGACGGAAAACGCATGAACGATGTGGAGCCGAAGGACAGAGACATCGCGATGGTTTTCCAGAGCTATGCGCTGTATCCGCATATGACTGTAGCGGACAACATGGGATTTGCTCTTAAGCTGAGAAAGATGCCGAAGGATGAGACCGATAAGAAGGTTCGCGAAGCTGCGAAGATTCTTGACCTTGAGAAGCTGTTAGACCGCAAGCCGAAAGCTCTTTCCGGTGGTCAGAGACAGCGTGTTGCGATGGGCCGTGCGATTGTCCGTGAGCCGAAGGTCTTCCTTATGGATGAGCCGCTCTCCAATCTGGATGCCAAGCTGAGAGTTCAGATGCGTACCGAGATTTCCACTCTGCATCAGAGACTCGGCGCGACGATCATTTATGTTACCCATGACCAGACCGAGGCTATGACGCTTGGAACCAGAATCGTTGTCCTGAAGGACGGCGTGATCATGCAGGTAGATACTCCGAAGAAGCTGTATGACGAGCCGGACAACCTTTTCGTTGCCGGATTCATCGGATCTCCTCAGATGAACTTCATGGATGCGCTTGTAAAGGTCAGCGGAGACCAGGTTACCATCACATCCAACGGCAATACATATGTGATGCCTGAGAACAAGGCAAAGGCTCTGAAGGATGGCGGTTATGACGGAAAGACAGTTGTTTTCGGTATCCGTCCGGATGACATGGATGACTTCCCGGCATTTGTTGAGAAGAACAAGGGTTACGAGATTGATGCGGATGTCACAGGCTACGAGCTTCTCGGCTCCGAGGTTATGCTGTACTTCACATCCAACGGCGTTACGATGTCGGCAAAGGTAGACGCAAGCACACCGGCTCGCTACGGCGATAAGGTTTCCATCGCGTTTGATGTTGAGAAAGGTCATCTCTTTGATAAAGAGACAGAGCAGGCGATCTGCCACTAAGTTATTTTATGACTGCAGGACTGGGTACGGTCTCCGTACCCAGTCTTTTCAATTCTCCGGCTGCTGCAGTTTGCCGGGATCAGGAAGTTGTCAGAACGTTGCGGAATAGCAGAGGAATACAGAATATATGGATTACATGGTTTCAACCAAAAAACTGGAACGGATTTTAGAGGAGATGAAGGAGGCTTCCAAACGGGAGTACCTTCTTTTTTCTGTGGATGGAAAATGCCTCGCGGGAACTGTCGCGTCGGACGGATTTGCCGAAGCGGTCACACAGTTTGCTCATTCTCTGGCAGAGACGCAGGTACAGCAGGGATGGATTTATTTCCGTGTTGAGATTCAGGGGGAGACGGAGTATGTGCTGCTCTGCAGCGTGGGGACGGAGGCAGACCAGTCTTATGTGATTGGCAGGATGGCGCTTTGCCAGATCCGGAACGTTTTCCTCTCCGTGCGTGAGCCGGAAAATCGGATCAATGTTTTGAGGCAGATTATCAACGGAGAGATTCCGCGGGAAAAGGTGGCGGAGAAGTGTCATTATCTCCAGCTGAAACCCGGCAGGTATGTACTCTATGTTGTACACTACAGACAGGAAGCGGATACGATCCTGCTCGAGATGCTGAAGAACCTGTGTGTGAACAGCTATGAGGATTTCATGGTGGAGATGGACGGCACGAAGACGGTTCTGGTCAAGAATGTGACAGACATACCGAATGAAGATTTTGAGCAGTATGCCCGGACGATCGTGGACAATATGCAGGCGGAAGCGATGACAAATGTCTGGGTGGGCTACGGTGATCCGGTGGATGCCTTTGAGGAGATGTATCCGTCTTACTGTCAGGCGAAGACGGCGCTGGATATCGGGCTCGTCTACTGCGGAACAGAGCGGGTGTTTTATTATCATCATCTGGGGCTCGGCCGTCTGATCTATAAGCTGCCTCCGGATCAGTGTGAATTGTTTTTACAGGAGGTTCTCGGGGAAAATATGGAGCTTGAGCTGGACGATGAGACCCTGACGACGATCAACAAGCTTTTTGACAATAATCTGAACATCTCCGAGACGGCGCGGCAGCTCTATATCCACAGGAACACGCTGGTTTACCGTTTGGAGCGGATTGAGAAAAAGCTGGGACTCGATATTCGTTCTTTTGAGGATGCGATGCTTTTTAAAATCGCAATGATGGTTCGCACCCATCTGAATTCTCTTTAAAAGTTGTCAAATGCAGACGCATTTGGTATACTGAATGCAGGCAATGAGCCGTGCGAATTCAAGAAGGAGGAAAAGCAATGGATCTGATCAGCGGCCTTCAGGCCATGTTGGGAGGGGATCCGTCTTCCGCAAAACAGCGAAGTGACCAAAGAAATACGGCGGCGCATCGGCAGGAGGGTGAACTGAAGAAAAAAAACATCCTGCTGAAGGAGCAGCTGGACGCTGCCCGCGAGCGGATTGTTCGGTTAGAGAACCAGATTGAATCAATGAAAAAGGAGACTACAAAGGTGGAGCAGAACTTAGATTCCGGAAGAGACGATATGAACCGGCTGATCACAGGGGTTACGGTACAGATCCAGGAGATGATAAGCGCACTGGAGCAGCAGGCGCAGCAGCTGGAGGACAGGACAGCCAGCCGGGTTGGACGCATGGAGGAGGGTACGAGAGAGCAGATTGGCGAGATCAGGATCATGGTTGAAAAGCTGGAGGAACAAAGAGTCTCCATGGATGAGATCAATGAGAAGTCTGAGAGCCTGCGTACGGATATTGTTGAAAAGATTCATGCGGAGAATGTCCAGTGCTACCGCAATATGAAGAGCCTCGTGACGGATCTGGAGGTCAAGATCGAGGAGCTTGAACTGGGAGAAAAGAGCCTGACGAAGATTCGCAAGTCGTTCAAGGGGATGAAATTTTTCTCGTTTTTCAGCTTCTTAAGCTTTTTGGTGCTGCTGTATTTTCTTCTGGCCAACTGGTTCGGAATTGATTTTTTCACATTGGTAATCAAATAATAAAGGGGAAAAGATATGGGATTGGATGAGAAGCGGAAGGTCTGGGTCGTCGGACATAAGAATCCGGATACGGACTCGATTTGTTCCGCTATCGCTTACGCATATTTGAAAAGCCGGACTTCGGAGGGGGAAGAGTACGAGCCGAAGCGGGCGGGGGAACTGAATGAAGAGACAAAATATGTTCTGCGTGCATTCGGAGCTGACACACCGGGGCTGATCACGGATGTAGGGGCACAGGTGAAGGATATTGAGATCCGCTGTGTGCCGGGGATCAGCGAGGATATCTCCCTGAAACGGGCGTGGGATATGATGCGTGATCTGAATGTGCCGACTTTGGCGATCACGGATGAGGAGGGTTATATGACCGGACTCATCACGACACAGGATATCACGACCTCCTACATGGATGTTTACGACAACTATATTCTTTCAAGGGCGCAGACCCGGTATAAAAATATTCTCGATACGCTCGACGGGACATTGCTGTGCGGGGATGAGGATGCCTGCTTTACGGAGGGTAAGGTCATTGTCGGCTCGGCCAACCCGGAGATCATGGAGGAGTTTATTGACGATCATGACCTTGTCATCATGGGGAGCCGCTATGAGGCACAGGTCTGTGCTATCGAGGCGAATGCGGGCTGTATGATTATCGCCGGTGATCCGAAGATATCCAAAACCATCATCCGGATGGCGGCAGATCACGGATGTACGCTGATCACGACAGCCTACGATACATATACGACCGCCCGACTGATCAACCAGAGTATGCCGATCCGGTTTTTTATGCACCGGCACAGCCTGGTCAGTTTTGAGACGGAGGAGCTGGTAGACGGTGTCCGCGATATCATGTCGAAGGAGCGGCACCGGTATTTCCCGATTCTGGATGAGAACAGCAAATATGTCGGAATGATATCCAGACGAAATCTGTTAAATATGCAGAAAAAGCAGCTGATTCTCGTCGATCACAATGAGAAGTCTCAGGCGGCTGACGGAATCGACGGGGCGGATATTCTGGAGATCATTGACCATCACCGCATCGGCAGTCTGGAGACGATTTCTCCGGTGTTTTTCCGGAATCAGCCGGTTGGGTGTACCGGGACGATCGTATATCAGATGTATCAGGAACAGGGAGTAGAGATCCCGAAGCAGATTGCAGGACTGCTCTGTTCTGCGATTCTCTCGGATACGCTGTTGTACCGGTCTCCGACCTGCACGCCGCTTGACCGGATTGCAGCGGAGGCGTTGGCGAAGATCGCGGGGATTCAGACAGAGGAGCACGCGAAGGCCATGTTTCAGGCCGGCAGCGATTTCGGAAGCAAGACACCCGCGGAGATCTGCTATCAGGACTTCAAGATCTTTACGCAGAATGAGATCGCTTTCGGGGTGGGGCAGATCAGCGCCATGACGCAGGAGGAGCTGGAACAGGTGAAGGAGATCCTTCTTCCGTATCTGCCGCAGGTTCTGCAGGAGAAGGGGATTTCCATGGTTTTCCTCATGCTGACGAATATCATCGACGAGACGACATATCTGATCTGCACCGGTGAGAATGCGGATGCACTGGTGGAACAGGCCTATGAGAAGAAAAAAACAGGAGACTACCATGTTCTGAAGGATGTGGTGTCGAGAAAGAAGCAGCTGATTCCGGCGCTGATGACGGCGCTGCAGGGTCAGTAAATAATGAGGTGAAATCATTGGAAAGAGAATATTGGAAACCGGGAAACATGCTCTATCCGGTGCCGGCGGTGATGGTGAGCTGTCAGCGTCCGGGAGAGAGACCGAATATTGTCACGATTGCATGGGCGGGGACAGTCTGTTCCGATCCGGCAATGCTCTCCATCTCCGTGCGGAAAGAGCGGTATTCCTACGATATTATTCGCGAGACCGGAGAGTTTGTGGTAAATCTGATTACAAAAGAGCTGACATACGCCACGGATTACTGCGGCGTGAAATCCGGAAGAGATGTGGATAAGTTTGCTGATATGCACCTGACACCCAGCCCTTCCAAAACAGTTGCCGCACCGGGGATTGCACAGAGCCCGGTGAGCCTGGAGTGCAGGGTGAAGCAGGTCCTTGAGCTTGGAAACCATGTCATGTTTGTGGCCGAGGCCACGGCGGTATCGGTGGACTCGGCGAACATGGACGAGAATGGGAAGCTGCACCTGAATGAGCTCGGTCTGGTCGCTTACTCCCACGGAGAGTATTTTGAGCTGGGAGACAAGATCGGAAAGTTCGGCTACAGCGTGCAGAAAAAGAGGTAATTTCCCCGCAGCCGGAGACGGCATTGCGGGTTTGGAAAGGAGAGTTGCAATGAACGTAAATGTGAGAGGAAAGGGCAGCAACATCGGTGTGACAGATGCGATCCGCTCTGCCGTGGAGAAGGCGGCAAAGAAGCTGGAGAAGTATGTGTCGGATGCGGCCGAGCTGACGGTTGTGGTCAGCGTGGAGGGGAACCTGAAAACGGCGGAGCTTTCTCTGTCGGATGCCGGAGCATTTACCCGGGTGGAGGAGTCCGGCGCGGATCTGTACAATGTGATTCATGATGCCGGTGAAAATATGGAGCGGAAGCTCCGCAGATACAAGGAAAAGCTGACGGCAAAGTATGCCGGACGGCCGACTTCGCATGCGGTCGCGCCCAAAATCGGAGAACTCGCGGCGGAGTCCGTGGATGCAGCCGGTGAGGAAGAGCCGGTCGAGATCCGGCGTGTGAAACGGTTTGACATCAAGCCGATGTTTCCGGAGGATGCCGTGCTGGAGATGGAGCTTGTCGGACACGACTTTTTTGTATTCCAGAACGCGGAAGAAAACTGCCATGTGAATGTGATTTATAAGAGGAAGAACGGAGGATACGGACTGATCCAGCCGACATATGAGTAAACGAAAATCTCCGGAATCTGGTTTTCGGATTCCGGAGATATCATAGGGGAGGATAAGTTAATAGAAAGGCGGTTCGCGGGGGTTCCTCGGAACCGTCTTACTGTTTTTATTATGGACGGATTCCGGAGAACTATTCACGGAAAGACAGATTTTATGAAATGATTGAAAAATGCGGAAAAGTGATGTATACTATCGCTATGTCTGCGCCGGGTTTGCCGACAGAAGCCGGTGCACGTATAATTTTCAGATGATTTGAAGAAAAAGGTGGTATAGAAAATGGGATTATTACAGGATTGGCAGAAGATTGCCTACAATGAGAAGGCGGACAGAGGAGAGCTGGAGAAGTTCTGGAACCGCTATTTTCTCAAAGAGAAAAGTGTCTATGAGAAGCTGCTGGAGACTCCGGATGAGGCTGTGCAGGGCACGGTAAAAGAACTGGCGGATAAGTATGAGCTGGAGCTCATGGCGATGGTCGGTTTTCTTGACGGCATTCAGGAGAGTCTGGTCACGCCCAATGATCTGGAGGATCTGACGGAGGATTCTGTTGTCAGTCTGGCTTTTGACAAGGAAAAACTGTATAAGAACATGGTTGATGCCAAGGCGGACTGGCTCTATGAGCTTCCCCAGTGGGAGAAGATTTTTACCGAAGAAAAGCGCAAGGAGCTTTATATCGAGCAGAAGAAATCCGGCACAGTGGTAAAGCCGGAGAAGATTTACCCGAACGATCCGTGCCCCTGCGGAAGCGGAAAGAAGTACAAGAAATGCTGCGGGAGAAACCGCTGAGGCTTTTTTTCGGATGGTTCGCAAATGAATGCGGAAATTTAAGAAAATGAAAATCTGAGTGCAACACAGATGGAGGAGAGAGACGATGAAGATCACATTAAAGGACGGCTCAGAAAAAGAGTATGAGCAGAGCATGAGTGTGTATGATATCGCGAGAGATATCAGTGAAGGGCTGGCGCGTGCGGCCTGTGCCGGGGAAGTGAATGGTGAGGTTGTGGATCTGCGGACTATGGTCACGGAGGACTGCACATTAAATATCCTGACTGCGAATGACCCGGCGGGACTTGCCACGATCCGGCACACGACATCACACGTTCTGGCGGAGGCCGTGAAGCGGCTCTTCCCCAACGCAAAGCTTGCCATCGGTCCCTCCATTGATACCGGATACTACTATGATTTTGAGGCGGATCCGTTTTCCAGAGAGGATCTGGACAATATCGAGAAAGAGATGAAGAAAATCATCAAGGAGGGCCATGCGCTGGAGCGGTTCACACTGCCCAGAGAGGAGGCCATCCGATTGATGCAGGAGCGGCAGGAGCCGTACAAGGTAGAGCTGATCGAGGATCTGCCGGAGGATGCGGAGATCTCTTTCTATGATCAGGGCGGCTTTGTGGATCTTTGTGCGGGACCTCCCCTGTTGCCGACAATGGTAATCAAGGCGTTCAAGCTGACTTCTTCCTCCATGGCATACTGGCGCGGCGACAGCAACCGGGCACAGCTGCAGCGGATCTACGGGACCGCGTTCCAGAAAAAGGATGAGCTGAATGAGTACCTGGCGTATCTTGCGGATATCAAAAACCGCGACCACAACCGTCTGGGACGGGAGATGGAGCTTTTTACCACAGTGGATGTCATCGGCCAGGGACTGCCGCTGCTGATGCCGAAGGGCACGAAGATGATCATGAAGCTGCAGCGGTGGATTGAGGATCTGGAGGATAATGAGTGGGGCTATGTCCGCACGAAGACGCCGTTGATGGCCAAGAGTGACCTCTACAAGATTTCCGGCCACTGGGATCATTATAAGGACGGGATGTTTGTTCTGGGCGACGAGGAACAGGATAAAGAAGTGTTTGCCCTCCGCCCGATGACCTGCCCGTTCCAGTATTTTGTTTACAAGGCGACGCAGAAATCTTACCGTGATCTGCCGTGCCGTTACGGCGAGACTTCCACGCTTTTCCGAAATGAGGATTCCGGCGAGATGCACGGGCTGACCCGTGTCCGCCAGTTCACGATCTCGGAGGGTCACCTGATTGTCCGCCCGGATCAGATGGTGGAGGAGTTTAAAGGATGCCTTGCGCTGGCGAAGCATTGCCTGACGACACTGGGCTTAAATGACGATGTGACCTATCATCTGTCCAAGTGGGATCCCGCGAATCCGGATAAATATATCGGCAGCGCAGAGGTCTGGAATCAGACAGAGCAGCACATCCGCGATGTGCTGAACGAGCTGGATATCCCCTTTGTGGAGGATGTCGGCGAGGCTGCGTTTTACGGGCCGAAGGTAGATATCAATGCCAAGAATGTTTACGGCAAGGAAGACACCATGATCACCATCCAGTGGGATGAGCTGCAGGCGGAGCAGTTTGATATGTATTATATCGACCAGAACGGAGACAAGGTCCGTCCCTGCATCATCCACCGAACCTCCATCGGCTGCTATGAGCGGACGCTGGCATGGCTGATTGAGAAATATGCCGGTAAGTTCCCGACATGGCTCTGCCCGGAGCAGGTGCGCATCCTTCCCATCTCCGAAAAGTATCTGGACTATTCAGAGAAGGTTCGCGCCGAGCTGGCGAAGAACGGCGTGGATGTCACGGTGGACGCGCGCGCAGAGAAGATCGGATACAAGATCCGCGACGCGCGCATGGCGCGTCTTCCCTATATGTTGGTCGTCGGTCAGAGCGAGGAGGCAGAGGGAACGGTATCCGTCCGCAGCCGTTTTGCGGGCGACGAGGGAGTACAGCCGCTGGGCGACTTCATTGATGCGATCTGTAAAGAAATTCGCACCAAAGAAATCCGCGAGGAACTTCCCCAGGACAAATAAAATGCGACGGGCTCCTCATGCGGGAGCCCGTTTTGCTTTTCAAAGAAGGAGAGAGCATGCTTACATTCGGCATCGACTGGGACGATGTCATCGCCCCGTTCAACGACCGCGCCATCGAGATGGCGAATGAGGAATACCATTTTGATCCGCCGCTGACGCTGGAGGACATTACCTCGTGGGAAAACACGGGGCGGGCCTCCGTGATCCGGAAATACTACCACGATCCGCGGCTTTATGACCGCCAGTATGTTCCGGAGGAATCAAAGGAGTTCATTCGAAAGCTGCAGACCAAGGGCATTGTTTATATCGTTACCGCGGCTTACCCGCAGTTTATGACCCGGCGGATGGAACAGATTCGGGAGGCGTTTCCCGATTTTCCGGAAGAAAATATTATCATGGGATTTCAGAAGTCTGTGGTTCATGTGGACATCACGCTGGACGACGGGCCGCAGAACATTTTGAAGAGCAATGCCCGTTTTCCGGTGCTGATGCGCAAACCATGGAATACAGAACTGACCGGTCTGCTGGCGGTCAATAATTTCGAGGAATTTTTTACGCTTCTGGATCAGATCAAATCCTCCATGATCGAGGACCGTGTGGAGGCAGAGCCGCCCGCCGTGATTGCGCTGGTCGGTCCCAGCGGCTCCAACAAAAATAAGATTACGCGGGAGCTCTGTAAGCGGGATGCCTTTACTGTGCCGAGGGCTTACACAACCAAGCCGGTGACGGACGGGATCCATATACAGATTTCTCCGGAAGAGTTTATTCGTGACCGCGCCTCATTTATCGAGACGACCATGTACGCCGGATATGCCTACGGGACGAAGACGGCGGATATCTCGGCACTCATGGCACAAAACCGCTATATTGTCATGCCGATCGACTTAAGCGGGGCGATTGCGATGAAACGCCATTACCCCACGATTATCATTTTCTGCAAGTGCAGCCGGGAGCGCATGATCGGGAGCATTCTGGAGAAGGAAATGACTAATCGGGAGAAGACGCTGCGGCTGATGTCTCTGGAGAATGAACTGAAAAACGCGGCGCTGTGTGATTATGTGGTCAACACGGGGCGGGAGGACGCGGTACAGAGAATCCTCGAAATTTGCGGAGTCGAAACAATTTAAGAGGAGAAATGAGGAGCGCGATGAGAGAAGACAGAGAAAGCCGGGCGGAGAATGACCGGCTGCAGCGGCAGCTGGCGTTCATTCTGGAGATTGATAAGGAGAAGCGGATCGGGAGGCAGACCTATCTGTCCGACGGAGAACACAAGGAGAACGATGCCGAGCACGCATGGCATATGGCGATCATGGCATTTCTTCTGGCGGAGTATGCCAATGAGCCGGTTGATGTTCTTCGGACGGTAATGATGCTGCTGATCCATGATATTGTCGAGATCGATGCCGGAGATACCTATGCCTATGACGAGGAAGGGAAAAAGACGCAGGCGGCGCGGGAACAGCGGGCGGCGGAGCGCATCTACGGCCTTCTCCCGGAGGATCAGGGGCAAAAGCTCTATGAGATCTGGCAGGAATTTGAGGAACAGAAAACGCCGGAGGCACGGTTTGCCCGGATGCTGGATAATCTTCAGCCCATGATGCTCAACGCCGCGACTGACGGAAAGGCGTGGGTGGAGCACGGGGTGCAGATCGGGCAGATCCTGAATCGAAACCGCAATACCCATCTCGGATCGGAAAAGCTCTGGGATTATGCGAAAGAGGAGTGGCTTGCGCCGAATCTGGAGCGGGGACGCATCCGAAAGGATGATGCAGAGAGTCAATAAACCGGGAAAGACTGATGAGGTCTGCGCATATGATAAACTGAGGTCAGAATCAGTGAGATCAAATGCATGAACAGTGAAAAACTCGATAACCTTTTCAATCTTGCGCTGGACGTGACGGAGGAGGAGCGCGAAAAATCAGAGGAACTGCGTGTGGGATATGATGCTGCCGAAAAGACATGGCAGCTGATTGTCAAGTCTTCCGGCAGTCTGGCGGATGCGCCGTCGGTCCGGAACGGAATCCGGATTCACCCGCTGCTGAACGGCTACGCGGTGTTAACCGTTCCGGAGAACCGCGTCGGGGAGGTTTCCGGGTGGCCTGAAATCGAATACATTGAAAAACCAAAGCGCCTGTTCTTCGCGGTCAGCGAAGGCAGGCGCGTTTCCTGTGTCAATGTTTTGCAGGCAGCGGGGAGTCCGGCTTCTCTGTACGGCGCGGGAATCCTCGTTGCTGTCATTGACTCCGGCATCGACTATGCCCATCCGGATTTCAGAAACGAGGACGGAACAACGAGAATTGTGAATCTCTGGGATCAGACGCTGGACCGCGTGTTTGACAGCGGAGAGATCAACGAGGCATTATCGCAGCCCACGCAGCAGGAGCGCTACGCGGTTGTTCCCAGCCGGGATCTCAGTGGCCACGGTACGCATGTGGCGGGAATCTGTGCCGGAAACGGGAGGGCATCGGAGGGATTATATCGCGGTATGGCGCCCCGCGCCGCTCTGTTGGTTGTCAAATTGGGAACGGCGGATCCGGATGGGTTTCCGCGGACGAGTGAGCTGATGCTCGCTGTGGACTATGTGCTGCGGCGGGCGGGGGAGTTGCAGATGCCGGTGGCCGTCAACCTGAGCTTCGGCAATAATTACGGCTCCCATCGCGGAACATCTTTGGTGGAGACTTACCTGACGGAAGCCGCCTCCTATTGGAAATCGGTCATTGTGGCGGGAACCGGAAACGAGGGTACTTCGCGCACGCACGCGGCCGGCCGTCTTTCCGGTGCGGACACCGCCGTCATTGATTTTTCCGTCGGGGATTATGAGACAACGCTGAATATACAGCTGTGGAAGTCCTATGAGGATCAGATTGAAATTTCGCTTCGCCGTCCGGACGGAGGGCTTATCGGTCCGCTTTCTGCCGACCGGCAGACGCAGCGTTTTTCCGTGGAAGAGATGGAATTGCTCGTCTATTATGGAGAACCGCGCCCCTACAGCACGGATCAGGAAATCTATTTTGATTTTATCCCGAAGGGCTCCCGGCTTCCCTCCGGTGTGTGGGAGATTCTTCTGCGTCCCGTAAAGATTGATACCGGGCAATATGACCTCTGGCTTCCTGGCTCATCCGTTTTGTCGGCGGGAACCGGTTTTTTATATCCGGCGCCATACAATACCATCACCATCCCGGCTACCGCACAGAAGGTAATCTCCGTGGGAGCCTACGATGCCGCGTTTGACAGCTATGCGTCCTTTTCCGGCCGCGGCGGAGCGGAGAGAATCTATCCGGAGAAGCCGGATCTGGCAGCGCCGGGCGTCGATATTGTTTCCTGTGCGCCCGGAGGAGGATATACGGCGAAGACCGGCACCTCCATGGCAGCGCCCTTTGTCACCGGAGCGGCGGCGCTGCTGATGGAGTGGGGGATTCGTCTGGGGAATGATCCGTATCTCTACGGAGAAAAAATAAAGGCATACCTCCGCCGCGGGGCGAGGGCGATGCCGGGTTTTACCTCGTATCCGAATGAGCTGGTCGGGTACGGCGCGCTGTGTGTCCGGGACAGTTATGACTCCTGACGATTCAAAAGGTAGTCAAGGTAGGACTGGACAACCGGCAGCATATCCTTCGGCATCCGGTTTAAAAGCTGGATGGTTGCCAGCGAATCATTGTCATCGTTGTCCGCGTCGTAGAACAGCTCCCAGCTGTTGATGTTGAAAAATTCACTGATTGCGTCAATCTTGTCAAAGGAGGGAGAGGCACCCTCCGCCAGAATCTTCCGGATGTAGCTGTCGGAAGTGCCGATGCTGGTGCTGAGATTGCGCATGGAAGTGTGCGGATCCTGCTGAATGAGGTTGGCAAGGTTTTTGCGAAAAATGTCCATGGAATTTACAGAACTCATCGAAATTCCTCCCTTTTTTTGCTGAGTATTATAGGGAAGCGGGAATTGAGCTATGGGAATAGCGGTATTCATGTATTTTTTGTACAGATATAAGAATTATACAATCCGAAAAGAATCTTGAATTATTACAACGGATTGGATAAAATGAAGACGTCGAATAATATAGACGCGTTTATAATTGCAGACGGGTTAAGGTGGAAAAGATGGAAAAAGGATATGAGGTCAGGAGACTCAGTGCGTGCGAGCAGATGATCATGAAGCTGATCTGGGATGCCGATGGGGATATTCCCGTGCAGGAACTCATCGTAAGGATGCGCGAGTGCTACGGAAAAGACTATGCACGCACGACGATGGTGACTTTTTTAAAGAAAATGTCTGACAAAGGTTATGTCAGCACATACCGTGTGGGCAGGATATCCTTTGCACACGCAGAGCGGGATGCCCGGGAATATGAACGGCAGATATTGAAGGAAGAGATTGATTTCTGGTTTGAGGGCCGCCCTTCTGATTTGATATCTGTGCTTTACAGCGGACAGAAGTTACCCGTAGAGGAGAGGGAGAATATCAGAAAGCTTCTGGATGAAATGGCTGTGTGAGTGAATCGGATTGAAGAGGGGACAAATTGATGTTATGCGGAAGGGATTATTGGGACTTTAACGCGGGAAGCGGAGGAAAGGTTTACGAAATGAGGATGAGGAGGCATTATACCAGAGAGCGGCTTTCAGAGATGGCCGGGATCTCCTCCAAATTCCTGTATGACATAGAGATGGGAAGGAGCGGATGTTCTTCGTATGTGATGTACCGTTTGGCGGAGGCGCTGGATGTCAGCGTGGATTATCTTTTTGACTATGGCGGGGACTGCGGCGAGCAGATGGAGGAGCTGTGCAGTCATTTCCACGGGTCGCAGAAGGAATCCATGACATCGATCCTGCGGCTGATCTACAATATGATGGAGTAGATATTTTCCTCCGGCTGTGGTATAACGATATAATGAGCGCAAGCGAGAAGAATGCACTCGTGCATTCGGCGAGCGGCGAAATGCGATCATGAATCGCAGATTCATGATATAGTAATATACAAAACCGGAGGAGAGCCTATGTTGGAAGAGTTAGAGGATGGCGTTTATACAGTCGGGGTTGTCCTTGCGGGCGGCAGCGGGAGGACGTCGGTTGCCTCCCCCTGCGAGCTGGTTGTGGAGGATCAGACCGCGACGGCGCGCATCGAGTGGAGTAGTCCGTATTATGATTATATGATTGTGGAGGATGTGACGTATCTTCCGGTCAATGAGGACGGAAATTCCGTCTTTGAGATTCCGGTGACTGCCTTTGATGAGCCGATGGATGTGACGGCGGACACAACGGCGATGAGCGTGCCCCATGAGATTGAATACACACTTACATTTGACAGCGCGTCTGTTGCGGGCGCGAAGACGTCGCCGACTGTGCTTCCGGCGGTCATCGGCGCGGCTGTCGCTGTGATTGTCGTTGCGACAATCTGTGTCGTCAGAAGGATCAGAGGACGGGAGAGAAAATGAGAAAGAGATGTTTGGCAGCAGTGTTTTTGACAGTGCTGCTCTTTTCGTGCGCTGCCTGTTCTGCCGTGCAGGGAGACCGAAGCGGACAGGAGAGTACGGCGGCGGATACAGAAGCGGAATCCGGAGAGCAGTCCGGGGAAATCGAAGTCCCGCAGACACTCGGGACACTGGCTTATGACCGTGAGATGGAGCCTGACTATGCGGAAGGGTTTCGCATTGATTACTATGAGGGAGGTTTTGCCCTGATCACCATTGAGAGCGAGGGGCAGTATCTCGTTGTGCCGGAGGGAGAGACAGCGCCGGAGGGATTGGACGGAGCGATCACCGTGCTTTACCGGCCGATCGCCAATGTCTATCTGGCCGCTTCGGCGGTGATGGATATGTATGTGTCGCTGGACGCGTTGGACGATATACGGTTTTCCGCGCTGGATGCGGACGGATGGTACATCAGCGAGGCGGCGGAGAAAATGGAGGCAGGCGACATCGTCTACGCGGGGAAATACTCTGCTCCGGACTATGAACTTATTCTGTCGGAGGGCTGCGGACTTGCCGTTGAGAATACGATGATTTATCACACGCCGGAGGTGAAGGAGGAGCTGGAGAGTCTGGGAATTCCGGTGATCGTGGATTATTCCAGCTATGAGTCGGATCCTCTGGGGCGGATGGAGTGGATCATGCTCTACGGCGTTTTGACCGGCCGGGAGGAACAGGCGGCGGAGGTTTTTGATGCGCAGGCGGCCCTGTATGAGAGTGAGGAGGGGGAGGAAAGCGGCGCGACCGTGGCGTTCTTTTACATTACAAGTACCGGTGCGGTCAATGTCCGGAAATCCTCGGATTATCTTCCGCGGATGATCGAACAGGCAGGCGGTACATATATCTTTGAGGATCTCGGGGACGAGGAGGAGACTGCCTCCTCCACAGTCAGCATGCAGATGGAGGAGTTTTATGCAGCGGCAAAGGATGCGGACTATCTGATCTACAACAGTACCATTGAGGGGGAAGTGGAGAGCATGGATGACTTTCTCGCGCTGAGTCCGCTGCTGGAGAATTTTAAGGCGGTTTCGGAGGGACATGTCTACTGTACGACGAAGAATTTGTATCAGGCTTCGATGGAGCTGGGGACGATCACGTCGGATATCCGGAAGATGCTGAACGGGGAGACGGGGGACATGGAGTATCTCTATCAGGTGGAAGAGTGAAGAAGTTTTATGGACGGATGCGACCGGTGTTGTCGACTTATTCCAAGGCAACCGGGGCAACGCTTCGACAAACTAATCGCTAACTGCGACTAAGACGCT
>JAJPYF010000164.1 GCA_021205085.1 Clostridiales bacterium | reverse complement strand
TTCAGAGTTAACAGATAAAAGAAACTTAGAGAGAGGAAATGTGCCGATGAAGTTAGCGGATTTGGTTAAAAAAATAGATTACATTTGCATACAGGGATCCCCTGACCGCGAGATTACGACGCTGGTCTATGATTCCCGGAAGATTGTGGAGGGCTCGGTTTTTGTCTGCATCGCCGGTGCGGTCAGCGACGGTCATGTGTATGCCGCTGATGCGGCGAAAAAGGGTGCGGCGGCGATTATCGCGGAGCGTGAGGTGGAGGTTCCGGACTCGGTGACGGTGATTCGCGTGGAGGATACCCGAATCGCTCTGGCGGAGATGTCGGCTGCTTATTTCGGATATCCGGCAAAGGCGCTGCCGACGATCGGCATCACGGGGACGAAGGGAAAGACCACCGCCACCTATATGGTGCGGTCGATTCTGGAGCACTCCGGGTATCGCTGCGGACTGATCGGAACCATTGAGATGATCATCGGCGATGAGACGATACCGGCTTCCAACACGACCCCAGAGTCCTATGTGGTTCAGGAGGCGTTCCGAAAGATGGTTGATGCCGGATGCGACTGTGTGGTGATGGAGGTTTCCTCCCAGGGGCTGATGCTTCACCGCGTGGGCGGATTTGTCTTTGATTACGGTATTTTTACGAATCTGGAGCCGGATCACATCGGCCCGAACGAGCACAAGGATCTGGATGATTACATTCACTGCAAGAGCCTGCTGTTTCAGCAGTGTCGTCAGGGGATTTTCAATGCGGATGATGTGCATCTGGAAAAGATTCTGGAGGGGCATACCTGTGCGGTGGAGACCTATGGATTTTCCGAAAATGCGGATCTGGTGGCGGAAAATGTGCACCTCTTTGACCGGGGCGGAAGTCTCGGCGTCGCCTATCACATGAAGGGTAAGCTGGACATGGATGTCGAGATTGATATTCCGGGTAAGTTCAGCGTATATAATTCCATGACCGCAATCTCGATCTGCCGTCATTTCGGCGTGAATGTGCAGACGATTCAGCAGTCCCTGTCGCAGATTCATGTGAAGGGGAGAGTTGAGATTCTGCCTGTCTCCTCAAAGTTTACGCTTATGATCGACTATGCGCATAACGCCATGAGTCTGGAGAGCCTTTTGACGACGCTTCGAGAATATCATCCGAAGCGTCTGGTCTGTCTCTTCGGATGCGGCGGCAACCGCGCCCGCGACCGGCGGTTTAATATGGGCGAGGTTTCCTCCCGTCTGGCCGATCTGACCATCGTTACCTCGGACAATCCGCGGTTTGAGGAGCCGGAGGCGATCATTGAGGATATCATTACCGGCGTGAAGCGCGCGGACGGAGCATATATCTCGATCACGGACCGGGCGCAGGCCATCCGCTACGCGATCGAGAATGCGCAGGAGGGCGATGTCATTGTGCTGGCCGGGAAGGGGCATGAGGATTATCAGGAGATCTGCGGGCAGAAGCATCATATGGATGAGCGCGAGCTGGTGGCGGATGTCGTAAAGGATGGGAACTTTATCAGATAGGTAAGAGAGACGACAGATCTCAATTTGGGTCTAGGTTTTTTCATCTGTTTGTGTTATCATGAGCGCAGGCAATGAGCTGTGCGAAAACAACGGAAGGAGTATCCTTATGAAACGAGTGTTACTTAAACTAAGCGGAGAAGCGTTGGCGGGCAAAAACAAGACCGGCTTTGATGATGAGACGGTGCTTATGGTTGCCGGCCAGGTCAAACAGCTTGTGGATCAGGGCATTCAGGTAGGCGTTGTCATCGGCGGAGGGAATTTCTGGCGGGGACGAACCAGCGAGAACATTGACCGCACGAAAGCGGATCAGATCGGGATGCTGGCGACGATTATGAATTGCATCTATGTGTCGGAGATGTTCCGGTCGGTCGGTATGATGACGAATATCCTCACACCGTTTGAGTGCGGCTCCTTTACCAAGCTGTTCTCAAAGGATCGGGCGAACAAGTATTTTGCACGGAATATGGTTGTGTTTTTTGCGGGCGGTACGGGACATCCCTATTTTTCCACGGACACAGCGACCGTTCTCAGGGCGGTTGAGATCGAGGCGGACGGCATACTGCTGGCAAAGTCGATTGACGGAGTCTACGACAGCGATCCGAAGCAGAATCCGGAGGCCGTGCGGTTCGACGAGATTCCCATTCAGGAGGTCATCAGCCGGAAGCTGGAGGTCGTAGATCTGGCAGCCTCCATCCTCTGCATGGAGAACCATATGCCGATGTATGTTTTCGCACTGAATGAGGAGAACAGCATTGTAAAGGCGCTGACGGGAGAGTTTAAGGGGACAAAAGTGACGGTTTAAAATGAGACATACAATATTGTGACGGAGGTTTACAAGATGAACGAGAAAATCAAACCCTATGACGATAAGATGCAGAAATCCTATCAGAGTCTGCTGACCGAGTTCGGTTCCATCCGCGCGGGCCGTGCGAACCCGCACGTTCTGGATCAGCTTCGCGTGGACTATTACGGTTCCCCGATGCCGATTCAGCAGGTGGCGAATGTATCGGTCCCGGAGCCGCGGATGATCCTGATTCAGCCGTGGGAGGCTTCCATGGTAAAGACCATTGAGAAGGCAATTCTGACGTCGGATCTCGGATTGAATCCGACGAACGACGGAAAGGCAATCCGCCTGATGTTCCCGGAGCTGACGGAGGAACGACGGAAAGCGCTGTCGAAGGATGTGCGGAAGAAGGGCGAGGGCGCCAAGGTTGCGGTTCGCAATATCCGCCGGGACGGTAATGACGCCGTGAAGAAGCAGGGCAAGGCAGAGGGCATCTCCGAGGATGGCATCAAGGATCTGCAGGCGGAGATTCAGAAGCTGACGGACAAATACATCGCGATCATCGATGAGGCGGTGGAAGAAAAGACAAAAGAGATCATGACTGTGTAGCCGATCTCACGCGATCGTACAGGAAAATCCACCGGAGGGTGGATTTTCCCTTATTTGCCGGAGGAGTAACCAAAATGAATTTGGAAGATTTAAAGATTCCGACACATGTCTCGATTATCATGGACGGTAACGGTCGCTGGGCGAAGCGGCAGGGAAAACCGCGGACATTCGGACACAAAAGGGGCGCGGAGGTCGTGATGGACATCTGCCGGGACGCGGATGATCTCGGAATCAAATATATGACAATCTACGCTTTTTCCACGGAGAACTGGAACCGTCCGGATCTGGAAGTGAAGACATTGATGCTGCTGTTCGGAAAGTATCTGCAAATCTGCTATGATGAGGCCATGAAGAACAACATGCGGGTTCGCATCATCGGTGACAAATCTGCGCTTGCGCCGGATCTGCAGGAAAAAATACGGGCTTTGGAGGAAGATACGCGCACATTTACCGGATTTAATCTGCAGATTGCGATCAATTACGGGAGCAGGGACGAGATGATCCGCGCGATGAAGCGGATGATTGCGGACTGTCAGGACGGAACGCTTTCAGTTGACGATATCGACGAGGCGCGGTTCGGCTCCTATCTTGACACGGCGGATATCCCGGATCCGGATCTGATGATCCGCACGAGCGGGGAGCTGCGGCTGTCAAATTATCTTATGTGGCAGCATGCCTACAGCGAGTTTTATTTTACGGATACGGCGTGGCCGGATTTTAACCGGGCGGAGCTGGTGAAGGCCATCGAAGCATACACGATGCGGGATCGGCGATACGGTAAGGTGTGAAAGGACGGAGATTATGTTTAAGACGAGACTGGCAAGCGGCGTGGTGCTTGTCATACTGGCATTACTGTTTATTATACACGGCGGATATCTTCTGCTGACCGTGCTTGGAATCATTTCCCTGATCGGTATGTATGAGCTTTACCGTGTGCTGAAAGTGGAGAAAACCATCGGAATTGCCGGGTATATCGCGGCGGTGCTTTATTTCCTGAATCTGGCGTTTGATTTCCTGCCGGATATGATGGTGCTGATCATGGGCTTCCTCATCGTGTGTATGTGCATTTTCGTTTTCGGATATCCGCGCTTTCACGCATCGCAGGTGTTCGGCACATTTTTCGGGTTCTTTTACGTTGCGGTGATGCTTTCCTGCATTTACCTGACCCGGTCGTTGTCCGGAGGCGTCTATCTGGTCTGGCTGATTTTCCTCTGCTCATGGGGCTGCGATACTTCCGCTTACTGCTTCGGGATGCTTTTCGGAAAACACAAGATGTCGCCTGTATTAAGTCCGAAAAAATCTGTGGAGGGAGCCGTCGGCGGTGTGGCCGGCGCATTTGTACTGACTCTGATCTACGGATTTATATTTCGGAGTTCTATGGACGCGGATGTACCGTATATCATGATGATGGGGGCAATCTGCGCTGCAGGTGCGCTGATCTCCATGGTAGGCGATCTGGCGGCCTCTGCAATCAAGCGGAATTATGAGATCAAGGATTACGGGAAGCTGATCCCCGGACACGGCGGGATATTGGATCGGTTCGACAGCGTGATCTTTACGGCGCCGATCATTTACTATCTGTCGCTGTACCTGATTCCGATGGTTCAGATCTGAAGATAAAACTGCAAGAGGATAAAACATGGATGCGGGATGTAAAAAAACAATCGCCATTCTCGGCTCGACGGGATCCATCGGGACACAGACGCTGGATGTCATCCGTCAGCACAGGGAAGATTTTCGGGTGAGTGCGCTCTCGGCGGGAAATAATACCGATCTGCTGGAAAAGCAGATAAGAGAATTTTGCCCGTCGCTGGTCTCCGTTGCGACGGAGGGAAAAGCGCGGGAGCTGCGGGTAAGAACCGCGGATCTGAATATTGAAATAACGTATGGGATGGAAGGACTGCTGGCTGTGGCAGAACAGGAGGAGTCGGATATTCTGGTGACGGCAGTGGTCGGCATGATGGGGATCCACCCCACAATGGCGGCGATCAAAGCGGGCAAGGATATTGCGCTTGCAAATAAGGAGACGCTTGTCACGGTCGGACATCTGATTATGCCCATGGCGGAGGAATACGGCGTAAAAATACTGCCGGTGGACAGCGAGCACTCCGCGATCTTTCAGTCGTGGCATGGGGAGCGTGCACACGGCAATGCGATAGACAAAATCCTCCTCACCGCTTCCGGCGGTCCGTTCCGCGGGAAAAAGCGGGAAGATCTGGAGCATGTGACACTGGAGGACGCTCTTCACCATCCGAACTGGTCGATGGGAAGAAAAATCACTGTGGACTCCGCGACGATGGTAAACAAGGGTCTGGAGGTTATGGAGGCAAAGTGGCTGTTCGGTGTGGATCTGGATCAGATTCAGGTGGTCGTCCATCCGCAGAGCGTGATTCACTCCATGGTACAGTATGTGGATGGCGCGGTGATCGCGCAGCTCGGCACGCCTGATATGCGGCTACCGATCCAGTATGCGCTGTATTACCCGAAACGAAAATATCTCAATGAAGAGCGGCTGGACTTTTACAGCCTGTCCACGCTGACATTTGAAAAGCCGGATATGGAGACTTTTAGCGGACTCAGACTTGCGCTGGAAGCCATACGGCGGGGCGGCAATATGCCGACCGTCTTCAATGCGGCGAATGAAAAGGCTGTCGCGCTGTTCCTGAATCGGAAAATCCGTTTCCTTGAGATCGCGGAGCTGATCGGGGAGTCGATGGCGGCCGCAGAATATATAGAGAATCCGAATCTCGCAGATATACTTGCAACCGAGCAAGGTGTTTACGAAAGAATAGATAGAAGTCTTGGCATGGATGCAAAAGTGTCGTCGACATATTCGTAAGGTAATTTTTGTAAGGGGAGAGAAAGGACATATTTTGATCGTAAAATATATCGTAGCCATCGTTTTATTCAGCATTATCATTCTCTTTCATGAGCTGGGGCATTTCCTTCTCGCGAAGGCGAACAACATTCGCGTGAACGAATTCTGTCTCGGCTTCGGTCCGACGCTCATCGGTTTTACAAAAGGTGAGACAAAGTATTCCATCAAGCTGCTGCCATTCGGCGGCGCCTGCATGATGGAAGGCGAGGATTCCGAGAGTGACGATGAGCGCTCGTTCCAGAAGAAGTCGGTCTGGGCGAGGATCAGTGTGGTCGCAGCCGGTCCGATCTTTAACTTTATTATGGCGCTGGCGTTTTCGATGATTATCATTGCCAGTCTGGGCGTGATGAAGCCGGTGGTCGGCGATGTCATGGAGGGTTATTCCGCGGCGGAGGCCGGCTTGCAGTCCGGGGATGAGATTGTGAAACTGGGCAGCAAGAATATTCACTTTTATAAAGAAGTCAGTATGTATTCTCTCTTTCACGAGGGGGAAACCGTGGAAGTGACATTTGTTCGTGACGGAGAGACGCTGACCGCGACGCTGACGCCGACATACGACGAGGAGAGCGGCCGTTATCTCTATGGTATTTATTCCGAGGGAGCCTATACCAGAGTGGGACCGGTGAAAACACTGGTGTACGGGGTGTATGATGTCAAGTATTGGATTCAGTATACTTTTAAGAGTCTGGAAATGCTGGTCACCGGTCAGGTCACGGTGAACGACCTCTCCGGGCCGGTCGGCATCGTGAAGACGATCGGAGATACCTATGAGGAGAGCCTGACAGACGGGTACTTCTATGTCTTCCTGAATATGCTGAATATCGGTATTCTTCTCTCCGCCAATCTGGGCGTTATGAATCTGCTTCCGCTTCCTGCGCTGGACGGCGGCAGGTTGGTGTTCCTCTTTATAGAGGTGATACGAAGGAAGCGGATCAGCGAGGACAAGGAGGGCATGGTGCATTTTATCGGTCTGATGTGTCTGTTTGCGCTGATGATCTTTGTAATGTTTAATGATGTGAGGAAAATTTTTCTGTAATCAGGGGGAGAAATAAGTCAGATATGAGAATGAAAACGAGAGAGATCGCGATCGGGGATGTGACCATTGGCGGGAATCATCCCATCGCGATTCAGTCTATGACGAATACGAAGACGCAGGATGTGGAGGCGACGGTGGCGCAGATTCACCGGCTGGAGCAGGCCGGATGTCAGATTGTACGCTGTACGGTTCCGGATGAGGAGGCTGCGCGGGCGCTTGCCCGGATCAAGAAGCAGATTCACATTCCGCTGGTGGCGGACATTCATTTTGATTACCGCATGGCGATCGCCGCCATGGAGAACGGGGCGGACAAGATCCGCATCAATCCGGGCAACATCGGGTCCGTCGAAAAGCTTCGGGCCGTAGTGAAGGTTGCCAGTGAGCGGAACATCCCCATCCGTGTGGGCGTAAACAGCGGTTCTCTGGAGAAGGATTTGATTGAAAAATACGGCGGTGTGACAGCGGAGGGGCTGGTAGAGAGTGCGCTGGACAAGGTTCACATGATCGAGGACTGCGGATATCAGAATCTGGTCATCAGCATCAAGTCTTCCGATGTGCTGATGTGTGTCCGCGCCCATGAGCTGATCTCCGGAAAGACGGATTATCCGCTTCATGTGGGGATCACGGAGGCGGGCACGGTTTTCTCCGGCAACATAAAGTCGGCCATCGGTCTGGGCCTGATTCTGCATCAGGGGATCGGCGACACGATCCGCGTGTCTCTGACCGGAGATCCGGTGGAGGAGATTCGCTCCGCAAAGCAGATTTTGCGCACACTTGGGCTTGCGCACGGCGGTGTTGAGGTGGTTTCCTGCCCGACCTGCGGCAGGACAAGTATCGATCTGATTTCACTGGCGAATCAGGTGGAATCCATGGTGACGGGCATCCCGCTCGATATCAAGGTTGCGGTGATGGGCTGTGTCGTCAACGGACCCGGCGAGGCCAGAGAGGCGGACATCGGCATTTGCGGCGGCAAAGGCGAGGGCCTGGTCATCCGCCGCGGAGAAGTGATAAAGCGTGTTCCGGAGGATCAATTACTGGAAGCGCTGCGCTATGAGTTGGAACATTGGAAACAGGAGTTCTGATCCGAGATGGCAAAAAGTTTTTTTGAGGTTTTTCCCCAGTTAAAACTGAACAGTGATATGACGGGGCTTCTGCAGGAGGCGACCGTTTCGCGGGTTTCCACGACCACGCGGCGGGACTATCTTCGAATTTACCTTTCCAGCAGCCGACTGCTCCAAAAGCAGAGTATTTTTGTCCTGGAGCAGGAGATCAAGCGGCAGCTTTTCCCGAAACAGAAGCTGCGGGTCTGTGTGATCGAGCGTTTTCATCTGTCCGGACAGTATACCCTGCCGAATCTGATGGAGGCATACTGGCCGTCCGTTTTAAAAGAGTTTCAGCGTTACAGTCAGGTTGGGTACAACGTGCTCAGCCACGCCGAATACGAGTGTCAGGAGGACTGTCTGATTCTGACCATGGAGGATTCCATGGTGGCGCGGCAGAAGGAGGAGGAGATCTACCGGATTCTGGAAAAGATCTTCAACGAGCGCTGCAGCCTGTCTGTCCGTGTGGTGATCCGTTTCTGTGAAAAGAAGGATTCAAAGCAGAAGCGAAACACGGAGATTCAGATCAAAAACGAGGTGGAAAATATCGTCCGCCAGTCCTCGCTCGGACAGCGAAAAGAGGAGGAATATCTTTCCGACGACGCGGCTTCGGATGCTCCGTGGGAGGAAGAGAAGACCGGCGGCGGACAAAAGCAAAGCCGCGGAGCCCTTCAGAAACAATCTGTTCGGGAAAATCGAGGCGGCGGCAGCGAAACGTCCGTCCGTTCTTCGGAACTTGGGGATGTCAGAAACGGGAAATCAATGTCAGGCGGGTCAAACCGTTTCGGCGACCGGGGCAGGGGCGGCAGCGGAAACGGCGGCTACCGCCGCAGCAACAATCCGGATGTGATCTACGGGCGCGATTTTGACGATGAACCCATTCGCATCGATCAGATCGCAGGGGAGATGGGCGATGTGGTGATCCGCGGGCAGGTGTTGTCGGTGGACGAGCGCCCCATCCGGAACGAAAAGACGATTGTGATGTTTGCCGTCACGGATTTCACAGACACAATCATGGTCAAGATGTTCTGCAAAGATGAGATTCTTCCGGAGATCCGGAAAGGGGTCTCAAAAGGAGCTTTTCTGAAAATCAAGGGTGTGACGACGATCGACCGCTTTGACCATGAGCTGACGATCGGCTCGATTCTCGGCATGAAAAAGATTCCCTCCTTTGTGAAAAAACGGATGGACACAAGCCCGGAGAAGCGTGTGGAGCTTCACTGCCATACAAAGATGAGCGACATGGACGGTGTCTCCGATGTGAAGGATATTATCCAATGCGCCATGGAGTGGGGGCACAAGGCCATCGCCATCACGGACCATGGGGATGTGCAGGCGTTTACCGATGCCACGCATGCGCTCGGCAAGGGGGACGATTTTAAGATTCTCTACGGGATGGAAGCTTATCTGGTCGACGACCTGAAGGGGTTGGTGGAAAACCCGATGGGGCAGAGCCTTTCCGGGACCTATGTAGTTTTTGACCTTGAGACAACGGGATTTTCCCCGGAGAAAAATAAGATCATCGAGATCGGCGCGGTGAGGGTGGAGGACGGAAAGGTCACAGACCGGTTTTCTACCTTTGTCAATCCGCAGACACCGATCCCCTATGAGATTGAGAAGCTGACCTCGATCAGCGGCGATATGGTGATCAGTGCGCCGACGATCGATCAGGCACTGCCGCAGTTCATGGAATTTTCCGAAGGTGCGGCGATGGTGGCGCACAACGCGGATTTTGACATGAGCTTTATCCGTAAAAACTGTGAAATCCTCGGCCTGCCCTGTGAAAAGACCGTGTTAGATACGGTTTCTCTGGCGCGGGTTCTGCTTCCGCAGTTGAACCGCTACAAGCTGGATACCGTGGCGAAGGCATTGCAGATTTCGCTGAATCACCACCATCGGGCGGTGGACGATGCGGGCTGCACCGCTGAGATTTTTGTAAAATTTGTCGAAATGCTGTATGCACAGGGAATCCGGGATCTGGATCATCTGGCGCAGATGGAGGCATCGTCTGAGGAAACGGTGAAAAAGCTTCCCACCTACCACGCGATCATGATCGCACAGAATGATATCGGAAGGGTAAACCTGTACCGACTGGTTTCCGATTCTCATATTAAATATTTTAACCGTCGCCCGCGTGTGCCGAAGAGTGAGTTCGCGAAATACCGGGAGGGGATTCTCCTCGGCTCGGCCTGTGAGGCGGGCGAGCTGTACCGTGCGGTCTTAAACGGACGCCCGGAGCAGGAAATCAGCCGGATTGCCGCTTTTTATGACTATCTGGAGATTCAGCCGCTGGGCAACAATGCGTTTATGCTCCGGGATGAGAAAAGTCCGGTGGAGACGGAGGAGGATATTCGGAATATCAACCGCCGGATCGTGGCGTTGGGCGAACAGTTGAACAAGCCGGTGGTTGCCACCTGCGATGTGCATTTTTTGAACCCGGAGGATGAGGTTTACCGCCGTATCATCATGGCCGGAAAGGGATTTAAGGATGCGGATAATCAGGCGCCGCTCTATCTCCGCACCACGGAGGAGATGCTGGAAGAGTTTTCCTACCTCGGCAGCGCAAAGGCCGAGGAGGTTGTGATCACCAATACGAATAAGATTGCGGATATGTGTGAGCGTATTGATCCGGTGCGGCCGGACAAATGCCCGCCGGAGATTGAGAACTCCGATCAGACATTGCGGGAAATCTGCTATACCCGTGCGAGGGAAATTTACGGTGAAAATCTGCCGGATATCGTGACGGAACGGCTGGAGCGGGAGCTCAACTCCATCATCTCCAACGGATTTGCCGTTATGTATATTATCGCGCAGAAGCTGGTCTGGAAGTCCAACGAGGACGGCTATCTTGTCGGCTCCCGCGGCTCGGTCGGTTCTTCCCTTGTGGCGACGATGGCCGGAATCACGGAGGTTAACCCGTTAAGCCCGCATTACATATGTCCGAACTGCCATTTTGTCGATTTTAACTCGGAGGAAGTGAAAGCCTACGCCGGGCGCGCGGGCTGCGATATGCCGGACCGCAACTGCCCGAACTGCGGAACAAAGCTGAAAAAAGAGGGCTTCGACATTCCGTTTGAGACCTTCCTCGGATTTAAGGGGAATAAAGAGCCGGATATTGACCTGAATTTCTCCGGCGATTACCAGAGCAAGGCGCACAAATATACGGAGGTCATTTTCGGCGACGGACAGACCTTCCGCGCCGGGACCATCGGGACGCTGGCGGATAAAACCGCTTACGGATACGTGAAAAATTACTTTGAGGAGCGCGGAATCCGCAAGCGCAACTGCGAGATCGACCGTGTTCTTCAGGGATGTGTCGGCGTGCGGCGGACGACGGGACAGCACCCGGGCGGCATTATCGTCCTGCCGCTGGGGGAAAGTATCTATTCCTTTACACCGGTTCAGCATCCGGCCAACGATATGGATACCGATATTGTCACAACGCACTTTGATTATCACTCCATTGAGCATAACCTGTTAAAGCTTGACATACTCGGACACGATGATCCGACCATGATCCGTATGCTGCAGGATCTGACCGGTGTGGATCCGCGGGATATTCCGCTGGATTCCCCGGAGGTCATGTCGCTGTTCCAGAATACATCCGCGCTCGGCATAACGCCGGAGGATATCGGCGGATGCCAGCTCGGCGCGCTGGGAATCCCGGAGTTCGGAACCGATTTTGCCATGCAGATGCTAATTGACACCCATCCGACCCAGTTCTCGGATCTGGTGCGGATCGCGGGGCTTTCTCACGGTACGGATGTCTGGCTCGGCAACGCGCAGACGCTGATTCAGGAGGGGAAGGCGACCATTTCCACCGCCATCTGTACCCGTGACGATATCATGATTTACCTCATCGGAAAGGGACTGGACTCGGAGGAAGCCTTCAATATTATGGAGAAGGTGAGAAAGGGCACGGTGGCAAAGGGGAAGTGTGAGCAGTGGCCGCAGTGGAAGCAGGACATGATTGACCACGGCGTGCCGGACTGGTATATCTGGTCCTGCGAGAAGATCAAATACATGTTCCCGAAGGCTCACGCAGCCGCCTATGTCATGATGGCCTGGCGAATCGCATGGTGCAAGGTGTTTTATCCGTTGGCCTACTATGCGGCGTTTTTCAGCATCCGCGCGACGGCTTTTGACTATGAACTCATGTGCCAGGGGCGGGAGCGGCTGGAGCGTCACCTCGAGGAATACCGCCAGAGGAAGGATACCCTGACCAAAAAGGAACAGGATACCCTCCGGGATATGCGTGTCGTACAGGAAATGTACGCGCGGGGATTTGAGTTCCTGCCGCTGGATATCTACCGGGCGAAAGCCCGCCATTTCCAGATCATCGACGGGAAGCTGATGCCCGCCATCAACACGATTGAAGGTATGGGAGACAAGGCGGCCGAGGGCGTGGTGGAGGCGGCGAAGGACGGGCCGTTCCTCTCCAGAGACGATTTTCGCGACCGCGCGAAGGTCAGCAAGACCGTGGTGGATCTCATGGGAGACCTCGGGCTGCTGGGTGATCTGCCGGAGTCGAACCAGTTGTCGCTCTTCGATTTGTAAATCGTGAGATGAATCATAAAAGAATTTGTGTTGACAAACATTCTGCCCGCAACGTATACTTTACATAGTTTTAAAATATTGATAGCGTGAGATGTCATTGATCTGACCATAAGGTACGGCCTGAAGGGGAAGCCAGGTGATTACAGCACGAACGAAGGAAAACCATGCTGCCCCTGTACCCATTTTTGGTGCAGGGGCTTTTTGCGGTAATGTAATCTCAGAAACGCACGGCGGAAATTTACAGCAAAACATTTCAAAGAGGGACACTTTTTTGTGTCCCGGTTGAAATCGATTTTTGTAAATTTCTAAAAACCATGGAAGGAAAGGGGCAGCAGCCATGAGCTTAAACAGTACACCCTCCGCGAACCGGGTCCACATCGGATTTTTCGGGAGAAGAAACGCGGGAAAATCAAGTGTTGTCAACGCAGTGACCGGTCAGGATCTCGCCGTGGTCTCGGAGATCCGGGGAACGACGACGGATCCGGTTTACAAGTCGATGGAGCTTTTACCCATCGGTCCGGTAGTGATCATTGACACGCCGGGCTTTGACGATGAGGGCGCGCTCGGGGACCTCCGGGTGAAAAAGACGCGGCAGGTTTTAAACAAGACCGATGTGGCGGTGCTCGTCGTGGATGCCGCGGAGGGAAAGCAGCCCTGTGACGAGGAGCTGATCGGTCTGTTTCGCGAGAAGGAGATTCCCTATGTCATCGTCTACAATAAGATGGATCTGATCACGGAGCAGAGGGAGCTCTCGGCGCAGGAAATCTATGTCAGTGCGCTTTATAAGCAGGGCATTCATGAGCTGAAGGAGCTGATCGGCAAATCTGTCGTGGCGGAGGATGCACGGTTAAAGATCGTCGGCGATCTGATCCGCTCCGGAGATTTTGTGGTGCTCGTGGTTCCGATCGACTCGGCGGCGCCGAAGGGCAGGCTGATTCTGCCACAGCAGCAGACCATCCACGACATTCTGGAGGCGGACGCAACGGCTCTGGTAGTGAAGGAAAACGGCCTCGCGGAAACGTTACAAAATACCGGAAAAAAGCCGGCCATGGTGATCACGGACAGTCAGGCATTTGAACAGGTGGCAGCCACGGTGCCGGAGGATATTCTTCTTACCTCCTTTTCCATCCTGATGGCGCGGTATAAGGGTTTTCTGAATGCGGCCGTGGACGGGGTCTGTGCGGTGGACCAATTACAGGACGGGGATACGGTGCTGATCTCTGAGGGGTGCACGCATCATCGTCAGTGCGACGATATCGGCACGGTGAAGCTGCCCCGGTGGATCCGCCAATACACCGGAAAGGAAATCTGTTTTGAGACGAGCTCCGGAACGGGATTTCCGGACGACCTCTCCTCATATAAAATGGTGATTCACTGCGGCGGCTGTATGCTGAATGAGCGAGAGGTGCGGTACCGCATGAAATGTTCACTGGATCAGGGCATCCCGTTTACGAACTACGGCGTGCTGATTGCGTATCTGAAGGGAATCTTAAAGCGGAGTGTGCAGGTGTTTCCTTCCCTGTATGAAAAATTATGAAAAAAATAGCAGTATACGGAAAAGGCGGAATCGGAAAATCTACAATTGTCTCAAACATGGCGGTCTCACTTGCACAGCAGGGGTACCGTGTCATGCAGATCGGCTGCGACCCGAAAGCGGATTCCACGATCGCCCTGCGGCACGGGAAACCGCTGCCGACGGTTCTGGAGACATTTCGGGAGAAAAAGGATGCCTTTGAGGCGGAGGAAATCGCGAGAGTCGGCTATGCGGGGGTTGTCTGCGTGGAGGCGGGCGGTCCGATTCCCGGCATGGGATGCGCAGGCCGGGGAATCATCACCGCGCTGGAGAAAATCGAGGCGAAGGGGATTTATGAGACCTGTCAGCCGGATTTTGTGTTTTATGATGTGCTGGGCGATGTGGTCTGCGGCGGATTTTCCATGCCCATGCGGAGCGGCTATGCGGATGAAATATATATCGTTTCCTCCGGCGAGAACATGTCCGTCTACGCGGCGGCGAACATTGCCACGGCCATCCGGAATTTTCAGGGGCGCGGCTATGCGAAGCTGGGCGGCGTGATCGTGAACCAGCGGAATGTGAAGCGGGAAATGGAAAAGGTGATTGAACTCTGCCGGGACTTTGAAACAGAGATTGTCGGCGCTGTCGGATTTTCGGAGTTGGTGCAGGAGGCGGAGGAGCGCCATCTGACGCTGATGGAGGCGTATCCGGAGAGCGCCGCTGCGGAAGAGTTTCGTCAGCTTGCATCGCGGATGCTGTGAAGGTGAGATATGCTGAAAAGATTGTATCAAGATGATCACAATACAGACAGTGCAGGGACGCGGATTGCCGACGCAGAGTTTCCGGCGCCGTTTCACGAGGGGCTGGAATACAGCTCTCCGGCCCGCGGCACATGGAATATTGTCCATACAGGCATGTTGATCCCCCAGTCCCACCAGATCTTTGTGTGTGCGATGGGATGTCTGCGCGGTGTTGTCCTGACGGCGGCGGAGATGAATGCGCTGGGGCGCTATTCCTCCATTCAGATCCGGGAGGAAAATGTGCTGGACGGCGGCATGGAGGATCTGATGATCGAGGGAGTCACGGACATCATTCACAAGCTGGATTACCGCCCGCAGGCGATTCTTCTGTTCATAAGCTGTCAGCATTTTTTTCTTGCCTATGATCAGAAGCTGGTTTTTACTGTCCTTCGGGAGCGGTTCCCGGACATTCGCTTTACGGACTGTTATATGATTCCGACCCTGCGCAAAAGCGGCCTGACACCGGATCAGAAGATGCGGATGCAGATGTACAGCATGTGGGAAAAACGGCCGTTTGACGCCAAAAAGGTGAACCTGATCGGAAGCAATCTTCCGACCGCACCGACATCAGAGCTGAGGCGGATGGTGGAGGATGCCGGATTTTCGTTCTGGGATCTTTCCCGGTGCCGGGATTTTGAGGATTATCTCGCCATGGCGGAAGCACCCCTGAATCTGATCTATGAGCCGATCGCCTTCATGGCGGCGAAGGAATTGAAGGAGCGTCTGGGGCAGGATTATCTCTACCTTACTTTTACATATGATTTTGAGGAGCTGGAGAAAAATTATCAGCTGTTGGCGGATGCGCTGGGTATTGAAAAGCCGGATTTTGCTGCGGACCGGCGGCGGGCAGAGGAGGCCATAGACCATGCCGGAGCTGTGATCGGGAAAACGCCCATCGCCGTCGATTACACTTTTACCTTTCGCATTCTGAACTTTGCAAGGATGTTGCTGGAGCATGGTTTTCATGTGACAGAGATCTATGCGGATGCATTTCCGGCGGAGGATGAGGCGGATTTTGCATGGATTCGGGAGCAGTATCCGGATATCATGATTTTCCCCACAAACCGCCCGGCGATGCGTTTTTCCGCCTCATCGAAAGATTGTCGGAAAATCCTCGCCGTCGGGCAGAAGGCGGCGTATTTTGCGGCGACCGATCATTTTGTCAATGTGGCGGAGAGCGGCGGCTATTACGGATACGACGGGTTCGTTAAGATTATGGAGCTGATGGAGGATGCGTTTTCTCACAAAAAGGATCGTAGAGCCGTCATTCAGAGGAAAGGGTACGGGTGCGAGAGCTGCATATGAGACAGACGACAGGATTGACTTCTACCTATTCATCGGACGAATTCGGCATCTGCTCCGCGCTCTATGAGCTGGGCGGGATGGTGGTCATGCACGATGCCTCTGGCTGCAATTCGACCTACACAACCCACGATGAACCGCGGTGGTACGACATGGACAGCATGATTTTTATCTCCGCGATCTCCGAGATGGAGGCCATCATGGGGGATGACGGGAAATTCATCAATGACCTGACGGAGACGGTGCTGGAACTCAGACCAGAGTTTATCGCATTGGTGGGCGCGCCGATTCCCTATATGATCGGGACCGATCTGGACGCGATTGCCGCTATCGTCAGCGAAAGGACGGGAATCCCCGGATTTGCCTTTCCGGCGAACGGGATGCACGACTACACGCGCGGCGTGTCGATGGCATTGGAGCGGATTGCCGACCGGTATGCGGCGGAGGGCGGCATGCATAACCCGGATTGGGACAGAGAGAAGAGAGCGGCCGCCGACGATGAGATTACGGTGAACATCATCGGCGCGACACCGTTGGATTTTTCCCTGAACGGAAGCGTGGACTCCATCCGGCAGTGGGTGGAGGACAGCGGAATGAAAGCGGGTGTCTGTCTTGCCATGGGATGTACGTTGGAGGAAATTCGCCGGATGGGCACGGCATCGGTCAATCTTGTGGTTTCTTCCGGGGGACTGGCGGCCGCGAAGCTGCTGCGGAAACGTTTCGGCACGCCCTATGTGGCGGGCGTTCCCTTTGGAAAGAAATACGCCGCTCATCTGGCTGAGCGGGTGAGGGAAACCGCCGTCTCCGGGATGAGAGAATTTCCCGGTCAGACGATATCACCCTGCGGAGGCGGGTCGGAATCGTCGATCGGGAAGCGAAGGACGCTGTCTGTCATCGGAGAACCGGTTTTGTCTGTGTCTCTTGCAAAAGCTATCGAGATGGAGTATGGGATCGGGACGAGGGTTCTGTGCCCGTTGGAGACGGGAACCGAATTGCTGCGGACGTGTGATGTCTGCACACCGGAGGAGGACGACCTGATCCGGGAGATCCGGCGCTCGGACGGGGTGATCGCGGATCCGCTGTACCGGCCGCTCGCAGGGGAGAAAACGTTTTATCCGCTGCCCCACGAGGCATTTTCCGGTAGGATATATGACAGTGTAAATCCGGACCTGATCGCGAGGGCACTTTGTGCGGAACAATCCGTAGTATCATCGCGCTAATCATATTATTGTATAAGTACAGAAAGGAATTGCGTAATCATGCTGAAGCTTGCGATATACGGAAAAGGCGGGATCGGGAAATCCACCACCACGGCAAATCTGGCGGCGGCTTTTGCCACACTCGGGAAAAAAGTGATTCAGATTGGCTGCGACCCGAAGGCTGACTCGACGATCAATTTGCTGGGCGGGGAGCCGATGCTTCCGGTCATGAATTATATCCGCGACCACGACGAGGAGCCGGAGCAGCTCTCGGATATCGCACGGGAGGGATTCGGGGGTGTGCTCTGCATCGAGACCGGCGGGCCGACGCCGGGACTCGGCTGTGCGGGGCGCGGGATTATCACAACCTTCAGCCTTCTGGAGGAATTGGAGCTGTTTAAAACCTGCAGGCCGGATGTCGTGCTCTACGATGTCCTCGGCGATGTGGTCTGCGGCGGCTTTGCCGCGCCGATCCGCGAGGGATATGCGGAGCACATCCTGATTGTGACCTCCGGGGAGAAGATGGCGCTGTATGCCGCCAACAATATATATACGGCGGTGCAGAATTTTGAAGACCGCGGTTACGCGTCTGTGAAGGGAATTATCCTGAATCGGCGGAATGTGGAAAATGAGTATGAGAAAGTCGCTGCCTTTGCCGGGGAGCGCGGGCTTGATATCATTGCGGATATTCCGCGAAGCCCGGATATTATCCGCTATGAGGACCGGGGGATGACGGTGATCGAGGGGGATGCGTCGCTGCCCGTCAGCCGGATTTATCTGGATTTGGCGGAAAAACTGCTGAAGGAAGAACATAAAGAGATATGAAACAGGATGTCTACTCCATCACCGCGGCGGAGCTTGCCGCGCGGGGAAAAGAAAATATTCCGGACGAGCTGAAGTCGTCGAAGCATCTGATCTACAGCTCCCCGGCTACCTTGGCGTTCAACTCGCCGGGAGCGCAGGGATTCGGTGTAAAGCGCGCCGGACTGGCAATACCGGGTTCCGTGATGCTTCTGGTCGCGCCGGGCTGCTGCGGGAGAAATACAATGATGCTGGACCAGATCGGCGGATACGGAGATCGCTTTTTTTATCTTTTGCAGGACGAGACAGACATTGTGACCGGACGCCATTTAAACCGGATCTCCCATGCCGTGAAGGAAGTGGCGGATTCTCTGGAGGAGAAACCCACCGCGGTCATGATCTGCATTACTTGTGTGGATGCCCTGCTCGGCACGGACATGGAGCGGGTCTGCAGAAAGGCGTCGGAATATGCGGGGGTGCCGGTTTTGCCGTGCTATATGTATGCACTGACCCGCGAGGGCCGCGTGCCGCCGATGACCTCGGTGCGAAAGACGGTCTATGCCCTCCTCGAAAAGCGGGAGAGGAAAAAACGGGCGGTAAACCTTCTCGGTGAATTTGCGCCGTATGACGACGGATGTGAGCTCTATGAGATTCTGGAGCATCTGGGGATCAATACCGTCCGGGAAATTTCGCGCTGCCGGGATTTTGAGGAGTATCTGTCGATGGCGGAGGCAAATTTTAACATTGTTCTGAATCCGGAGAGCCGGCTGGCCGCGGAGGATTTCCGGAAGCGGCTGGGCATTCCGTCTCTGGAGATGACGCGCGTCTACCAGATTGATAAGATCAGAAAACAGTATGAGCTGTTGGGCACGGCCCTCGGCGTGAAGATTGAGGATTCTGACTATTACGAGGAGGCGCTGCAGGCAGTAAAGGATTTCGGTGTATCCCGACCGAAGACTACCTTCGCGGTAGGGGAGTGGATGAACGGAGATCCGTTTGAGCTGTCGCTGTCGCTGCTCCGCTACGGGCATTCGGTATCGGAGATCTACGGGACGGTCACGGATATGAATTTCATCTATATCCGGAAGATCGCAGCGCTCAGCCCGGACACGAAAATTTATACCAATCTGTCCCCGACCATGCTCAATTATAACTGCGGCACGGGCGCGGCGGATATCACCATCGGGCAGGATGCGGCCTTCTACCATCCGGACAGCCCGAATGTGCCGTGGAACGCGGAGCGAAAACCGTTCGGATACGCGGGGCTGCGGGATTTGTTCAGGGAGATCAGTCGGGTATGAAAGGATTATTAAAATATTTATCCCCCTTCGCTCCGGATCAGTCCGGCGCGGTATCGGTTTTATATGAGCTGGGCGGCATCATTGTAATCTGTGACGCCGGCGGCTGCACCGGAAATATCTGCGGCTTTGACGAGCCGCGGTGGTTTGAGAAAAAGAGTGCGCTGTTTTCCGCGGGATTGCGCGATATGGATGCGATTCTCGGCCGGGATGACCGTCTGGTGGAAAAACTGGACGATGCGGCGAGGCATCTGGATGCAAAGTTTATCGCGCTGGTGGGGACGCCGGTTCCCGCGGTGATCGCGACAGATTTTCGCGCGCTGAAGCGGATGGCGGAGAAGAAAACCGGCTTGCCGGTGATCACGCTGGAATGCACCGGAACGCATTTGTATGACCGCGGCGCGTCGGATGCCTATCTGTCTCTGTTTCAGACATTTGCGAAAAAGGATACAAAAAAGGATCCGCATGCCGTCGGTGTCCTCGGCGTCAACCCGTTGGATGTCAGCATGACGCACGGGGACCGTATTCTCAGAAAAAAGCTGAATGATGAGGGATATGCACGGGTGTATTGTTACGGTATGGATTCCGACTCTGAGAAAACGGGGGAGAAAGGCAGCGGATCCCCTGCTCTTGCTATGGTTGAACAGGCGGGGAGCGTTGCAAAAAATATCGTGATTGCGCCGTCGGGGATGAGGACGGCAGAGTATCTGCAAAAGACATACGGCACTCCATACGAGACGGCATATCCGCTGCTCTCGGAAGAATTCAGGAGGAGGCTGCGGAGCCTGGCGGGGAAACGCGTGCTGATCGTCCATCAGCAGATCGCGGCGAATGAGATCCGGCGGGAAATCGCGGCGGATTCTGCCGAAAACCGGGAAAAAATCGTCTGCGGCACATGGTTTATGCAGGTGCCGGAGCTTAAGAAAACGCAGGATGTGACATTTGAACGGGAGGAGGAATTTGTCTCTTTTGTTAAGAATGGAGCGTTCGATGCCATCGTCGCGGATGCCCGGTTTCGCCGGGCACTGCGGGGATGGAAGGGTGAATTTGCGGAATGCCCGCATTTTGCGGTGTCGGGGACACTGACAGAGGAAGACGGTATCCTGTGATTTGAAAGATAAAAGACTGCTTATGATGAAAAAGGACGGAGACGGCAAGAAAAATTACATAACCAGGCACATCCGTGTCTACGGAATCGTTCAGGGCGTCGGCTTCCGCCCATTTGTGAGCCGGATCGCGGATCGGATCGGTGTGAGGGGGAGCGTGGCCAACAAGGGCTCCTATGTAGAGATCTTTACGGCCGGGACGCAGGAACAGCAGGAGGCGTTTCTGTATTCGTTGGAGCACGAAGCTCCGGAGCGCTCGGCCATTTTAAAGATCGATGCCGCGGACTGTGCGGATCGCGATTTTGATTCTTTTGATATCATTGAGAGCGAGCGGGAGACGGGGGATATTTTTGTCTCGCCGGATATTGCTACCTGTCCGAAGTGCAGGCAGGAGCTTTTCGACCCGGCGAACCGCCGGTATATGCACCCGTTTATCAACTGCACCGCCTGCGGGCCGCGGCTGACGATACTGGACGCCATGCCCTATGACCGGGAACGGACCAGTATGAAGGAATTCCCCATGTGTCCGGCGTGTGAGTTTGAATACACGCACGCCGAGACCCGGCGCTACGATGCGCAGCCGGTCTGCTGCAATGACTGCGGGCCGGAGGTTTATCTGACCGGCAGTTCAATACGGGGGCGGGAGGCCATCACGGCGGCCCGCAGAGCCATCGCGGACGGAAAGATCGTCGCGGTCAAGGGCATCGGAGGGTTTCATCTGTGCTGCGACGCGACAAACGAGGCGGCGGTGAGCCGTCTGCGGCAGTTAAAACACCGCCCGGCCAAACCGTTTGCCGTGATGATGAAAAATCTTTTTGCCGTCCACCGGCAATGTGAGGTATCGGAGAGAGAGGAGGAAGTACTCGACGGGCACGCGAAGCCTATCATTCTTCTGAAGAAAAAACCAGAAAACCATCTGGCGCCTTCCGTTGCCCCGGACAATCCGAATGTCGGTGTGATGCTTCCCTACGCGCCGGTGCAGATGCTGTTGTTTACTTACAACGACGGATTTGAGATGCCGACCGATTCTTTTGCCATGACCAGCGGCAATGTATCGGGGGCGCCGATATGCCGGACGGACGAGGATGCCCTGCGGGAGATCGGCGGCTTTTGCGACCTGATTCTTTCCCATAATCGCAAGATTCGGCTTCGCGCGGATGATTCCGTGATGGGGTTTTACGAGGGGGAGCCGTACATGATCCGCCGTTCCAGAGGCTACGCGCCGCTTCCGGTCATGATGGATTTCTCCGAGGATGAGGTGCGGTTGGATGATACTTGTAAATCATGGAAGGGACAGGTGCTGGCGGTCGGCGGAGAACTGAAAAACACCTTCTGCATCGGAAAGAACCGGCTTTTCTATCCTTCCCCCTATGTGGGAGACATGGGCGACGCGCGGACGGTGCAGGCATTGACGGAGTCCGTCGCGCGAATGGAAGAGCTGCTGGAGGCGAAGCCGGAGCTTGTGGTCTGCGACCTCCATCCGAACTACAACACGACAGCGGTGGCAGAGTCCGTCGGACTGCCGCTGCTGAAGATTCAGCACCACTATGCGCACATCCTGTCCTGCATGGCGGAGAACAGCCTGCCGCCGGATACGAAAGTGATCGGCGTCTCCTTCGACGGAACCGGATACGGAACGGACGGGACGATCTGGGGCGGGGAACTGCTGACGGCAGATTACCTCGGATTTGAGCGGGCCGGCAGCATCCGGCCGTTTCTTCAGATCGGCGGGGATGCGTCAGCGCGGGAGGGATGGCGGATCGCGGTTTCCATGATCAATGCCCTGTATCCGGACGACGCAGCACAGATCATAAAAAAGCTGGATCTGTGCGATGAACCGACCCGAAAGCTCAGCGCGCAGATGGCGGCGCGGCGAATCAATGCTGTGGAGTCCACCAGCGCCGGGCGGCTCTTTGACGCGGTCAGCGCGATACTGGGGATCCGGAGAGCGTCGTCGTTTGAGGGGGAGGCCTCCACGACACTCCAGTTCCGGGCGGAGGCGTATCTGAATTCAAAAACAGAAAGGCCGGAAACCGATAAGGAAGAAATCGACCGGTTTCTTCTTACGGAAATGCAGTGCGGTGAGGCAGAGAACAGAATTTTCCTGCCGACGGATGAGCTGGTGCGTTTTCTTGTCGATGAAAAACTTCGCGGGGAGGACACCGGCCGGCTGGCATATCTTTTTCATGAGATCCTCGCGGCGCAGATTTCGGCCGGTTGCCGGAATGTTTCCGAAAAAACGGGTATCAAAGCCTGTGCGTTGAGCGGCGGAGTTTTTCAGAATCAGCTCTTGTTAAAGCTCTGTGAGACCGGCCTTTCGGATGCGGGGCTGACTGTGTACCGGCATCGGTTGATACCGCCGAATGACGGCGGGCTGGCGCTGGGGCAGGCGGCAGCGGGGATGGCAAGGTTAAACGCCGTTTCAAAAAATGAAATATGTACGCGATTTGAACTATAGATGATTGTGCAAAAGGAGGAAGATGAATATGTGTGTCGGATTATCGGCGAGAGTGGTGGGAATCAGGGACGGAATGGCACTGGTGGATGCTTCCGGTGCAAAGCGCGAGATATCCGCGCAGCTGCTGGATGATCTCGAACCGGGAGATTATGTCATGGTTCACGCCGGGGTTGCGATCGCGAAGATCGACGGGGACGATGATGACGAGGCGGATGCCGTGATCGGCCTGCTGTAGAGGGAAGAGGCAGAAATAAGATGGATGATACAATCAAAAAAGCACGGGATATTATCGAGAATTACAACGGACCGAAGCTGCGGATCATGGAGGTCTGCGGTACGCACACGCACGAAATATTCCGTCTCGGAATACGCAATATCCTGCCGGAGACGATCGAGCTGATCTCCGGGCCGGGATGTCCGGTTTGTGTGACGCCGGTCGGATATATCGATGAGGCGGTTATGCTTGCGCAGGAAAAAGGGTGTGCAATCTGTACCTTCGGGGATTTGATCCGGGTTCCCGGAACGAAAGAAAGTCTGGCTGGGGCGAGAGCCGAGGGGGCAGAGATCAAAATAGTCTATACGCCGCTGGATGCGGTGACGTTTGCGGAGGAAAATCCGGAGAAACAGGTAGTTTTTCTGTCGGTGGGCTTTGAGACCACCACGCCGTCTGCCTGCCTGGCGGTTCAGAAGGCGGCGAAGCAGGGCTTAAAGAATTTCTCTATTCTGACGGCGAACAAGACCATGCCGAACGCCTATCAGGCACTGAAGGGAAGCGCGGACGCGTTCCTCTATCCGGGGCATGTCAATGCGATCACCGGGGAGGCGGACTGCCGCAGGCTGATGGAGGAGGGCGTCTCCGGTGTGATCGCCGGATTCACGGCAAAAGAGCTGCTGACTGCGCTTGCCGTCATTATCGAGAAGTCCAAAACAGGAGAGCCGTTTTTTGTAAATTGTTATCCGAGAGTGGTGCGGCCGGAGGGCAATCCCGCCGGAAGAGCGGTTATACAGGATGTGATGGAGCCCTGCGACTCGGAGTGGCGCGGACTGGGTGTGATACCGGGTTCCGGCCTGCGTCTGCGGGATGCTTATCGGGATTATGACGCCCGGATCAAATATGCGCTCCCGGAGATTCACGGGAAGCCGAACCCGGCATGCCGTTGCGGCGATGTGCTGCAGGGAAAATGCAAGCCGTCAGACTGCGGACTGTTCGGGAAGGGCTGCACCCCGCAGCACCCGGTCGGGGCGTGCATGGTCTCCAATGAGGGGAGCTGTTCCGCGTACTTTTCTTATGATTACAGACAGCAGGAGGCAGAATATCATGGAAAATAATAAAAAAGTGACACTTGCGCACGGCGCGGGCGGCCGGCAGACAGCAGAGCTGATACGGGAGGTGTTCGCGGCGCACTTTTCCAATCCGGAGTTTACGGCGGACGATGCCGCTGTGCTGGATGTGGGGAGCGGGAAGATCGCCATGTCAACGGACGGGTTTATCGTCTCGCCCTATCGCTTCAACGGCGGAAACATCGGGAAACTGAGCATCTGCGGGACGGTCAACGACCTTGCCTGTATGGGTGCGCGTCCCCTGTATCTGACCTGCTCGTTTGTCATAGAGGAGGGATTCCCGATGGATGAGCTGGAAGAGATTGCTGCTTCGATGGAAAAGACGGCAAAGGAGGCCGGTGTAAAAATCGTGGCGGGCGACACGAAAGTGGCCGGTGCGGGTCAGGTGGATCATATTTTTATCACTACTACCGGAATCGGGGCGCTGACCGAAGGCTTTTCCACATCGGGAGCTTTTGCGCGTCCGGGGGATGCAATCTTAGTGACCGGTGATATCGGACGGCACGGCTGCACCATCCTCCTCGCGAGGGAGGATCTCGGCATTGAGGCGGATATAAAGAGTGACTGTGCGCCGTTGTGGGGAACCGTCGAGACCATGATACAGGAAACCGGAGAGATTCATGTGATCCGCGATGCCACCCGCGGAGGGGTCGGCACGGTACTCTACGAGATCGCGGCGGAGAGCCATGTGGGAGTGCGCATTGACAGCGCGGCCGTCCCGGTCGATCCGGCTGTCCGCGGTGTCTGCGGCATGCTGGGACTCGATCCCCTTTATCTGGCAAACGAGGGCACGATGGTCGTCATCGCTCCGAAACCGGAGGCAGAAAAACTTCTCGAAGTATTGAAAAAAGGAACGTATTCGGCAAACGCGGCGATCATCGGCGAGATCATCGATACCCTTCCGGGAAAAGTGATCGTGTCGACGGAGATCGGCGCAGAAACTATGCTCCCGCAGCCGGGAGGGGAGTTGCTGCCGAGGATTTGCTGAGAAAGTTACAATATATACTTCAGA
>JAJPYF010000069.1 GCA_021205085.1 Clostridiales bacterium | reverse complement strand
TTACGACGATGAATGGGCATAAATCAAACGGCTTTTATTTTATTGGAAAACTGAATGATTGAGTATTAAAGAAGCACGGTCACTTCAAAAAGGAACAGGCGGAAGAATTAAGATGACTACAAAACTGATTCGAAACATGACTGACTCCGATTTGTTGGATATGCATTATTTCTTGTTATTTATATTAGAAACGGCTCTGTCTGTTCCGGTGAAACAGCAGAGCCGCATACGATAATTCATGTAAGATAAAAATTTCAAACATCCGTCTTTGCGCAGATATCCGCCAGGCAGCAGCGGCCGCAGTGCGGCTTCGTCCGAGCCGTACAGACCTCCCGGCCGTGAAGGACAAAACGATGACAAAGGTCATTTCCCTCCTCCGGCGGCACCAGCTTCCACAGCGCCATCTCCACCTTTTTCGGATCTTTCACGTGATCCACCAGCCCCATACGGTTGGCGAGGCGGATGCAGTGGGTATCCGTCACGATGGCCGGTTTTCCGAAGACATCGCCCATGATCAGGTTCGCGCTCTTCCGCCCGACTCCCGGAAGCTTTAAAAGCTTGTCAAAATCCGCCGGAACCTTCCCGCCATACTCATCCCGAAGCATCCGCATACAAGCACTGATGTCCCGCGCCTTGCTCCTGCCCAGACCGCAAGGACGGACGATTGCCTCGATCTCCTCCGGCTCCGCCTCCGCCAGCGCCTCCGCTGTCGGATAAACCGCATAGAGATCCTGCACAACCACGTTCACACGCGCGTCCGTACACTGCGCCGCAAGGCGGACGCTGACCAGCAGCTTCCACGCGTCGTCGTAATCCAGCGTGCAGCCCGCGTTGGGATACTCCTTTTTCAAACGATCTATAATCACCAGTGTCAGTTCTTCTTTTGTCATGCCCGGTCACTCCCCGCCTGTTTTGGAAACAGTCTAGCACAGGAAAGAAAAGTGTTCAAGACTCATCTGCCGGGTTTATTTATACCTCGACCGGAACAACGGCCTCAGCTCGGAGATCGGCGCCTTGCTCTCGATCAGCTGGCGCATGCGCTCCTCCGAGGCGGCGATGGCAAGGCATTTCTCCAATACTTCTTCCGCAAGGTCATACGGCACGATGCAAACGCCGGAGTCATCCGCAACCATCAGGTCTCCGGGCTCCACCAGCTTACCGCAAAGGGTAATCGGCCCATTCATCTCCACACACTCCATGCGGAATTTTCCGGTAATCTGAGTCGTCCCGGTACAGAAAACCGGATACCCCATCTCGCGGATGGATGAGACATCACGGCAGCATCCATTTACGATATTTCCGGCAAATCCGCAACTTTTTCCGACGGTACAGCTCTGCCCGCCCATGTTGGAAACCTCAAGATTCCCGCCGAAATCAGACACGAGAACATCTCCTGGCTCCCCGATGTAATAAATGTCACGGGTGGACATGGCGATAAAATCATGGTCAATCGCGCCCTGTGTCGGCGTCTTTCGAACCGGGATGTTTCGGATCGTGACCGCCGGGCCGACAATTTTACTGCCCGGAATCACCGGTTTCAAATAGGAGGTTGGAATCGCGCCGTCGATGCCGTAGCTGTCAAGAACATCGGACACGGTCGTCGACATATCATCCATCGACAGGTATCCGTCGATAATCTCCTTTTTCACACGGGGAAACGTAATCTTTGTAATCCGCTCCCGCGGCACCAGACCCCAGATGCGCCCTGCGGCGTCATATGCCGCGTAATCCTTATCCCGCTGTTCCCTCTGTTTTGCAATTTCCTCGTTATACACTTCAACCTGACTGAGATCCATATGATACGCTCCTTTCCGCTGATAAAAAGAAAAGAGCCACTGAAAAATCAGTGACTCCTTCGCCTATAACTTTGTTTACTATAGCAAAAAACAATTTAAAATGCAAGGGTTAATTGCGGCCGCCGCCCCCTCCCCCGAAGAGTGACTCGATGGAGAAGCTGCCTGTACCGGACGACGATGAATAGGAGGAACTGTAATTTACCACATCCAGTATGCTGTAACAGTAGGTGTCTCCCTCTTCTAGCCCGGATGTAATCTCCACGTTTGTCCCGTCCGAAACGCCGGTGCTTACTTCAACCGGATCGCTCAGAGTATCGGTATCCTCATCGTATGTGGTGTAGACGAGCGTCGTTCCGTCTTCCTCCACCAGTGCAGCCTCCGGTATGACGAGCACATTTTCTGTTGTACTCAGGGTGATTTTCGCCGAGGCATTCATACCGGCCAGCATATCCTCTTCGCGATCCATTGTGATCACTGCCGTATATTTGCTGCTGCCGCCGGAGTTGGAGCCGCTCTTGTCGATGGATGTCACTGTGCCGGTAAAGGACTGGCCGGGGAAGGCATCCAGCGTGATCGCCGCCTCCTGACCGACTTCAACCTTCAGGATATCCATCTCGTCCACAGTGATTTCCAGTGTCATGGTATCCTGCGGCGTGATGGAAAGCAGGGTTGTCTCGCTGACACTGTAGGCGGATGCATCTGTTTCTTCAGCAGTGTCTGCATCGGCCGTCCCGGATGCAGTGCTTTCTTCCGCAGCCGCTGCGGCGGAGAATGTATCTTCCGTCATGCTGCTGTCTGTCCCCTCGGACATCTGACCCTCCATGCTGCCCTGATCTGCCATATTTGTCTCATTCTCTGCGGTATCGGATGCTGTGCCGGAATTCACAGAAGTGTCTGATATCGAAATACAGGTGGCGGAGGATACGGTATCGCCCGTGCAGGTGAGGATCAGGACATCGCCGACCGCGATATCGCTGACCGTACCGGAGGCATTATAGGTTCCGTTTTTGTAAACACCGACAGTAGAAAGCGTCACGGTGCTGCTCTCACCGGACAGGAGAGATACGGTCACCGATTCCTCCGATACAGACTGGATCACACCAATCTGCACAGTTGTTGTGTCGGTTTCGGTTGTACCGGTTTCAGTTGTGCCGGTTTCGGTTGTCAGAACAGCCTGCGCGCCCTGATCCGTGCAGACAGTCAGACATGCAGCGGAGCTTTCCGTATACGACAGGGTATTCACCGTATATCCCGCAGAGCCGGACGATGATGTCCCGGATGCGGCGTCTGTCAATCCGCTATCCGAAGCGCTGTCGTCAGAAGAATCACTGTCGGTATCCGAATCGGAAACCGTGCTGTCCTCCGATGCGGCGGTGTCAGCCTGCACAGAAATTACGCCGGAGCAGGATGCATAAATATATCCGTCCTCATACAGTTTAAAGAGCGTCGCAATCTGGGATTCCAGTTCGGACCGCTGTTCCAGCAAGGCCTCATACTCTGCGGAAGTGTCCGTATCGGTCAGTGTGAGCAGGGTAGCACCGCCACTGACCTTGCTCCCCTCTGAGACGGAGATGGACGATACGGTGCCGGTGTACCCGGTCACCTTCAGCTCGCTGTGAATGTACAGCGTTCCCTTGCCCACGGTATCGCCGTCCTCCGTGGTGACGGTCACGATGTCGCCCAGCTCCGGCCCGTTATCTGACAAAATGATGACAGCCGTCTGATTGACCAGACTCTCCACTTTTCCGGTGACGACCGTGCCGTCGGATAATGTCACATCAACAGTATCTCCGGTGGAGATTTCCGCATCCGTCTCGGCAGAGACAGCCATATATCCGTCAAGAGAAAGCAGCATTAATGCCCCGTCTTCATACATGGTATCCGCCGCGTCAGTGTCTTCGGCGGCATAAATCTTAATGACTCTTCCGGCCGAAGCAGCCGTAATGGTTTCTGAATCCGTATCGTCTTCACAATCCTCCAGTGCGTCATCTACGGAAGAGATGTTTTCCTGCACGGCAGCGATTGCTGTCATGACAGAGACCGGGTCGACCGAAGCCAGCGTGTCGCCCTCCTCCACGCTATCTCCGTCAGACACATACCACTTCGTGATTTCCACCTCATCCGGAAGGGAAAACTCCTCCGCTTCCTCCTCCTCCAGAGTGCCGGTACCCGGAAGAATCGTATCGATACTGCCGGTTTCAACGGTTTCTGTGTATGTGGTGGCTTCTGTCTCCGTGCCGGAGGCGGAGGTCTGCCGGGTAAAGACCTTTACAAGGATTACCAGAGCAACGATCACGATCACTGCGATGATCCACAGGTAATGAGAATGTTTGCTCTCCTTTTTGGCCGGGCGCTCCACATGGATAATCTCTCCGGATGCGGCCAGCTCCCGCCGCGCTTTTTCTTCCTCCAACCGCTGTTTCTTCTGCCGGCGCGAGATACGGATTAGCATGAAAATGCTTCCCGCATCCAGAATCGCCAGAATAATCAAGATGAGCAGCCAGTGAGCGCGGATGCTCTGTAATCTGCTGAAAGCCGAAGAGCGATTATTCTGCACGTCCGCGAAATCCCCGCCGTCAAAGGTCATGCCGCTGTCGATATCGTCCTCCTTCGTATCGGAATCTTCACTTTCATCTGCGGTGCTGTCTGAGACATTTTCCGAGCTGCCGTCCGGACTTTCACTGTCAAAAGAGGGGGCTTCGCCTCCCCTGCCGGGCATTTGTCCATCCCCGGAGGAAGACATATCGGGCATCTCGCCATCCTCTGCATTGAAATCGGACATATCCGGCATTTCGCCGTTTTCAGCATCGGACATGTCAGGCATCTCACCGTCATTCTGTCCGAAACCCGTGTCCGTTTCCACGCTTTCACTGTCTGCGCCGTCTTCGTCGGAGCTGTCTGCACCCTCTTCATCGGAGCTGTCAGAAACACTGTCCTCATCCTCGTCATCGTCCCTGTCTCCGCGCACATCGTCCGAACTGGCATCGGAATCCGACATCTGCACATTCTGCATGTTTTGTATATTACCCATGCCTGCGGTGTCCGGGATCAGGACAGCCATCGCTGCATCTGCCAGCAAAAGGAGGGAGAGAATGATCGTGAGCACCAGATACAGGGGCTTCCTGTGAAAAACCGGCGCCCGTAAAATTTTTCCGAATAAAGCTTTTATTTTTTCTTTCATCGCGACCTCCTTTGATCAACCGCCATAGTGGAGCGCGTCGATCGGTTTCATTTTTGCCGCTTTATTGGCAGGATAGAGCCCGAAGACCACGCCGATAAGAAAACAGAAAACTATGGCGATCAGGACGACCATTCCATTCATGACAAAGCTCAGCCCCATGCTCGCGGTCACAACGGAAACCAACTGCAGGATGATCCATGACAGGAAAATCCCGATTGAGCAGCCGATCATACAAATCACCACGGCCTCAATGAGAAACTGCCGCAGAATCACGCCGCGGGTGGCGCCGATGGCCTTCCGGATGCCGATCTCGCGGGTTCGCTCGGTGACCGTCACCAGCATGATGTTCATAATGCCGATGCCGCCGACCAGCAGGGAAATTGCGGCGATGCCGCCCAGCAAAGCCGTCAATATCGAGGTGATGCTGCTGACGGTGTCCTCCAGCACGTTCTGACTGGATACCTCAAAAGCATCTTCATCGTCGTCAAACCGTTCCATCAAAAGAGTCGTGATGGCGGTCTCCGCCGCGGTGGTGTCGCTGTCTTCCTCCGCACTGACATAGAATTCCGTAATGTCGGTACTCACAGAGGAGGACAGACGCAGAAGCGTTGTATACGGAATGTAGGCCACCATGGAGCCGGAGCTAAATGCCGCTGTCAGAGAACTGTCATTGTCCTCCAGCACGCCGATGATGGTAAATTTCATGCCGTCAATGGAAATTTCTTCCCCCACGCAGTCCAGATAGCCGACCAGATCCGTCGCCGTCGTCTCATTGATCACGCAGACATAATTATTATTGTCCACATCTGTCGTCATGAGGAACCGTCCCAGAAGCAGATTCAGCTCTTCCACATTGTAATAAGAGGGGGTTGTGCCGTAAACGGTCATGCTGTCGCTGGTGGAGCTGTATTTTGCGGTTGCCGATGTGGAGGCGCTGGGGGCAATCTCCCCGATTCCGTCCTCATCGGACCATTCGGTCAGTGTGTCGAGCTTAACAGGGTCGCCTTTGTCATCCGATACGGTGACCGTCAGGAGATCACTCCCGAGATCTGAGACGGCACTCGTGATCGAACCGGTCGCCCCGCTCACCAGACTGACCAGAACCACCAGCGCCATGACGCCGATGATAATACCCAGCATGGTTAAGAGCGCTCGCAGTTTATTTCCGGAGAGCGATTTTAACGCCATTTTCAGAGATTGCGTCATAATGTCACCTCCGATACCCTGCCGTCCAAAATGTGAATGCTTCGGGAGGCCTGTTTTGCCACATCGTCGTCGTGTGTGATCAGGACGATCGTATTTCCCTGCTTATGCAGCTCATGAAAAATCCCCATGATTTCCTCGCTTGTCTTTGAATCCAGATTGCCGGTCGGTTCATCCGCCAGAATCAGAGACGGTCTTGTCACAATGGCGCGGGCGATGGCCACGCGCTGCTGCTGGCCGCCGGAGAGCTCCGTGGGCAGGTGCTTTGCCCGCTTTTCCAGACCGACACGGACCATAGCCTCCCGAACCCGCTCCGTCCGCTCGCTGCGCTTCACCCCCTGATAGATCAGGGGAAGCTCCACATTCTCCTCCGCCGTCAGCTTCGGAACCAGATTAAAACTCTGGAAGACAAAGCCGATCTTCTCGTTGCGGATATGGGCCAGCTCATTTTCCGTGTAGTCCTCGATGGGAATATTGTCCAACAGGTATGTGCCCGCGTCCGCCGTGTCCAGGCAGCCGATGATATTCATCAGGGTGGACTTCCCGCTGCCGGAGGGACCGATGACGGATACAAACTCGCCCGGATAAATATGCATCCCGGCATGGTCAAGTGCGCGGATCTCCTCATCTCCGACCAGATACATTTTTGAAATATTCTTCAGATCGATCATTGATAATCCCTTCCTTATTTAATTCCCGCCGGGCATACTGCCGCCACCGCCGCCGCCGAAATCACCGCCGCCGGACGTATTTCCCGTGCCCATATTGCCCATATCCATTTCGCCCATGTCCATGTTGAACTCTATGCTGAAATCAGAGCTGTCATCCGAGGATTCCGTATAATACACGATGTCTCCCTCGGAGAGCCCGTCCGTGATCTCCACATAGGAGCTGTTGGACAGGCCGGTGGTCACCTCGACCATTCCGCTGTACTCGCCGGTGCTCTCATCGTACTCGGTGTAGACATAGGACGAGGAGCTGGTCTGGTGGAGAGCATCCACCGGGATCAGCAGCGCGTTTTCCACGCCTTCGATCGTAATCGAGACCGAAGCGGACATACCGGAAAGCATATCCTCTGTCTTTGCGATCGTGACGGTCGCCGAGTAAGTCGTCACGCCGGAGCTGCTGGTGGCCGTGGTACTGATTTCCGTCACGGTTCCCGTGTAGGTATCCTCGCCGATGGAATCGATGGAGACGGTTGCCTCCTGCCCCTCGGAGAGAGAAAGGATATCGGACTCATCCACGCTGATCTCGATCAGCATATTTTCATCCAGAGAAATCTCGGCGATTGTCGTGGAACCGGATGCGCTGCCCGTTGTATCCGAGGACGCGCTCGTCATGGCAGATGCATCGGTCGAGGATGCGGTGCCCGACGAGGAGGAAGTTCCGGAGCTACTGTTCAGAGAAGAGATTGTTCCGGAGACCGTAGCGCAAATGCCGCCTTCCTTATAAATACGGATCAGAGTCTCCAGCTCCTCCTCCGTCTCCCCGCGTTCCTTTAAGATCGCGTCATAGGTGACGGAGGTCTCTGTATCTGTCAGGGTAAGCAGCGTGGTTCCGGAAGAAACCTTTGTATTCTCAGACACGCTGACAGAAGAAACCGTACCGGCGTACCCGGTAATCGCCATTGAGCTGTGGATATAGAGCGTACCGCTCCCGATCTCGGTTCCCGCCTCGTCAGCCACAGTCACCGTATCGCCATAGACCGGACCGTTGTCTGTGATCAGGATTGTCGCCGTTCCGTCGCTGACCGTGTCCACGGTTCCGCTGTACTCCGTGCCGTCGCTGTCGGTCACCGTGACAGAATCACCGGCGCTTAAGCTGTCCGTCTCCACATCCACGGCCATGTATCCGTCCAGTGAGAGCAGCATCAGGGAACCGCTGTCATACATCACAGTGGCCACATCGTCGCCGGAAGATACCGCAATATATTTCACCCGCCCGGATACGCTGGCGGAGATGGTAGAGGAAACCTCGTCGCCCGCGGCGTCCTCCAACTCCTCATCCAACTCATCCAACGCTTCCTGCGCGTCGGCGAGGGCGGTCGAGAGGGAGGCATTGGTCACCGTGGCGATCAGATCACCCTCGCTCACGGTATCGCCTTCCTCCACATAATAATCGATGATTTCAAGGGAAGAGGGGACATCGATGCTTTCCACCTCCTCATCAGCCAGTGTGCCGGAGCCGGAAACCGTCGTGCTGATGCTGCCGGTCGTCACCTCCGCAGACAACACCTCATTTTCAGAGGAACTCACACTGTCCGCCACTCGATTCCTGAGAATGATAATCGCAGCAATCACCGCAGCCAGTATGACCGCGATTACAATAACCAGTGTGATGACCACCTTTCGTTTCTTTTTCTTTTTCGCCTGCCTGTGCATTTCCACAAGGTAGTCGTCACCTGTGGGGGTGTCGTTGTTTCTGTTCATCTTTGCGTTCTCCTCTCCTGACGATACAAATATTGACCATATCCTAGTCGGCAGATATGGAAGACTCGTTAAAAAATGTGTTTTTTCTGTGTCCTCATGCTTTTTTTCACAGAAAGTTCAATAAAAATATGTAAGCTCTATACATTTGAACGGCGCAGCATCTGCGTTTGAAAGGAGGAAGCATATTGATTGAAGTCAAAAATCTGAGCAAGCGGTACGGCAGCCAACTGGCCGTGTCCGATTTGTCATTTACAATTACACCCGGCGGGATTTACGGGTTTCTCGGGCCGAACGGGGCCGGAAAGACAACGACGATGAACATCATTACCGGTTGTCTGGCCGCCACTTCCGGGGAAGTCAGAATCGGAGGGTACGATATATTTGAACAGCCGAAGGAGGCCAAGAGCCTGATCGGTTATCTGCCGGAGCTGCCGCCTCTTTATATGGATCAGACCGTGACAGAGTACCTGTATTTTGTCGCCCGTGCAAAGGGGATTAAAAAGCCGCAGATACAGCAGGAACTGGATAAGGTGATCGAGGAGACAAGGATCGGGGATGTCTCCGAAAAAATGATTCAGCACCTGTCCAAAGGATACCGGCAGCGTGTCGGGATTGCACAGGCGCTGCTGGGGAATCCGGAAATCATTATTCTGGATGAACCGACGGTCGGTCTCGACCCCGCGCAGATCATAGAGATCCGCGACCTGATCAAAGCTCTCGGCGAAAAGCACACCGTGATCCTGAGCTCCCACATCCTGTCGGAGATTCAGGCAATCTGCGATCATGTGCTCATCATCCATAAGGGAAAGCTGGTGGCGTTTGACAAACTGGAGAATTTAAGCAAGGCGCTCTCCTCCGGAAATACGATTGAGATCTGCTGTGAATGCACATCCGATCAGATGAAGACGCTGTTGTCGGGCATGGACGGGATCAATTCCGTCACCGTACAGGAGGAAACCGGGGAAATCTGTGACGCGATGCTGTTCGTCGGGGAGGAAAACCCGGCTATGATCTGCCGGGAAATCTTCCTTGCCTTTGCGAACGCAGGCACGGTTCTGCAGAAGCTCAATCCGGTGCAGGCAACGCTGGAGGATATCTTCATCCGGATCACAAGCGAGCGGGAGGATGCGGCGAATCCGTCGGAAATCACAGAGCAGCCGGAGGAGATGCCGGAGCCGGAAGAATCTGAACCGGAAGAAGATGCTTCGGAGGACAATTCCGATGAAGAACCGGTTCAATATGAAGAAAAGGAGGACGAGGCAGAATGTTAGCAATATTTGAACATGAATTGACGATGTATTACCACAGCATCCGGACCTATGTCTTCGGCGCTTTTCTGCTGGTATTCACCGGAATCGGAACCCTGATGTACAACATCAACGCTTCGATTGCTAATTTTGAATATGTACTCAGCTTTATTTCCATTACCTTTATCATATTAGTCCCGATCCTGACCATGCGGATCATGACGGAGGAGCGCAGTCAGAAAACAGACCAGCTCCTGTTTTCCCTTCCGATCTCTACGACGGAAATCGTGATCGGGAAATTCCTTTCCATGATGATCGTGTTTTTGATTCCGATGGCGATTGTCAGCATTTACCCGCTGATCTTTTCCAGATTCGGAGACGTCTATCTGCCGACCTCCTACGGAACGATCATCGCCTTTGTCTTTTTGGGACTGGCGCTGATGAGTATGGGCATGTTTGTCAGCTGCCTGACAGAGTCTCAGGGGATGGCGGTCGGCATCTGCATCGTGCTGATGCTCTTTGTCTACTACTGTGACACGCTGGCAGAATATGTGTCCTCCACGACGGCGGGATCCGTCATCGGACTGGCAATCCTGATTCTGGCGCTGGCATTGATCGTGCGGTTTTTGACAAAATCAAATCTGGCAGGAATCCTGACGGCGGCGGTTTGCGCGGCGGCCGTCCTGATCGCATACCTGTTTGACAATACCATTCTGGAAGGACTTCTTCCGAATGTCATGGGAAATCTCAGCCTGTTTACCCGGTTCAATACCTTTGTGAATGGCGTGTTTGATCTGACGGCGTTGGTGTACTTCGTCAGCGTGATCGTCTTCTTCCTGTTTTTGTGTGTGCAGGCTCTGGAGAAACGGAGGTATAACGGATGAGTGAGAATAATAAAATGAAGTATTCCATGAAGAAAAACCGAGACGCGCTGAACACCCGGACGGCCAAGGTGGGCGGCTACAGTTTCATTATTACAGTCGTCGTGCTGGCAATCCTGATCCTGATCAATGTGGCGGTATCAAAGCTCCCGAGCACATGGACACAGTTCGATATTTCCGCCGCGCAGCTTTACTCCGTCACCTCCTCCACGAAAGCGGTGGCACAGAATCTGACGGACGAGGTTACCATTTACTGGATTACACAGGAGGGTGAGGAGGACACGGTGATTGAGAAGCTGCTGAATGTCTATGACGCCCTCAGCGACAACATCACCGTTGAGAAGAAGAACCCGGATATCTACCCGACCTTCGCCTCACAATACACGGACGAGACGGTGGAAAACAATTCCCTGGTTGTGGAGTCCGGCGACAGCTACCGCTATATTGCCTACAGTGATATTTACGAATCAGATTACAGTGATTATTATACGACCGGGTCGGTTTCCTACTCCTTCGACGGGGAAAGTGAAATCACGACGGCAATTGATTATGTGGTCAGCGAGGAGCTGCCGGTGATTTATCTGCTGACCGGACATGGCGAGGCCGACCTTTCCGACAGCATGGCAGACGGTCTGGAGAAAGCGAATATTGAGACGGAAGAGTTTTCCCTTCTCACGGTTGACGAAATTCCGGAGGATGCCGCGGCCATTCTGATCTACGCCCCGACCAGCGATATTTCCGAGGAAGAGGCGGATATGCTGAAGGAATACATGGATGACGGCGGGCATTTATTTGTCATCTCCGGGCCGCAGGAGGAGGATGAAATGACGAATCTCCACTCTGTTCTGGAAACCTACGGCGTCACGACGGAGGAAGGCGTCGTCGTCGAGGGCAGCCGCGACAACTACGCATTCGGCTATCCCTATGTGCTGCTGCCGGAGCTCGGCGATTCCGATATCACAACTGAGCTTTCGGAGAACAACAGCTATGTTATCGTAGCCATTGCGCAGGGGCTGACCATCGGAAGCACGTCGGACGATGTGACCGTGACATCACTTCTGGCTCCCCCGGACGAATCTTTCTCCAAGATTGCCGGATACAGCCTGACCACCTATGAGAAAGAGGACGGGGATATTGACGGAGCATTTTCCGTCGCCGTCACGGTAGAGGATGCCGGAACCGGAGCGACGATGGTCTGGATCAGTTCGGACACGATCATGGACGACACCTATGTCTCCTACTCCTCCGGCGCCAACACGGATTTCGTGATGAACGCGGTGTCATGGATGATCGGAGAGACGGATTCCATTTCCATCCGCTCAAAGTCACTGAGCTACAGCTATCTCACGATCAACACCAATCAGGCGAATATCATCAAGGTGTGCCTGATCGTGGTGATTCCGTTCTGCTACCTGCTCTACGGACTGGATGATGTGATCAGAAGGAGGAGAAAATCATGAAGCGCAAAAAGAAACTGCTGATTTTGGTTGCGGTCGTGGCTGCGCTTTGCTGTGTGATCGGCATTGAACAGGCGGTGACAAAGCATGTGGACAGCATCAATTCGACCGATGAGATCATTCTGAGCATGGAGCAGGGATCGATCACCAATGTCACCTGGACCTATGAGGACGAGACACTGTCGTTTGAACAGACAGATGAAGTCTGGTACGATAGCGAGGATGCGGATTTCCCGGTCGATCAGGATACAATGGCAGATTTTCTGTCGTGGTTCGAGGAGGTTCACGCCTGCTTTATCATTGATGATGTGACGGACTACAGCCAATACGGACTGGAAGATCCGCAGTGCACCATTACGCTGACCACAGAGGACGGGGAAACCGTCGTCTCCGTGGGCGACTACTCGACCATGGATGAGCAGCGCTATATCGAGATCGGAGACGGAAAGGTGTATCTGGTCGAAGACGATATTCTGGAAACCGTTTCCACGGACCGGGATACATTTATGCAGCAGGATGAAATTCCGACAATCGTCACACTGGAGGAAATGACCGTATCCGGACGGACAGAGCTGGATGCCGTCTACGATCCGGACGGAACCTATTCCTACACCGACAGCTACAATTATTATCAGGTGGAGGACGGAACCTACCAGATGCTGGACGACAGTCTGGTTGAATCATATCTCAGTTCACTGGCCTCCCTCAGCCTGACAGATTACATGACATACACCGCTTCCGCGGAGGAAGACCTGTCCATATACGGTCTTGACGATCCGGCATACACGATCACCGTAACCGGAGCGGCGGAGGTTGAAACCGAAGAGGAAGAGTCAGAGGAAGACGAAGAGAGTTCTGACGCGGCGACAGACGAGGAAACAGAGGATTCCTCCGCGGAAACCGAAGAAATTGAAACGGAGGATGTCGAGTTTGTCCTGTATATCGGTGTCGTCACGGAAGAGGCTGAGGAAGACGGGGAAGAGGATACCGTTACGGCCTACCTCCGTGTCGGTGACAGCGAGATTATCTACCGTCTGGAGACCACGGACTACGAGACAATCCGGTCCGTGTCCTACGACGACCTCCGCCCGACCGCAGTACTCAGCGCCGACTGGGATACCGTGAGCGGCATATCCTTCACCGTTGACGGAAGCACCTATGAGGTCAGCGTTATGGATCAGGCCGAGTATGAGGAGACCTACGGGACAGAGGAAGACACCGACGAGGAATCCGACGAAGAAGACAGCGAAGATAGTGAAACCACCGAAGAAGACGGGTATGTCTACCTGATCTCGGATCAGAAGGTGGAGTTTGACGCGGTAATGTCCGCAGCGGACGCGCTGACAATCGACACATTTACCGACGAGGAGAGCGGGGAAACACTGGAAATGTCCCTGACACTCCGCTTCCCGAATGAGGCGTATTCCTCTGTGGAGGTTGCGATCTACCAGTATGACAGTGAGAGCTGTCTGGTGGCAGTCGACGGCAAGACGGTCGGCCTGATCAGCAGGAGTTCAATGGTTGATCTGAGGGAAGAACTGACCAGTGTTGTGCTGGGGCTGGAATAGACACCTGACCGGATACCAAAGGATTGGTTCTGACAAACCCTATACAGTAACCAAGACCGGAAATGTCATCTGCGGCATTTCCGGTCTTTTCTGTTTTCTGTGCTCCGTTTCCCTTCCGGCTTTATTCAGATGCGGGCTTTAACCAGATCCCGCACGACCTCCCCCGCCATGATCAGCCCTGCCGCCGCCGGAACAAACGCATTGCTTCCGGGCGTCTGCCGCCGTGAGCCTGCCTGCTCCGTTTCCTCCGGGCAAATCCCGTTGTTCCCGTCGGCGCCCGCTGTTATCGGCGTGATGGCCGGTTCGGTCGAGTATACCACCTTCAGCCGCTTCACCCCGCGCTTCTTTAACTCCCGCCGCATGACCCTTGCCAAAGGACAGACACTGGTCTCGTAGATATCCGCCACCCGAAAAGCGGAGGCATCCATCTTGTTCCCCGCTCCCATACTGCTGATGATCGGCGTACCGGCCGCCTGCGCCTGCATCACCAGCGCAATCTTGCCGCTCACCGTGTCGATTGCATCCACAACATAATCATATTCGGAAAATTCAAACTGTCCGGCCGTCTCCGGCAGGTAAAACATCTTATATGTATGAACGGTCGCATCCGGATTGATCGCACGGATTCGCTCCGCCGCGGCATCCACCTTATACTGTCCGATGGTCTGATGCGTTGCCAGAATCTGGCGGTTTAAATTGGTCAGACAGACTCGGTCGTCATCGATCAGATCCAGCGTCCCGATCCCGCTGCGCGCCAGCGCCTCCACCGTGTAGCCTCCCACACCACCGACTCCGAAAACAGCCACCCGCGCCGCAAAAAGGCGTTCCATCCCGGCGCTGCCCAAAAGCAGCTCCGTCCTCGAAAACTGATTCTGCATTCTGACCTCCCTCCGTCCGCACAACTCAACTGCAAATGACTTATGTGCCAAAAATATGATACTGCGGATTGCTCCGCGGCTCAAGGAAAAAGTAATCCCCATAGCACGAAAAATTTTTTCTGTCAAGGCTTAACTTTTCTGTATTTTCATGCTATGATGGAACGCGGTTGGGTTTCCCGGCCGGAAAGAAGAGGCGAAAATCATGGAAAAACAGATAAAGGTGATTGCACGGTATCATTATGAACACGAGTATTTCGTCGAGGTCTCCCACGAGGATTCCTTCACCGCAGGCCGCGATTACTGGCTGTGCAAACGAGGCAGCACCCGCAAGCTGTTCATGTTCAGCAGTCCTTACAAGGACGCCCGCACCGAGGAAAGGATGATCCTGCGAGCCATCCCGTCATGTATCGAGCGCTATGAGGGCGCGGAGAATATCCGGACCGCATAGGTGCCTCATCACTGTATTTTCTCATCTGAGACCACAAAGTTTTCGGACATCATTCCGGGAACTTTTTCTTTTATCCGACTTCAAAAAAGATTCCCCCAAATATTTTTCAAAAAATATGAAAACGGTATTGACAAACCCTCCTGTGTGCATTATTGTATTAATCAAGTAATACAGTAGTACAAATTTGATGCAGGAGGTACGATACATGCCATGGGATTTTGTAAACGACCGCTCCATCTACATCCAGCTAGTGGAGCAGATCCAGAGCCGCATCGCTACCGGAGCCTACGCGCCGGGGAGCCGACTGGCCTCCGTGAGAGAACTGGCCGCAGAGGCTGAGGTGAATCCCAATACCATGCAGCGGGCGCTGGCGGAATTGGAGCGAATGGGACTGGTACACTCCCAGCGGACAAGCGGGAGATTCGTGACGGACGACGAGGGGAGGATTGCGGAGATGAAACGGGAAACGGCCAAAAATACCGTGCGCGATTTCTTAGACCAGATGGCTCATCTGGGATTTGACCGGGAAGAAATTATCAACCTGATCAGGGAGGAAAAGGAGGAAGCGGAAAATGAGTAGTATTTTTCAATGTGAACATTTTAGTAAAGATTTCGGAAATACGCTGGCGTTAAACGACCTGAATCTTTCTTTGGAGAGCGGGCGCATCGTCGGCTTGCTCGGACCCAACGGCAGCGGAAAGACGACCCTTCTAAAGCTGGCCAACGGACTGCTACAGCCCACCTCCGGCGCCATCTTTCTGGACGGCATGGAGCCGGGCGTCGAGACAAAAGCGATCGTCTCCTACCTGCCGGACGCCAATTATCTCCCGCTGTGGATGCGCGTGGACGGACTGCTGCAGATGTTTGCGGATTTCTATTCGGATTTTAATATAGAAAAAGCCGAGGCGATGCTGAATCAGTTAAATATCCACGGGCGCGACCGCTTGAAAACACTGTCCAAGGGAAACAAGGAAAAGGTGCAGCTGATCCTCGCCATGAGCCGGGAGGCAAAGATTTATCTTCTCGACGAACCGATCGGCGGAGTGGACCCGGCGGCCAGAGACTATATTCTAAACACCATCATCCAGAACTATTCCGAGAACGCCCTCGTGGTAATCTCGACCCTTCTGATCGCGGTTATCGAACGGGTGCTGGACGAGGGGGTTTTCATCAGTCAGGGAAGCGCCGTCTTCCACCGCAGTGTCGACGAGATTCGGGAGACAGAGCGCAAATCAGTGGATGAAGTATTCAGGGAGGTATTCAGATGTTAGGAAAATTATTAAAATACGAATTCAAGTCAACGTCCCGCCTGCTGGGCTTCGTCTATGCGGCTCTGCTGGTGATCGCAGTTGTCCTCGGTCTCCTGCTGCGCGGAGACCTCCACGGCATTGTCGGCTATTATAACACGCCGGGTATGCAGGAAACCGCTATTATCATTTTTATCCTGATCTATATGCTGATCGTCACGGCGGTAATCGTGATCACGACGTTTACGAACATCGAACGATTCTATCGGAATATGTTAAAGGGTGAAGGGTATCTGATGCACACGCTGCCGGTTCCCACATGGATGCATGTGGCGGCAAAAACCATCAGCGCACTGGTGTACACCGTGCTCTCCGTCTGCGCTCTGATCGTCTCGGTTTTCCTGCTGCTGATCGCCAGCAATGTCCCGTGGATCTATATCCATGAATGGCTGACCGATGAGTTCATCCCCAGTTTGCGGGAAAACGGCATCTCCGTCGCATTAACCGTGATCATTCTACTGGTATCGCTGATCCGGGTCATCCTCCTGTTCTATGTCTCCATCTCCATCGGGGCAGCGGCGAAAAAGAACAAACTGGCATTCAGCGTTCTGGCGTTTATCGCGATCTGCATCGTGACGGCCGTCATCAGCACCGTCTTCCTCTCCGACCTGATCGCCGGGAATACCTCGGTCTTCTTTGTATCGGGCAGCGGCGCTTCCTTATTCTACTCGACTGCCGAGATGGTGCGGCAGCTGATCGTGGACCTGATATACAGTGCGATCTTCTTCGCTGGCTGTACCTTCTTTCTGGGGAAGAAGCTGAATCTGGAATAGATTACCGGACATTTATATAACGAACGGAAAAGAGACAGCGCAAATCACGCTGTCTCTTTTGGTGTATTAATACGGAATTTTCAATTTCTATCATAATCATCCAGAAAACAATACTTCTCCCCGTCTTTCTGATACCCGATGATCGTCTTCAGATTTACATTCTCGACACTGCGGAAAATATTCATCTCAATGAATTCGCTCTTCTCGCGAAGCTGCGCGATGAGCTCCTTCATCTCCTCGCGCTTGGAACCCTGCGCGCCGCCGCAGCTTGCACAATTTTCCGTAAATCGGCAGGCGCACTGGATGAAACAAAGATGATTGTAGTCACGCCATGCCTTGATGTCCTCCTCACGAATCAGGTACATCGGGCGGATCAGCTCCATCCCCTCAAAGTTTTTGCTGTGGAGCTTGGGCATCATGGTCTCAACCTTTCCGCCATAAAACATGCCCATGAGGATGGTCTCGATGACATCGTCAAAGTGGTGTCCGAGGGCGATCTTGTTGCAGCCCAGCTCCTTCGCGTGCGAATAGAGATAGCCCCGCCGCATCCGGGCGCAGAGGTAACAGGGATTCTTATCGATCGTGGCCACCGTGTCAAAAATCTCTGTCTCAAATACCGTCAGCGGAATGCCCAGCAGCTTCGCATTGTCCTGAATAATTCTCCAGTTTTCCTCGTTATATCCCGGATTCATGGTGAGAAATACCAGCTCAAAATTCGCCCTGCCGTGGCGCTGCAGCTCCTGAAAAAGCTTCGCCATCAACATGGAATCCTTGCCGCCGGAGATACAGACCGCGATCTTATCGCCGTCCTGGATCATCTCATATTCATTGATGCCCTTCGTGAACTTCCGCCAGATCGGCTTGCGGAACTTTTTGATCAGGCTGCGCTCGATCTGTTCCCGCTCCTTTTCCTGTGCCTCATCGGCCGCCATGAGCTGCGCAAGCTGATATTTCAGATATGCACGGTAACCGCCCTTCACATTGACCGCCGAAAACCCTTCCCCGACCAGATCATATACAACATCCATGCTCTGCTCACCGGTATGGCAGAGGACATAGACAGGCTGCGACGGATCCATCCCTTTCATCCGCTTCGGAATCTCCTCCGCCGAAAGATGCACCGCCCCCTCTATCGTGCCGCGGGCAAACACATCCGCCGGACGAATGTCGACGATAAACCGTTGGGCCGGGTCTGTATGAAGCAATTCTTCTATTTCAATTTCTTTTATATAACTGTCAGTCATAATCCACTTTCATCAGGCACAGCCCCTTTGCGGGCGCCGTGAACCCTGCCAGCGCGCGCTGCCGCGCCGCGATCAATTCCTCCATGCTCTCCGGCTCCCGCTTTCCGTAACCGACTTCCAAAAGCGTTCCGGTCAGAATCCGCACCATATGCTGCAGAAAACCGGTTCCGTGATAGGTAAAGGTCAGGTAGGCTCCCTTCTGCACAATTTCAATCCGGTCCACCTTCCGCACGGTGGACTTCTTCATCCGCGGATTGCTGCAGAAGCTTGCAAAGTCATGCGTCCCGATGAGAAGCTCCGCGGCCTTCTGCATCCGTGCCACGTCCGGCACATCCTCCGGCACATAGACATACTTCCGATCAAAAACCGGCTTACACTCCCCGACGTAGCAGGTGTAGCGGTAGGTCTTTCCGCGCGCATTGTAGCGGCTGTGAAAACGATCCGACGCCTGCCGCACATCGCGGACACAGATATCGTCCGGCAGATACCGGTTCATATAATCCCGGATCTCTGTCTCTGACAGCGCGGTCTCCATGCGGGCGTTGGCCACCATCCCACGGGCGTGCACCCCGGCGTCCGTCCGCCCCGCGCCGATGACCTCCGTCTCCTGCCCGGTCATTCTGGACAGCACCTGCTCAAGCTTGCCCTGAATCGTCATATCCGTATTCGGCTGATGCTCCCATCCGAGATAGCGGGAGCCGTCGTAGGACAGGAGCATTTTGTAATTATTTTTCATCAAATTCTCTCTTTCAAACAGCCGGCTCCGTTCCCGGTTCGCTGCTGTCGGCCTCTATGCCAGCTGCGTCAGGATAAAAATGTCATAGATGGCCCGGATCGCCGCGTCAAAATCCTCGTTTGCAACGCCGATGATGATATTCAGCTCGCTGGAGCCCTGATCGATCATGCGGCAGTTGATCTTCGCATGGGCCAATGCGGAGAAAATACGGCCGGCTGTGCCGCGCGTCTCGCGCATCCCGCGTCCCACAACGGCAATCAGCGCCAAATCCGGCTCCACACCGATGAAGTCCGGCTCAACCGCACGCTGAATACCGGAGAGAACCACCTGCTCATGCTCCTGAAACTCATCCTGATGAACCAGAATACACATGGTATCGATGCCGGAGGGCATATGCTCAATCGAGATATGGTTCTCCTCGAACACACTCAGCACCTTGCGGCAAAACCCGATCTCCGAGTTCATCATGTCCTTATCCACCGTGACCGCCACAAACCCCTTCTTCCCGGCGATCCCCGTGATGGTAAAGCGCGGCTTTTTGCTCGTGGTCGCCACGATCATTGTTCCGGGATCCTCCGGATGATTCGTATTCTTTATATTGATCGGCATGCCCGCCTTGCGAACCGGGAAAATAGCCTCCTCGTGGAGTACCGAAGCGCCCATGTAGGAGAGCTCGCGCAGCTCCCGGTACGTGATCATGTCCACAACCTCCGGATTCTCCACCAGATGAGGGTCTGTCACAAGGAAACCGGAGACATCCGTCCAGTTCTCGTAAAGATCCGCACGAAGCGCCCGCGCCACAATGGACCCCGTAATGTCGGAACCGCCTCTGGAGAAGGTCTTCACACGGCCATCCGCATAGGAGCCGTAAAATCCCGGAATTACTGCATTTTCACAGGATGCCAGCCGCGCCGCCATGATCCGGTCCGTCTCATCCGCGGCAAACGTTCCGTCGTCAGAAAAACGAATCACCTCCGCCGCGTCGATAAACTCATAACCCAGATAAACCGCCAGAATCTTTCCGTTCAGATACTCTCCGCGGGATGCGGCGTAATCAGATCCGGCCTTCTCCTTAAAATTCCCGCGGATGATCTCAAAATCCTCATCCAGCGAAAAATCAAGCTTCAGCCCCGAAATGATCTCCCGATATCTGTCATGAATCTCCTCCAGCTTCTCCGTGAAATCTTCTCCCGCCTCCGCTGCAGCATAACAGGCGTACAGCAGATCCGTCACCTTCGTATCACCGTCAAAACGCCGTCCCGGCGCGGAGGGAATCACGAACCTGCGGTCCTTGTCCGCATGGATAATATTTCCCACTTTCTCAAACTGCGCTGCCGTAGCCAGCGAACTTCCGCCGAATTTAACAACCTTTCTCATACTCTCATCCTCGCATCTCTTCTATACTCTTTCTTCGCCGTGACCATTCCTGCGCGGCTCATTGCCTTCGCTCATTATATTATTTTATACACGGATGCGCAATTATTTTATTTTAAGAAACAAACTTTTTCAAAAATAAGGAATTATAGCCGCGCAGTAAAATAGATAATCTGATAATTTTCGGACACTTCCTTCAGCAAACGTCCGGCGCCGGCTGTTTTCTCCTCATCCAGATTCACGAAGGGGTCGTCCAGCACGAGGAAGGGCCGCTCCTCCTGATACATAGCGTCCACCAGCGCCAGCCGCAGGCAGAACCCGATCAGATCCTGATATCCTCTGCTGAGATATGCGGTCTCCCGCTGCATTCCCTCCTCCTCAACGGTAATCTGCGTGTTCGCGTCCATCCGGTATCGCTCCACCGCCATGCCGGATGTCCCGGCCACCACCTGATAATACCGGGAGAAGCTGTTCATCAGCGGCTCCATATATCTGGCTGTGAGCGTCTCTTTCGCCGTAGCCAGATATTCCTGCGCCCGCTGCACATGGCGATACTGCTCCCGCATCGTTTTCAGATCGCTCTTTTCCCGGGACAGCCGCTCTTTCGTCTCCGTCCACTCATCGTATTTTTCACGGAGAGAAGTCAACTGTGCGCGGGAAACCTCCATCTGGTTCCGTATGGCATCCGCCTCCTGCTCCAGCTTTCGCTGCTGCCGGTTTAAATCTTCCAGAGTGACAAAATTCTCTTCCGCTGTATCCGGCGTCAGGGAAGCTCCGTTCTGCGACTCGAACTCCTGCTTTTTCAGCCGCGCGGCATCCGCTTCTCTTTTCGCCTGCTGCCACTCGATCCGCTGCCGCCAAACAGTCTGAAGCTGCTCCCTCGGCGCGTCAGACAGGAGCAGGCCCATTTTCTGAAACAGATCCGCAAGCTGCGCTCTCGCCGCTTCATGCTGCACCCGATATGCCTGATAGTCGCGACGCTTCTGTGCCAGAGCATCCCTCCGCTGCTGCCGCTGCGCACGGTCCGCGCGGGCGCGCTCCTCCTCCCATCGACGGCGCTCCTCGGCCGCCATCCGGAGACGCTCTTCTTCCTCCCGTTTGCGAACCTCCTCTTCCTGCCTTTTCTGTTCTTCCTCCGCGAAATGATGTCTTGTAAACAGACCGACAATCAGCAGCAGCACGCCGACCGCCGCAAGGATGACCGTTAAAATTGTTATAGACCGCCCGGAATTCCTAAAATAAATAGTAAGTATGATTCCGGCAATGAAAAACAACGCGCCGGAAGTCAACTGAGAAGCAGCTCCTTTTTTTCCCTGCATCGGTTTCTGTAACCCATCTTCCGATACCATATTTTTCCCGCCGCTTTGGATACTCTCCCATTCAGAAAAATCTTCCTCTCCCTTGCGGGACTCCGACAAGGGGCTCTTTTCTCCGCACGCTTCCAAATCAGAGCTCTGCTTCGGTGACTCCTGCTGCCCTGCAGCCATCTGCTCCTCCAGTGCCCGCAGTTCCTCCATCTCCTCCTGCGTCAGCCGGCAGATGCGCGCACCCTCAGCCGCCCGCTCCGCCTCATCACAAGCCGCCATTCCGACCCGCAGCTCCTCCTCCGTGGGAATTTCCCCCGGAAAAACGGCTGCCACCCGCCGATATGCCTCCGCCTTCTCCTCACAGGATTCACTCAACTGCCGGTACGCCGCGCGCTTCGCCCGCGCATCCTGCAGACAGCTTGTCTGCCGCTGCTGCGCGAAGATCGTCTCCTGCTGTGCGCTGATCTCCCGCAGACGCTGACGTTCCTGCGCCTCCATCTCCTCATACTGACGAATGGAATCCTCCAACGCCGCACCCTGCGACACCTCTGTCTGCAGCCGCGTCACCCGGTCGTTCATCCGGTAAATCTCCCCGGTCTTCCTCCGCGGATTCAACCGGTTCAACACCTCCTGCAGCGCTCCGGCGGCCTTCTCGTAACAATCCAGATCATTCATATTGTCCGTGATATTGCCGAGCCGGGCATTGATCCTGTCCGTCGTCCCGGTGACACAGTCATTCTGCCCGATAAAGACCGTGCGCATGAATGATTCGCTGTTGAGTGAAAACAGCTCCTCGCCCAGATTCTCCGTATACGCTTCACTCTTTACATTCGTCGCAGCGTCCCGGAGTTCAAAACTGTCGTTTGCCTTCTTATCTCCGAAAATCCGCGTTGCCATATAGACCGCATCTCCGGCCTCAAAGGTCAGGCTTCCGCCATAGCCTCCGCCCTGCCACGGCTGGTAGCGCTTCCGTTCATTCTCGATATTTTTTCTCCGGCTCTCCCCCTCAAAGCCAAACAGCATCACCCGGATAAACGCTGCCAGCGTGCTCTTCCCCCAGCCGTTTTCCTCACAGATAACATGGCAGCCCCGCTCAAAATCTACAGACACGTCGTGAAGTTTTCCGAAATTTTCTATATGACATCGAATCAGTCGCACCCCAGCACCTCCTCCCCGGCGATCGCGCGCAAGCCGAAGCGAATGACCGCAGCGCGCTCTTCCTCTGAGAGATCCTCCGCCGCCATCACAGTTCGGACAAACTCCCCCTTCAGCGTCTCATCCAGCGAAAACCGATCCGCGTCCACGCGGAGGGTTGTCTCATCGGATACCTTTACAAAATAAAAATCCGGCTCCAGAGATTTCTGCAGGTAGTCCGAATCAATCCGGCTCTCAACGTCCATCTCCCCGGTCAGGACAACCTTCACCAGATCCGCCGGTGAGACCGCCCCGCCCAGCGCCTCCCGGATTCGCCCCAGCATCCCGGCCGGTGTCTCACACCCGCTGATATCTGTCGGCACCTCCCAGAGTCTCCGGCTCGCAAACGGCACAAACCGGCGCGTACATGTCCCGGCGCTCTCATCCACATCCAGAAGGACAAACCCATGCTCCCCGCACTCGTCAAACCCCCGTCCCTCCAGACAGCCGGGATAACACCAGACGCCGCGGGCATCGATCTGCCCTTCTTTGTAAGAATGAATATGTCCCAGCGCCAGATAGTCAATCCCCTTGTGCTTCAGGTCACGGAGGCGGATGACCTGCGCCCGATCCTTCGCGCCGGTTTTCGTCTCCTGCCCGTGAAGCATGACGATATGAAACATCTCCGGCCGCAGCACCAGAGAATGATATGCGTTTCCCGCATTCTCCTCCGTCAGCTCCAATCCGGAGACAACAATCCGCTCCCCAAGCGGCCATGATGTCCACTCCGTTCCGAAGGTCTTAAAATTATCCGGCTGTGTCTCCCGCTCCGCGAGGAACCGCTCCGTATCGTGATTCCCCTTCAGATAAAAAAACGTGATTTCACTGTGGCTGCACACGGCATCCCACACCGCATGGCAGGCAGTCGCAGAAATATTCCTCGTGTCAAAGAGATCGCCCGCAATAAGAATCGCCTCCACCTCATTTTCAGCGGCATACTCCACCATCCGCTGAAATGTCAGCAGCAGCTCCTTTTTCCGCTCTCTGGCCTTTTCCTTCGTAAGATGCGTCCGCATTCCGGAATCCAGATGCAGATCCGCACAGTGAATCAGTCGCATACTTTCGTTCCTCTTAAAAACATACTATAGCATCCGATGGCTTCTCTCGCGCGCGATTGTTAAACAAACGAATGCATTGGCTTTTTCGACAGAAACTCATCTACAACTATCTCCTGTCAGCTTTGGAACTCTCCTTTTCTAATTCCAAGCATTTTTTCACTTCCTTATCAAAATCAGAAGATATTTGCTGCGTTTTATTATACTCATCGTATTCTGCCTCTGCTTTCATCCTAGCCTTTTGAGCAGATATTCTTCCTTTGTCTACCAAAATGTCATATCGGCGAAAAGCAAGGAATTCGTTAACACTGGCCGCAAATTCTTCCATAGTAAATGTATTTTCTCGCTCTATGAGATCTTCTATATAATCAAAATATCCACTGACCGCACGTTCTAGCTGACGAATCTGTTTCTCATCCAGATAATTCTTAGCAATAGATACATCGGATTTTAATATCCTACCATCCGGCGAATGTTTCCATGTGATTAAGCCCATATGCTCTTTGTTGCGATCTGCATGAGTATATATAATCTCTGCAGCTGTTTTACCCACAATAGCAAAATGAAACTTGTTCTGAATCATTGAATAAAACTCACGCGTAATTCGGGAATCTTTGTCATAATCAATACTACATTCTGCAAAAATATCTGTAATCTGTTGCCAAATCCGACGTTCACTTGCCCGAATCGATCGAACGCGTTCCAACAGTTCTCTGAAATAATCCTTACCGAAAGCTATTTTCCCCTGTTTTAGGCGATCGTCATCCAGTACAAATCCTTTCGTCATATATTCCTTTAAGACTCCTGTCGCCCAAATACGAAATCTGGTTGCTCTGCGCGAATTCACTCTATATCCAACAGAAATAATAGCATCCAGATTATAAAATTTCTGTTTCCTTCGTACTTGTCTGTTTCCTTCTGTCTGAACTACCGAGATTTCCTCGGAAGTTGCGTTTTCATCCAGTTCTTTATCAAAAAAAATGTTCTTCAAATGCAAAGAAATATTATCTGACGAACAGCCAAACAATTCTGCCATAGATCTTTGCGTCAGCCAAATACTTTCATCTTTAATAATAGCATTAACAGATACATCTTCATCTGCAGATTTATAAATCAAAAATTGCATTTCGTTATACATGCTTATACCTCTATTTCTGAGATACTTTTTGCAGTCTCATTCCGTTCCCATTACTTTTTATCCGAAATGATTCCCATATCTTTATTTCTGATATTTAGTCTAATGAAGTAATTATGACTACTGTAATTTTTTAATATGAT
>JAJPYF010000092.1 GCA_021205085.1 Clostridiales bacterium | reverse complement strand
AAACATCCGCCTCCCCGTTCCGTTCAAAATCCAGAACCATGTTGCCGTACAGCGGCATGTCCCGTGATTTCGGCACGATGCGGACGATCAGGCCGTACTCCGCTTCCATGTAGTCTTTCCAGTCCGTGAAATAATCCGGCCTGTCCGTGCAAATTTCCAGAAAATTCAACCCGTCCTCCAATTGGGCGAGCACCTGATCGACATCATCCTCCTCCCCGAAAACCTGACCGGGGCAGTCTGTATCGATCAGAATCGGGCGAAACCGGCGGTAATCCAGCCCCCGCATCTCAAGCACCGCCTCGATGACTGCCCGGCTGTAAGCCAGGTACGGATTGACCCACGGCGTGCTTTCCCGGTTTTCCTGTCCGGCGTCTGCTCCCGCTTTTTGCCTCCGTCTCTGAAAGAAGCTCTTCCATTTTCCGAAAAAATCTCTGCTCTTGCGCACAATTCATTCCGTCCGGTTGCGGTTAGTTAAGAATATGCGCTTTACTTTTTCCTTATGCGCACAAAAATTCCTCCAGCAGCCGCTCCAGATCCCCGTAGGTCCGGATCTCGTTGATCCGCCCCCGCAGGCGCGAAGAATTTTTATAACCGGCCGTATACCGCGCCGCATGCTTTCGGATCTCCCGGATACCGATATATTCCCCCTTCACCTCCAGCAAGAGTCCGGCATGCCGAAGGATCATATCCGCCACCTCGCGGGCGGACGGTTTCGGCAGGGGTTCCCCCGTCTCCAGCTCATGAAGAATCTGCCGGAAAATCCACGGATTTCCCTCCGCTCCTCTCCCGATCATAAACCCGTCGCAGTCGGTCTCCTCTCTCATCCGGATCACATCCCGCGCCGAGCGCAGGTCGCCGTTCCCGATCACCGGAATACGAACCGTCTCTTTCACACGGCAGATAATCTCCCAGTCCGCCGCTCCCGCGTAATACTGCTGCCGGGTTCTTCCATGAACGGTCACCGCGGCGACGCCGCAGCTCTCCGCGATCTTTGCGATCTCCACCGCGTTGACATGCTCCTCGTCAAATCCCTTGCGGATCTTTACTGTCACCGGTTTTTCTACTGCCTTAACCAGCTTAGACAAAATCTTCTCTGCCAGCCGCGGATCGTTCATCAGCGCCGACCCCTCGCCGTTTTTGACCACCTTCGGCACGGGGCAGCCCATATTGAAATCCAGAACGGCAAACGGCCGCTCCTCGATTTTTGCCGCCATGTCCGCCAGAATATCCGGATCCGAGCCGAAAAGCTGAAGGGAAACCGGCTGTTCCTCCGGACGAATCTCCATCAGCTTTTCCGTATTCTTATTCCCATAATAAATTGCTTTTGCGCTGACCATTTCCATGCAGACAAGGCCGGCGCCCTGTTCTTTGCACAGCAAACGAAATGGCAGGTCGGAAACTCCTGCCATTGGTGCTAAAATCAAATTGTTTTCTAAAACCACATTGCCGATCTGAAGCTTCTCTGTTGGTCTCATATCATCCCTCGGTTCTCCGGCGTTTTCTCACTTTTTCTGCTCCTCAAAAATCAGGCGCATTCCGTACAGCGTAAGCTGCGGATCATAGATATCGATCGCGTCCGTCTCCTGCTCAATGATGCGTCCCAGCCCGCCGGTGGCGACCACCTTCACATCCTCCCGACCGAACTCCTTTTTCATCTGGCGGATGATATACTCCGTCTGCCCGACCTGTCCGTAAACCAGACCGGCCTGCATGCACGCGATGGTATCCTGCGCCAGAATGCTCTTCGGCTTTTTGATCTCAAATTCCGGCAGCTTTGCCGCCATACTCCACATCGACTGCGCCGATGTCCGGATCCCCGGCGCGATCACACACGCGGTAAAGGTTCCGTCCTCGTCCACCAGATCAAAAGTCGTCGCGGTTCCGTAATCAACCACGATCGCCGGTCCGCCGTAAAGCTCGTACACTGCCACCGCATCCACGATCCGGTCCGCTCCCACCTGACGCGGATTGCGTCCCGCGACGCGGATGCCGGTTTTAATGCCGGATTCAATGATGATCGGCTTCGTGCGAAAGTATTTGACAATGGCATTGGCCAGAGAATGCATGACATTCGGGACCACCGACGCGACGATCGCATCCGTAATGTCCGTCACCGCCACCTCATTGTGAACCAGCAGCTCACAAATCACCATGCCGTACTCATCCGACGTGCGTGTCTGTATCGTTGTCATGCGAAACGTGGTCCGCAGCTTTTTCCCGTCGAATACGCCCAACGTAATGTTTGTATTTCCGATATCCACTGTCAGTAACATCAGATGTCATCCTCCTCGATCTCTCCCAGAAAAACTGCCTTATAGTATAGCTCCAGCGACTCCAACAGCTCTGTTTTCGTGTTCTGTATCTGACGGATCTTTAAAACACTCTCGATCTCATCATACAGAAGGTCCCCATCGCCTGCGGAGGTTTCCAGCTGCAGGCAGCCGTCCGCATCAAACTTCATCACCAGAACACCGCCCACATCCTCCGTGTACAGCACACAGAGAATCTTCAGCTCATCCTGAACCTGCGCGGGCAAACCATCAAACTCCGGATTCAGATAATACTGCTTTGTGTATGCACTGGACACACAGAGTATGGTTTCTTCGTCATTCATAAAACATTCTCCCCTCCTATCACACATATCCGTACACGCCCCGGACGGACACCTCTCCCGCGGAGACGCAGACCGTGCCGTCCGCCGTCTCCACCAGAAGCTCCCCGCCCGCGTTGATTCCGCGGGCAACACCGGTGTATTCCCGTTTCATATCCATCACGCGCACCTGCCTGTCCCGATTGACCAAGTGCGCCTGATACTCGTCCTCCAATGCGGAGAGATCCTGTGTTTTTAAAAAGACGGCATAATATTTCTCAAACTGCCGCATACAGTTTGCGGTCAGCTCAGCCCGGCAGATACGCTCCCCCGTCTGCTGATATACGGATGTCGCCATCTGTGCCACCGCCTCCGGGAAATCGCGGTTGTGAACATTGATGCCCACGCCGATCACAATGTAATTGATATAATCCATCTGCGCGCTCATCTCCGTCAGAATACCGCAGACCTTTTTCCTACTGCAGATAATGTCGTTCGGCCACTTAATCTGTACGCCCGACACACCCAGATCCTCCATCGCTGACCGCACCGCCATTCCCATGACCAACGTCAGCATGGAGGCATGTCCCGGCTCAATGTCCGGCTTCAACAACAACGACATAAAAATCCCGCTTCCCTTCGGAGACTCCCATGTCCTGCCGCGGCGGCCCCTTCCGGCCGTCTGTTCCTCCGCGACCACCAATAATCCCTGCACCGCGCCGGACTCCGCCTGACGCTTTACCTCCGTATTGGTGGAATCCACCGTGTCAAACACCTGCAGCGGATGTCCCGCCCACTCTGTGTCAAGGTATTCCTCCACACGCTCCGCGGTCAGCAGATCCGGCTCCATGCACAGGCGATACCCCCGGTTGCGCACCGCCTCAATCTCATAGCCCGCCTCCTCCAGCTGGCGGATGGCCTTCCATATGCTTGTCCTGCTGACGCCGAACCTCCGGCTGATCTCCTGGCCGGAGAGGAAACCGTCGGTTTCCCTGAGAAGCTGTAAGATCTTTTCCTTCATCGCCGTTTAGTCTCCCAGCGTCGCCAGCATCACCGCTTTGATCGTGTGCATACGGTTCTCCGCCTCGTCAAAGACAATGGACTGCTCACTTTCAAAAACCTCATCCGTCACTTCCATCGCGTCCAGTCCGTATTTGTCATGAATCTGCGCGCCGATCTTTGTCCCCAGATCATGGAAAGCGGGAAGACAGTGCATAAAACGGCACTGCGCGCCCGCGGCCTCCATCAGCGCACGGTTCACCTGATACGGAGTCAGATCCCGGATCCGCTCCTCCCACACCTCGTCCGGCTCACCCATGGACACCCAGACATCCGTGTAGATTACATCCGCACCCTGTACGCCTGCGGCGGCATCCTCCGTCAGTTCGATCACGGCTCCTGTCCCGGCCGCAATTTCCCGGCAGGTCTCCACCAACGCCGGATCAGGGAAATACTTCCTGTTCGTGCAGGCCACAAAATGCATCCTCAGCTTTGCGGATAAGATCATAAGCGAGTTCCCCATATTATAACGGGCATCGCCCATATAGACCAGCTTGATCCCCTTTATGCGGCCGAAATGCTCCCGGATCGTCAGGGCATCTGCCAACATCTGCGTCGGATGAAACTCATTTGTCAGCCCGTTCCACACCGGCACGCCGGCGTATTTCGCGAGCTCCTCCACGATTTCCTGTCCGAAGCCGCGATACTCAATCCCGTCATAAATACGACCCAGCACACGGGCTGTATCCGCAATGCTCTCCTTTTTCCCGATCTGGGAGGCCGAGGGATCCAGAAACGTCGCCTGCATACCCAGATCATAGGCAGCCACCTCAAAAGAGCAGCGGGTTCTCGTGCTTGTTTTCTCAAAAATCAGCGCGATATTTTTCCCGCGCAGTACATCATGCGGGATTCCCTTCTTTTTTTTGTCCTTCAGATCCGCCGCAAGATCGATCAGATATGTAATCTCTTCCGGCGAGAAGTCCAGCAGCTTCAGAAAATTTTTCCCTTTCAAATCCATAATGACACCTACTCTCTGACATGATTTTTAACATGAAGCGGGCTGCCGGAAAAGCAGCCCCCATATGACACGATCGGGGATGGCCGCACTGCGGCCACCCCGTTTACTGTAAAACTCCCGCTATTTCCCGGACGAATAAAGCGCGGTATTATGCCTCACCCTTCACATCCGCAGCAACCTCCACCACGGATTTTGTGAGTCCCGCGATCCCCTGAATCTCGGAGGGGATAATGATCTTGGTCGCTTTTCCGTCGGCTGCCTTTGCGAATGCCTCCAGGCTCTTGATCTGCAGCACTGCCGCATTCGGCTCTGCCTCCTTCAGGAAACGAAGTCCGTCCGCGTTGGCCTGCTGAATCTTTAAGATCGCCTCTGCCTGACCCTGTGCCTCCTGAACGGTAGCCTCGCGCTTTGCCTCCGCGCGAAGGATCGCCGCCTGTTTCTCGGCCTCCGCATCAAGGATTGCAGACTCTTTCTTACCTTCCGCCACGAGAATCGTGGATTTCTTCTCACCTTCCGCACGGAGGATCGCCTCACGGCGCTCACGCTCCGCCTTCATCTGTTTCTCCATCGCGTCCTGGATGGCCTGTGGCGGGATGATATTTTTCAGCTCAACGCGGTTTACCTTGATGCCCCACGGGTCCGTGGCAATATCAAGAGATGCGCGCATCTTCGTGTTGATCGTCTCTCTGGAGGTCAGCGTCTCGTCCAGCTCCAGATCACCGATGATATTTCTCAAGGTCGTCGCCGTCAGGTTCTCGATCGCCATGATCGGATTTTCCACACCGTAGGCAAAGAGCTTCGGATCCGTGATCTGGAAAAATACGACCGTATCGATCTGCATGGTAACGTTATCCTTGGTGATCACCGGCTGCGGTGCGAAATCAACCACCTGCTCCTTTAACAGTACGCGCTTCGCAACGCGGTCGATAAACGGCATCTTGAAGTGAAGTCCCACTTCCCATGTGCTCTGATACGTGCCGAGACGCTCCACAACAAACGCGTTCGCCTGCGGGACGATCTTCACGCAGGAAGCGATAATAATCACAATAATGACAATAACAATGATGATGGCAATAAGCATGTAATCTCCTTTCGTGCGATGGCAATCCACCTGTCAGCAATGATTCTTTATTATATTTTCAGGGATCTCCCGCTCCCTGTTGTGTTACTGCAAATCCTGCGGCCCGTCCTCTCTCTCAACAATGAGCTTCACGCCGCTGATCCGGCGTATCGTGACCCGCGCATCCTTCGGGATGTGCTCCGTCTCCGCAGCGCTCCGGGCCGACCACTCCTGCCCGCGGACGAGAACCCTGCCCTGCGCGCGGATATTGTCGATCTCCTCTATGACAATCGCCGTCTGCCCGACCAGGCTCTGCGCGTTTGTCTGCACGCGCTCCCGGTTAAAGTGCTTCTCTGCCCATGGGTGAATCAGAAACAGCAGCACCAGCGACACAATAACCGCTGCGATTACCTGTACATAAACGCCGGCCTTCGTAAAGCTGAACAGCAGCGCGACCAGCGAGCCGCCGGCAAACCAGATTGATGTCAGACCGAGGGATACCAGTTCTGCTACCAGAAAAACAGCAAAGAGTATCAGCCAGAAAAGCTGTATATCTGTCAGAAATCCCATCCTTTATCCTCCCCGTATATTCGACTGCGGTAGTGTTGTATCATATCTGTCCCCTGAGCCTCATTCTTTTATA
>JAJPYF010000032.1 GCA_021205085.1 Clostridiales bacterium | reverse complement strand
GGATCCTCCGCGAAGGAGAAGTACCTCTCTCTGGTGCTGGCAGCGGCGGCGACGGCAGGAAAGTAGGAATTCCGAAGCGTTACATATGTCATATAATACGGAGAAATCCCCTTGAAACAAGGGGATTTCTTTTCGCCTTTGCCAATCGGCCGGTGGCCGGCTCAGTCCGTGCTTTGTTCATCGATATACTTGTCCATGATATCTTTGAGCTGATCCTGATACTTCATCTCCGTATGGACCTTTAACGCGTCCGGGTCGATGGGCAGGTTCAGTTCATTCAACCGACGGATGCTCCAGACATAGAGGATGTCCAGCGCCGGGATCAGATCCTTGCCGAGCGGCGTCAGAATGTACTCCACCTTCAGCGGGATCGTGTTGTACTGGATCCGTTCGACCAGCCCGTCACGGGTCAGCTCCTTTAACTGCTGGCTCAGTACCTTCTCGCTGACCTTCAGCGCCTTCTTCGTCTCATTGAAGCGAATCTTCCCGTAATGGTGAATGTGATGAAGAAGGGTCATTTTCCATTTTCCGGAAATACAGTTTGTTACAAAATGATACGGATTCACAGCGTCCATAACCAACACCTCCCCTGTCTGCAATATGTAATTCACTGACAAAATAGTTTCTTACTGTGAATAAAGTTATTAAGTATCGTATAAGTTACCAATTCTGATATATTGTATCAGGTCATCTGTTCTTTTGCAATCGAAAATTTATTAAAAAAGTGAAAAATTTCCGGCGTTCTAAGAAACCACATTGCATCATAAGAATGTAAAAAAGGATTTTGCCCGGAAAAAGCGGGAAAGTGCTTTTTGAGAGATCGGGTCAGGGAGGACAAATTACATATGCCGGATACTACTATCTATCAAAATATAGCGGCGCGGACCGGAGGAGATATTTATCTGGGTGTGGTCGGCCCGGTGCGGACCGGAAAATCTACGTTTATCAAGCGCTTCATGGATCTGATGGTGCTTTCCCGGATGGAGGAGGGCGATGAGAAGAGCCGGACCGTGGATGAGCTTCCGCAGGCGGCGCAGGGAAAGACCATCATGACGACGGAGCCGAAATTCATTCCGAGGGAAGCGGTGGAGGTGAAGCTGGAGGAGAATCTGCCGGTGCGGATTCGTCTGATCGACTGTGTCGGCTACCTGATTGACGGCGTGAACGGACATATGGAGGACGGGAAGGAGCGGATGGTTCGAACGCCGTGGTATGACTATGAGATTCCCTTTGCGAAGGCGGCGATGATCGGGACGCAGCGTGTCATCCGCGAGCACTCCACGATCGGGATTGTGGTCACCACCGACGGGAGCTTTACGGACCTTCCGCGGGCCGCGTATCTGCCGGCAGAAGAGCGGACGGTAGCGGAGTTAAAGGAGATTGGGAAACCGTTCGTGATTCTCCTGAACACGCCGAAGCCCTACAGCGACCAGACAGTTGCGCTGGCAGAGGAGCTGCGGGAGAAATACCAGGTGTCTGTTCTGCCGGTGAACTGTGAGCAGATGCGGAGCGGGGACCTTCTGAAAATCCTGCAGCAGGTGCTGTATGAATTTCCGGTAGACCGTCTGGATTTCTTCCTGCCGAAATGGGTGGAAATGCTGCCGCAGGATCATCCGGTCCGGGCCGCTGCCGCGGAGGAGGCGGAGCGGATCCTGTATGCAGCCGGACAGATGCGGGATATCGTCGGGAGAGAGTGGGAACCGCAGCGCGAAGAGATCACAGAGATCGGGACGGAGCAGGTCGACCTCGCGGCCGGCACGGCACGGCTTCGCATGCAGATGAGAGAAAACCTGTACTATGAAAACTTAAGTGAGCTGACCGGCGTGCCCGTTCACGACGAGTATGAGATGATCTCGCTTTTTCGCAGTATGGCAAAGCAGAAGCAGCGCTACGATCAGGTGGGCGCCGCCATGGACAGTGTACAGACGACCGGATACGGCGTGGTGTCGCCGTCTGCCGGGGATATCCGCATTGAGGAGCCGGTTCTGATGCGGCACGGCAACCGGTACGGGGTGAAGATCCGGGCGAGTTCGCCGTCCATCCACATGATCCGCGCGAATATCGAGACGGAGATCGCGCCGGTCATCGGCAGTGAGGAGCAGGCACAGGATCTCATTGATTACATTAAAGAGAATCAGGATGATGCGGACGGCCTCTGGAAGACCAAGATTTTCGGGAAGTCTGTCGGAGAACTTGTGGAGGACGGCATCCGCCGGAAAATCACGATGATGGATGAGGAGAGCCAGATGAAGCTGCAGGATACCATGCAGAAGATTGTCAACGACAGCAACGGCGGATTGGTCTGCATTATCATATGACGATAATACAAATGAGATAAAAGCGAGATATACATAGGTGTTCAAATATTCTGTTCGAAATAGAAATGACGGAAAACGCTGGTTTTCCGTCATCTTTATGCCACTGGCCGGACTCGAACCGGCACGGGCGTGAACCCGCTTGATTTTGAGTCAAGTGCGTCTGCCAATTCCGCCACAGTGGCGCAGCCCGATTTTTCAAGCCAGAATAGGATATCACAGTTATCGTAAAAAAGCAAGGCATTTTCTCTTTACATTGACAATAAAAATGTATATACTATAAAAAGTGTGCGGGTTTTTCGTATGCTTGTTTTTGTATACTTTTGTAGCTGTTTCTGCTTTTGACAACAGCTGCTTCCATATTTTACGTGAGGAGAGATCAAAGTGAAGAACGGAATTGAGATCAGATGGCACGGCCGGGGCGGCCAGGGTGCCAAGACGGCGGCGCTGCTGCTGGCGGATGTCGCGTTTAAGACCGGGAAACATGTACAGGGCTTTCCGGAGTACGGCCCGGAGCGGATGGGCGCACCGATCACGGCGTTTAACCGGATCAGTGAGGATGTGATCCGGGTACATTCCAATATCTACGATCCGGATTTTGTGGCGGTCGTCGATGAGACGCTGCTGCACACGGTGGATGTCACAGCCGGCCTGAAGGAGGAGGGCGCGATCATCGTCAACACCGCGCGGACACCCGAGGAGATCCGGCCGCAGTTAAACGGCTATCAGGGCAGGGTCTATACGATCGACGCCAGAAAAATTTCGGAGGAGACGCTCGGAAAATATTTCCCGAATTCCCCGATGCTGGCCGCTGTGGTGGCGGTGACAAAGGTGATGCCGCAGGAAGTGTTCCTGAACGAGATGCGCAATTCCTATCAGCACAAATTTGCCAAGAAGCCGGAGGTCATCGAGGGCAACATGAAGGCGCTTCAGATGACATTGGATGCGTTGGCACGGCAGGGAGGAGAGCAGGATGAGAACTGATATTACAAAGATTAATGAGAAAACTCCCCACACCGGCATGACGGAAGGAATGCAGATTTTTGCTGCAGGTACCTCGAAGCTGTTTAAGACCGGTGAGTGGAGAAATAACACCCCGGTTTATCTGGAGGATAAGTGCAAGCAGTGCCTGCTGTGTACGCCGGTTTGCCCGGACAGCAGCATTCCGGTAAAGGACGGCAAACGGCTGCCCTTTGATCTGGATCACTGCAAAGGATGCGGGATCTGCGCGGCGGTATGTCCGTTCGGCGCGATTGTGATGAAGGAGGGTGTGGAATAATGGCGATCAAAGAGAGAATGTCGGGCAACGAGGCCGTTGCCTATGCGATCAGACAGATTAACCCGGACGTGATGCCGGCGTTTCCCATCACACCGTCCACAGAGATTCCGCAGATGGTCTCTACATACATCGCGAACGGCGAGATTGACACCGAGTTTATTCCGGTGGAGAGCGAGCACTCGGCGATGAGTGCCAGCATCGGTTCTGAGGCGGCGGGGGCGCGCACCCTGACGGCGACCTCCTCGGCGGGACTGGCCCTGATGTGGGAGGAGCTGCTGCTGGCGGCCTCCAACCGGATGCCCATCGCGCTGGCGCTGGTGAACCGTACACTGTCCGGGCCGATCAATATCAACTGCGACCACACGGACGGCATGGGCGCCCGCGATACCGGGTGGATTCAGATCTACGCGGAGAACAATCAGGAAGTCTACGACAACATGCTTCAGGCGTACCGCATTGCGGAGAACAAAAACGTCCGCCTGCCGATCATGATCTGCCAGGACGGTTTTATCACCAGCCATGCGGTGGAGAACATCGAGCTGATGGAGGACGAGCCGGTGAAGGCGTTTGTCGGTGAGTATGAGCCGGAAGAGTACATGCTGAATCCCGGCAAGCCGGTTTCCGTCGGCCCCTACTCGGTCACCAACTATGTGATGGAGGGAAGGAAAAACCAGCTCATCGCGCTGCAGAATGCAAAGCAGGTCATCTTGGATGTGGCGAAAGAATACGCTCAGATTTCCGGCAGGGAGTACGGATTGTTTGAGGAGTACCGGACCGAGGACGCGGACTACATTATGCTGCTGATCGGTTCCGCGGCGGGCACGGCCAAGCAGGCAGCGGACGAGCTGCGCGAGGAGGGCAAAAAGGTCGGAGTCTTAAAGCTTCGCGTATTTCGCCCGTTCCCGGCGGAGGAGATCGCACAGGCTCTGAGAAACTGCAAAGCAGTTGCGATTCTGGACCGCTGCGAGAGCTACAACGGCCACGGCGGACCGCTGGGCGCGGAGGTGACGGCAGGTCTGTACCGCAGCAAGATCTATATCAACACGACAAACTACATCTACGGTCTCGGCGGCCGGGATTTCACGACTGATGAGGCGAAGGAGGTCTTCACCGCGATGGAGGAGTCCGTCGCTACCGGAAAAGAGATCGAGCAGTACCAGTATATCGGGCTGAGAGCATAGGAGGTTTCGGAAAATGGCTGAGAAATATAATTTTAAACAGGTTATGAGCAAGCCGGAACGTCTGGCTCCGGGACACAGGATGTGCGCCGGTTGCGGCGCGACCATCGCGGTCCGTGCCGTGCTGCGGGCGCTCCACGAGGGCGATCAGGCCGTGATCGGCAACGCGACGGGCTGTCTGGAGGTTTCCTCCTTCATGTATCCCTACACATCATGGGAGGACAGCTACATCCACAACGCCTTCGAAAACGGCGGTGCGACCTTAAGCGGTGTGGAGACCGCTTACCGCGCACTGAGAAAACGCGGGCGGCTGCCCGAGGATCAGACCTTTAAGTTTATCACCTTCGGCGGGGACGGCGGCACCTATAACATCGGTTTTCAGTCCCTCTCCGGTGCGATGGAGCGCGGACACGATCTGGTGTATGTCTGCTATGACAACGGCGCCTATATGAATACCGGCATCCAGCGTTCCTCTGCGACGCCGCGGTTTGCGGACACGACGACGACGCCGGTCGGCACCCAGTCCAACGGAAAGATGCAGAGCCGGAAGGATCTGGCCTCCATCATCGCGGACCACGATGTGGCTTATGTCGGACAGACCACGATGATCGGCAACTTCTCCGATATCCATAAGCAGGCGGAGAAGGCGATCTACACAGAGGGCGCTTCTTTCCTGAACATTCTGACACCCTGCCCGCGCGGCTGGCGCTATGAGGCGGCGGACATCATGAAGATCTGCAAGCTGGCGGTGGAGACCTGCTACTGGCCGATGTTCGAGGTTGAGCACGGGAAGTGGCGGTTGACCTACGAGCCGCGGAAGAAACTGCCCATCGAGGATTTCCTCCGGGAGCAGGGGCGGTTCAAGCATCTCTTTAAGCCGGGGAACGAGGAACTCATCGTTCAGTTCCAGGAAGAGGTAGACCGGAGATGGGAAGAGCTGCAGTATAAGTGCGCGAGATAAAGAACGAAAAGAAAAGATTCGATGCGGGGCGGGAAGCCTCAAATCGAATTTTTTTTATTTCATCCCGCGGTTGTCAAAAATTTATCAAATTTAATCGTAAAATAATTATAAATAATCATCGTATATTTAACATTTTGCACGATTTTTTATTGCAATTCTATTTTTCCTCCCGTATAATGTGATATAAAGGACAAAAAGTCGGAAATCAGATACTTACATACATATTTCCGACTTTGGGGGCCGCAGTATCACAATAATTCAATATGAAGGGGGTTTTAACATGAGCAAAGATGTAAAGATCCGGCCGTTCAGGAAGGTGCTGGTGGCGAACCGCGGAGAGATTGCCATCCGTGTTTTCCGCGCACTGAACGAGCTTGGGATCTCAACAGTCAGCATTTTCTCCAAGGAAGACAAATACGCGCTCTTTCACTCCAAGGCGGATGAGTCTTATCCTCTGAATCCGGATAAGGGTCCCATCGATGCCTATCTGGACATCGACACCATTATCAGGATCGCGCTGAACGCCAATGTGGACGCCATCCATCCGGGATATGGTTTCCTGTCGGAGAATCCGGATTTCGTGAATGCCTGTGAGCAGAACGGAATCGTTTTCATCGGACCTTCCAGCGACATTATGAATGCCATGGGCGACAAGATTTCTTCGAAGAAAATGGCGATCGAAGCCAATGTCCCCATCATTCCGGGCGTGGACTACGCGATCAAGGACCCGGCGGTCGCCAGAGAGATCGCGGAGATGGTCGGTTTCCCGGTTATGCTCAAGGCTTCCAACGGCGGCGGCGGACGCGGCATGCGGATCGTGAACCGTGCGGAGGATCTGGAGCAGGAGTTTAACGAGGCGAAAAACGAGTCGAAGAAAGCCTTCGGCGACGATAAGATTTTTATCGAGAAATATCTGCGCGGCCCGAAGCACATTGAGGTGCAGGTGCTCGGCGACAATTACGGCAATGTCGTCCACATTTTTGACCGCGACTGTTCCGTGCAGCGCCGCCACCAGAAGGTGGTGGAGTATGCGCCTGCCTTTTCCATCCCCGACGAGACGAGGCAGATCATATTTGACTCTGCGATTCGTCTCTGCAAGAAAGTCGGTTACCGCAACGCCGGGACGCTGGAGTTTCTGGTGGATGAGGACAACAATCCGTATTTCATCGAGATGAACCCGCGGATTCAGGTGGAGCACACGGTCAGTGAGATGATCACGAACATTGACCTTGTCCAGTCCCAGATTCTGGTGGCGGAGGGATACCCGCTGGATTCCGAGGAAATCAACATTGCCTCGCAGGATGCGGTGCAGTGTATCGGGTATTCGATCCAGACGCGTGTGACGACGGAGGATCCGGCCAACAATTTCCTTCCGGACACAGGCGAGATCACGGTTTACCGCTCCGGCTCCGGAAACGGGATCCGTTTAGACGGCGGCAATGCCTTTACCGGTTCCGTTGTTTCTCCGTTTTATGACAGCCTGCTGGTCAAGGCAATTTCCCTTGACCGCACCTTTGAGGGAGCCGTCCGCAAATCGATCCGGGCGCTGCGCGAGATGCGGATTCGCGGGGTGAAGACGAACATTCCGTTCCTGATCAATGTCCTGAATCATCCGACCTTCCGCAGTGGGAAATGCTATACCACCTTTATCGAGGAGACGCCGGAGCTGTTTGACCTGACGGTCAGCCAGGACCGCGCGACGAAGATTATCGAGTTTCTGGGCGATAAGATCGTCAATTCCGGCATCGGCGAAAAGCCCGTGTTTGAGAACCGCGTTCTTCCCGTGTATGACAAGACGAAGCCGGTGTACGGCGCGAGGGATGAGTTCTTAAAGCTGGGCGCGGAAGGGTATACCCAGAAGATTCTCGGTGAGAAAAAGCTGTATGTCACCGACACGACGATGCGCGACGCGCAGCAGTCCCTGATGGCGACCCGCATGAGGAGCAAGGATCTCTGCGGCGCGGCCTACGCGACGAATGCCTTCATGCAGAATGCGTTTTCCGTAGAGGCGTGGGGCGGCGCTACCTACGATACCGCGTATCGTTTCTTAAAGGAATCCCCGTGGAAGCGTCTGGAGTTGCTTCGGGAGCGGATGCCGAATACCCTGATCCAGATGCTGCTGCGCGCCTCTAACGCGGTCGGCTACAGCAACTATCCGGACAATGTGGTAAAAGAATTTATCAAGGTCTCTGCGGATCACGGGATCGACGTCTTTCGTGTCTTTGACAGCCTGAACTGGGTGGAAAATATGAAGATGCCCATCGAGGAGTGCTTAAAGACCGGCAAGATCGTCGAGGGCACGATCTGCTACACCGGCGATATCACCAGCCCGGACGAGACAAAATATACGCTGGATTATTATGTGAAAATGGCGCTGGAGCTGGAGAAGCTGGGATGTCATATCATTGCCATCAAGGATATGGCGGCGCTCTTAAAACCGCTTGCGGCGCGGGAGCTGGTCACCACGCTGAAGCAGGAGCTTCATGTTCCGGTTCATCTTCACACGCACGATTCCACCGGAAACGGTGTCAGCACGGTACTCATGGCGGCGGAAGCCGGTGTGGATATCGTGGATCTGGCGATCGAGTCCATGGCCTCCATGACCAGCCAGCCTTCCATGAATGCGGTGGTCGAGGCGCTTCGCGGCAGCGAGCGGGATACGGGACTTGATTTTGAGGAGCTCGACGAGCTGAGCCGCTATTATGCGCGGATCCGCAAGGTTTACGCCTCGTTTGAGAGCGATATGAAGGCGCCCAATGCGGAGATTTACAAATACGAGATCCCCGGCGGCCAGTACTCCAACCTTCTGGCGCAGGTGTCCAGCATGGGTTCCCCGGAGGATTTCGAGGATATCAAGGCGCTGTACAAGGATGCCAATGATCTGCTGGGCAATATCGTGAAGGTGACACCGACCTCCAAGGCAGTCGGCGATCTGGCGATCTTCATGTACAAAAACGGCCTGACGAAGGAGAATATCCTGATTGAGGGCGCGGGGCTTTCCTACCCGGATTCCGTGGTGTCCTACTTCCAGGGCATGATGGGGCAGCCCTACGGCGGATTCCCGAAGGAACTGCAGAAGATTGTCCTGAAGGATATCGAGCCGCTGACCGACCGCCCCGGAAAAACTCTGCCGCCGGTTGATTTTGACGCGATCAAAAAGCAGCTGATCGAGAAATATAACTACGGCGATAAGTCCGAGGAAGTGATGCATCAGAAGGCGATCAGCTATGCACTCTACCCGAAGGTGTACGAGGACTACTGTGAGCACTTTGAGATGTACAACGACGTGACCCGCCTGGAGAGCCATGTTTATTTCTACGGACTCCGGAAAAATGAGGAGACCTACTTAAACATCGGCGAGGGCAAGCAGCTGCTCATCAAGTATCTGGAGATGAGTGACCCGGATGTCAACGGGATGCGCGTCCTGACCTTCGCGGTCAACGGAATGCTGCGCACGGTCAAGATTCTGGATAAGACACTGGAGATCAAGGCGGACAGCAAGCTGAAAGCCGACAAGAACAACCCGCAGCACCTCGGCTCCTCCATCCCCGGCACGGTCGGCAAGGTTCTTGTCAAGGAGGGCGACCTCGTGACAAAGAACACACCGCTGATGACGGTCGAGGCCATGAAGATGGAGACCACGGTCGTCTCCAGAGTGGAGGGCACGGTCGACAAGATCTACGTCAAGCAGGGTGATTCCGTGCATCAGGATGATCTGCTGATTTCCTTCCATTTCCTGAAGGAAGAGACGGAGGAAGAGGAGTAGAAGGCCGGAAAAGGTTCATGAAGTCTGTTAATATACCAGCATTGGCTGCCGGTATTCTGACTTTAACCGGCTGCCGGAGCAGGTAAAGAGGATTCGTTTATAGATTTCGGAAGAACGCAGGGTAAGATCGAGTAAGCGGTTTTGCCCTGCGTTTAATTTTTCCCCGTTTTTGGCAAGCTGTGTCAGGATCGGTATGTCTGCCTGTGACTGCATGGCTTTCAGCAGAGGCGCCGCGTCCCGCCGGAAGCCGAGAACGCGCGCAAAGGGAGCGTGGCTGCAGGAAGCGGAGAGCTGCAGATCCTCTTTCGTGATATCCAGAAGAACCTGTGCCAGATACCGGCTGATGGCCGTGTATGTCTGATTTTTGGTCTTGAGCAGGGCGGCAAAGGATGTCCAACTTTCAAAATTCTCCAGAAGATTTTCCGTGCGGAAGGCGAGTCCGGAGCTGTCGGGGCCGAAGCAGGAAAGCCATTCCTTTTTTTCGGTAAGAGCGTAAAACAGAAGGTCGGAAAAATCGTTTTCACAGAGACACCGGTGGTTGGCTGCGGCATATTGCAGGGCATCTGCGATGCCTGTCGGGACGCAGTTTGCGAACGGATCATTTGCTGCGGCCGCATGAGTTTGCGGGGGCGCGAATGACTTGTGGGAATGACTGGTAGGGTTGTGGCTGCTGTCTGACAAGAGGTAATTCCGTATCGCGGTGGCAGAGCAATACTTGCCGGAAAGGTCGGCATCGTGGTAAGCGCTTCCCTGCCGGGGAATCATGCAAAGCGTCAGTGAACTGTTTCGCTTGTGGATTGCTTTGGCGTATTCCAGAGCGAGGATATTGTTCGGCTCGGAGAGGAGCTGCCGGACAGAAGATGCGGACTTTGTCCCCGCGTCGCCGATCTCGTTTCTCAGATACTGCTCCGCCGCCATTTCTCTGGCTTTCGGGAAGGTGAATCCCTCCCTTATATATGAAGCGAGAAGATGCCGGTACCCCTCCGGTTCGTCGGCGAGCAGACTGACGATTTTCCCGAATCGTGCAGAATCAGCGTCGGCGTTTTCACAGCCGCAGCTCACAACATCCACCACACCCAGCCGGTCGAGCAGGGAGATGCTGCCCATGGCGAACCCTTCCGCGCTGGAGAGGGCAGCAGTGACAGGGAGCTCTACGACAAGATCCGCGCCGTGGCGAAGAGCCATGTCGGCGCGGTCATATTTGTTTAGGATCGCCGGTGCCCCGCACTGGACAAAGTCACCGCTCATGACGACGATGACATAGTCCGCGCCGGTGCGGCGGCGTGTCTCTTCGATGTGAAACTGATGCCCGTTGTGGAACGGGTTGTATTCGGCAATGATTCCCGCTGTTTTCATGAAGCTGATGTCCTGTCTGTGTAGGGGATTCTGAAAAATGGATTGCGAAAATGCATCACGCGGTTTCCGCGATATGGTACAGCAGCTTTTCGGTCTCATCCCAGCCCAGGCAGGGGTCTGTGATGGATTTTCCGTAGACATGTTCGCCGATCTTCTGGCTGCCGGGCTCAATGTAGCTCTCCACCATGACGCCCTTTACAAGCGTGCGGATCTCCGAGCTGATGGAGCGGTTGTGAAGAATCTCGTCCACAATCCGGATCTGCTCCATGTATTTTTTGCCGGAGTTGGAGTGGTTCGCGTCCACGATACAGGCCGGGTTGACAAGATCCATCTGCTCATACATATTGTGCAGGCGAATCAGGTCCTCATAGTGGTAGTTCGGGAGCGTCACGCCGCGCTTGTTGACCGCGCCCCGGAGAATAACATGGGCGAGCGGGTTGCCGCTGGTGTCCACCTCCCATCCGCGGTGGGTAAAATGGTGCGGGTGCTGCGCCGCGAAGACAGAATTCAACATCACGGAGAGATCGCCGCTGGTCGGATTCTTCATGCCGCTGGCCACGTCAAAACCGCTGACGGTCAGGCGGTGCTGCTGGTCCTCCACGGAGCGGGCGCCGATGGCCACGTAGGAGAGAAGATCGTCCACATAATCCCAGTTCTCCGGGTAGAGCATCTCATCCGCCGCTGAGAGTCCGGTCTCCTCGATCGCGCGCAGATGGAGCATCCGGACAGCGATCAGCCCGGCCACCATGTCCGGTTTTGCCTCCGGATCCGGCTGGGTCGCGATCCCCTTGTAGCCTTCCCCGGTGGTGCGGGGCTTGTTCGTATAAATGCGGGGAATGAGAATCAGGCGGTCCTTCGTGTGCGCATTGACCCGGTCAAGCCGGTGGATGTAATCCATGACCGGCTCCTCGCTGTCCGCCGAACAAGGCCCGATGATGACCAGAAACTTGTCCGACTCCCCGCGGATCACCGCGCTGATCTGTGCGTCCCGCTCCTCCTTCAGCGCCTGTAACTCCGCGCTCAGAGGAAACTCCTTCTTAATCACTGCCGGGGACGGCAGCTCTTTTAAGTATGTGAAACTCATAGTGTGTATCTCCTATAATCATATAATCCTTATGAATTAATAATCTTATCCTTTATCAGCCCCACCGGCATTTCCTCCCCGGTCCAGCACTTAAAGGAAGCCGCGCCCTGAAACAGCATCATGCTCAGCCCGTTGTAAGCCGGGCAGCCGGCATTTTCGGCCATTTCGCAGAGTCTGGTGTGCCGCGGGTTATATACAATGTCGTAGACAACCAGACCCGGATGAAGAAGAGAGGCATCCGGAATCGGGCAGGCTTCCGCGCGCGGCGCCATGCCGACGCTGGTTGCGTTGACCAGAATCACACTCTCCGCAATGCTTTTTCTCATCTGTTCAATGTCGTCGAAGGGGTATACGCGGACGGTGCAGCCGGTTCGCTCCTGCACCCGCCCGGCAAACGCCAGCGTCTGTTCAAATACCTCCGGGCGCTTCCGGCGGAAAATATCGATCTCAGAAACCCCGTCCAGGGATGCCTGGCTGATGATGGCCGTCGCCGCGCCTCCGGCGCCGAGAATGGTCATTTTTTTCCCGATAATATCGTGCCCGTAATCCGCCACGGAACGCATAAAGCCTTCGCCGTCCGTCGTGTGGCCGATCATGCGGCCGTCCTTCAATATGACAGTATTGCAGGCGCCTGCCAACTGAGAGGCGGGCGTCAGTTCATCTATGTATTCCCTGATCTTTACCTTGCAGGGCATTGTCACATTGTAGCCCTTCACCCCGATCTCCTGCAATCCGTACACGACTTTTGCGAGATCCGACTGTCCGACATCAAACGCCAGATAGACATAATCCAACCCCAGCGCCTGAAACGCCAGATTGTGCATTTTGGGGGAAATACTGTGTGAGATCGGACTGCCGATGAGGCCGGTCAGCCCGGTTTTTCCTGAAATCTCCATCGTAAAAAATCCTTTCTGTGCGAAACACCGCGGTTGGATCTGCAATGCCGCCCCTGATAAATTGCTTACAGTTTAGAATAAAACAAGGCGGAAATAAAGTCAATGACTTGCGTCTTTTTTGGGGATGGGCTATACTGATATCAGTAATGTGAGAAGGGGATGGGATTATGCAGGAACCGTTTGATGTGAAGGGAGTCCGCATCGGGGAAGGACGTCCCGTGATCTGTGTGCCGGTGGTGGAGACGGGCGCCGCGGCGATCGTCGGCAAGATTGACGCGCTTGTGGAAAAGGGCGTGCAGATGATTGAGTGGCGGGTGGATTGCTTTGAGGAGATCGACCGGCCGGAGCGTGTGAAGGCAGTGTTGGAGGAGATCCGGCCGCTGACGGAGCAGACTGTCATGCTTTTTACCATCCGCACTGCCAAGCAGGGCGGGAATACGGCGCTGGAGGAGAAAAAGATTCTCTATCTGAATGAACTGGCGGCAAAAAGCGGCAGCATCGACCTGATCGATCTGGAGTTTTTTGAGGCGACGCGGCCGGAGCGGGAGATCCGCCGCTTCCAGAAAATGGGCGTCCGCATCATTGCCTCCCACCACGATTTCCATGCGACGCCGGATGACCGGATCCTGCACATGCTGATGGAGCAGATGAAGCACGGCGGGGCGGACATCGCCAAGCTGGCGGTGATGCCGAACTCGGCGGACGATGTGCTTCGTCTGATGAAGCTGACCAATGATATAAAGCAGAAATACCCCTCGCTCCCGCTGGTCACCATGTCCATGGGCGGACTCGGTGTGATCAGCCGTGTCTGCGGTGAGACCGTCGGGTCGTGTATCACCTTCGGGGCGGACGGACAGGTGTCCGCGCCGGGACAGCTGCAGATGGAGACGCTGGCGGACATACTGGATGCGCTGCACGCGTCGAGAGCGGGCGCGTAGGGGGGCAGGAGGAACAGATGAGGAAGCACATATTCCTGATCGGGTTTATGGGTGTCGGAAAAAGCACGGTCTCCAGAAAGCTGAGAGACCGGATGAAGGCACAGGAGATCGATATGGACGCGGCGATTGTCCGCGAGGCGGGAATGCCTGTCAGCGAGATTTTTGAGAGGTACGGCGAGGCGCATTTTCGCGATCTGGAGACACAGATGCTGCAAAAGATTGCCGACGGCAGTCCGGCGGTGGTCTCCTGCGGCGGCGGGTGTGTGCTGCGCCCGGAGAATGTCGCGATCATGAAGGAGAGCGGGACGATCGTCCTTCTGACGGCCGACCCGGCCACGATTTACTACAGAGTCCGGAACTCCAAAGCCCGGCCGATCCTAAACGGCCACATGAATGTGGAGTATATCGCCGGACTGATGGAGCAGCGTCGGCCTGCCTACGAGGGAGCCTGCGACATCCGGGTTTCCACGGACGGGAAGCGGCCGGACCGGATCGCGGGGGAGATTCTGGAACGGATCAATGAAGATAAATTGTTGTGAACGGTCATATGTTTTCCGTTTACAATCGTTTATATAAAACAACAGGAGGAGCAGAGTTATGTTAGTGTCGATTATCGGATTTATCATCTGGATTGTCTGCCTGATCTTAAACATCAGGATCGCGAAGAACAAGAACCGGAATGTCGCCGCATGGGTTGTCCTGAGTGTATTTTTCTCATGGATCGTATTGATCATCAACCTTTGCCTGCCGGCGAAAGAGGCGTAAGAAAATGAGAGGGTATTGACCGCTTCAAAGTCGATACCCTCTCACTATGCAACCGGCGGGAATCGAACCCACATTACAGGAGTCGGAGTCCTGCGTTCTATCCGTTAGACTACGGTTGCCTCTGAAACACACAGCGACAATCGATGGAATTGCCGCTGCGGTAAGAGCTTCGAATGGGACTCGAACCCACGACCTACGCATTACGAGTGCGTCGCTCTACCAACTGAGCCATCGAAGCATGCAACAGACATTATATAGAATCTCAGAGAAAAAAGCAACAGTTTTTTGATTTTTTATTATGGAACTTTTGAATGATACGCAGAAGAGCGTGGAAATCGTTGAACAGGAAAAAATACGTATCTCCGTCCGCAATCTGGTGGAGTTTGTGTTCCGCTCCGGCGACATCGACAACCGGGTCGGCAAGGGCGTCCGGCAGGAGGCCATGCAGGAGGGAAGCCGCATGCACCGCCGCATCCAGAGCCGTATGGGCACGGAGTACAGGGCGGAGGTTTCCTTAAAGCATGAGCTGATTATGGGACATTATCTGCTCGCACTGGAGGGACGCGCGGACGGGATTTTTTTTCGAAACATCCATGGAGAGCTTTTTTATATAGATGAGATTAAGTGCATGTACACGGATGTGACCCGCTTTGCGGAGCCGTATCCGGTGCATCTGGCGCAGGCAAAGTGCTACGCGTATATTTTTGCGCTGCAGAACGGACTGGAGCAGATCGGCGTTCAGATCACCTACTGTGACCTGGATACGGAGGAGATTCAGCGGTTTGAGGAAGTGTATTCCTTTGGCGATCTGAGCGGCTGGTTCGACAGCCTGATCGACTCCTATCGGAAGTGGACGGATCACCAGTACGAGTGGAACCTGATCCGCAGGGATTCCATCAAGGTGCTGGAGTTCCCGTTTCCCTATCGGGAGGGACAGAAAAAACTGACCGGGGATGTCTACCGCACGATCGCGCGGGAGAAAATCCTGTTTCTCCAGGCGCCCACCGGCACGGGGAAGACGATCGCGACGGTGTACCCTGCGGTGAAAGCGGTCGGGGAGGGGCTGGCGGACCGGATTTTTTACCTGACGGCGAAGACGATCACGCGGACGGTGGCGAAGGACGCGTTCGACCTTCTGAAAGCGAACGGGTGCCGCTGCAAGGTGCTGACGATCACGGCGAAGGAGAAGCTCTGCCCCTGTGACGAGACCGACTGCAACCCCGTAAACTGCCCCCGCGCGAAGGGACACTACGACCGGGTGAACGACGCGGTCTATGAGCTGATGACGACGGCGGACGACTACACGCGGGAGGTTCTGCTGGCACAGGCAGAACGGTATCAGGTCTGTCCGTTTGAGATGGCGCTCGACCTCTCACTCTGGTCAGATGTGATCATCTGTGATTACAACTATGTCTTTGACCCGAATGTCTATCTGCGCAGGTTTTTCGCGGAGGGAGAAAAGGGAGATTATATCTTCCTCATCGATGAGGCGCACAATCTGGTGGAGCGCGGGCGGGAGATGTACAGCGCCTGTCTGGCGAAAGAGGATTTCCTGAAAATGCGGCGCATATTCCGGAAATACGACCGCGGCATTGCCTCCGCGTTGGAACGTTGCAACCGGCAGATGCTGGAGTGGAAGCGGGAGAGTGAGATATACACGGTGCGAAGCAGCGTGGAGAGCTTTGCTTTTTCCCTGATGCGGCTTATGTCGCGCATGGATGAGTTTATGCGGCGGCGGGCGGAGTTCGCGGAGCGCAGGGAGGTCACAGAGTTTTATTTTTCGCTGCGCCATTTTATGGCGATGTATGAGCTCGCGGATGAGAAATATGTGATCTACACTGATTTTGACGGGGAAAACCGTTTTCTCCTTCACCTTTGCTGCGTGAATCCGGCGGGAAATCTTCAGACCTGTCTGGACCGGGGAAAAAGCGCCGTCTTTTTCTCCGCGACGCTGCTTCCGGTGAACTACTACAAAAGTCTGCTCAGCACGCGGACGGACAATTACGCGGTCTACGCGGAATCGACCTTTCAGAGCAGTCAGCGCCTGCTTTTTGCCGCCGGGGATGTCAGCAGCCTGTACACCCGGCGGAATCAGACCGAGTTCGCGCGGATTGCGGCGTATATTCAGGTGACGGCGCAGGCGAAACGGGGCAATTATATCGCGTTTTTCCCGTCGTATCAGTTTATGGAAAATGTGCGGGAGCAGTTTTTGGCGATGGAAACCGGGATGGACTGCGTGGCGCAGAGTGTTAACATGCGGGAGGCGGAGCGGGAGGAGTTTATCGCAGAGTTTTCAAAAGAGAGGGAGGTTTCCATGGTGGCCTTCTGCGTGCTGGGCGGGATTTTCTCCGAGGGAATTGACCTGACACACGATCAGCTTATCGGCGTGCTGGTGGTGGGCACCGGTCTGCCGCAGATCTGCAATCAACGCGAGATTCTGAAGGCTTACTACAACGGGGAACTGGAACAGGTGCGGGAAGCATCCCCGGAGGAGGCGTCGGAAGGCGTGCGGCGGGGGTTTGAGTACGCCTATCAGTATCCCGGCATGAACAAGGTCATGCAGGCTGCCGGGCGCGTGATCCGCACCGCATCGGACTGCGGCGTGATCGGACTGCTGGACGAGCGGTTTTTGCGGCGGGATTACCGGGCGCTGTTTCCGCGGGAGTGGGAGGACTGCCGAACCTGTGATCTTGGAACGCTGCCGGGGATGTTGAGGGAATTCTGGGAAGGGCGCAATATTTTCGAGGATGGTTCAGAATAATCACATTGATTTTAATGTAAAAATAAGATATGATGAGACAGGTAGGGAAAAGTGATATATGAATTGTTATTTCAATGCAATATCATGTGAGAAGGGGATATATTTTGATTGATATTGGCAAGCTTCGTTTATATTATCAGCAGGATAATGTGTTGATGACACAGCATTCTTCAGAGCGATGCCGTCAGCGCAATATCAGAAAAAGAGATATACGGCATGCCGTAATGACAGGGGAAATTATTGAACAATATCCGAATGATTTTCCATTTCCCAGTTGTCTGATACTGGGATATACAGATGAAAAAAAACCAATTCATGTTGTTATGAGTGATGAAGGATCGGGGAGCCGGATTATCACAGCATATTTTCCGGATGTTGCGCATTGGGATTCCGAGTTTAAATTCAGAAAGGAGGAGAAAATATGAGATGTTTAACATGTAAAAACGGCACAATGGACGATGCAGTTACGACATATTTTGCACAATTGGATAATTGTTATGTAATCATCGAAAATGTCCCTTGCAGAAAGTGTGAACAGTGTGGTGAAGAGTATTTCTCCGCTTCTGTGTTAGAAAGAATTGATGATATTTTAGAGCGGCTTGAGAAGATTGCAAGTAAGATTTTTATTATGGATTATGAAACTGCGGCGTGACAGCAGAGCAAGTGGGAGGAAATAAAATGAGCAGTGTACGCAGAGTTTATGTGGAGAAAAAGGACGCCTATGCCGTGAAAGCGCGGGAGCTTGAGGCGGAGATCAGAAGCTATCTGGGCATTCCGGGTGTGACGAAGGTGCGGGAACTGGTTCGTTACGATGTGGAGAACATCTCGGATGAGACATACCGGGAGGCGCTGGTGAGCGTGTTTTCCGAGCCGCCGGTGGACTATGTCTACGAGGAGGAGTTCGATTTAAACGGCGCGCGGACATTTTCCGTAGAGTATCTGCCGGGACAGTTTGGCCAGCGGGCGGACTCCGCTCAGCAGTGCGTGAAGCTTTTGAATGAGGACGAGGAGCCCATCATCCGCACCGCAACGACCTATGTGATCGAGGGCGATATCACGGACGAGCAGCTTGCGGCGATCCGTCACCACTGCATCAACCCGGTGGATTCGAGGGAGACAGGGCTGGAAAAGCCGGAGACGCTGGTGCAGGATTTTGCGGAGCCGGACGATGTCGTCATATTCGACGGATTTGCCGCGATGCCGGAGGATTCTCTGCGGGAACTGTATGACTCCCTCGGCCTGGCCATGACATTTCAGGATTTCCTTCATATACAGAACTATTTTGCCGGGGAGGAGCACAGGGATCCGTCCATGACGGAGATCCGCGTGCTGGACACCTACTGGTCGGATCACTGCCGCCACACGACGTTTTCCACGGAGCTGAAGGACGTTCAGTTCGGCGACGGCTATTATCTGGAGCCGATCAAAAAGTCCTACGAGCAGTATCTGGACAATTTTGCGGAGCTCTACGCCGATCGCCCGGACAAGTTTGTCTGCCTGATGGATCTGGCGCTGATGGCAATGAAAAAATTGAAAAAAGAGGGAAAGTTTCAGGATCAGGAGGAGTCGGATGAGATCAATGCCTGCTCGATCGTTGTCCCGCTGACGGTGGACGGCAGGGAGGAGGAGTGGCTCATCAACTTTAAAAACGAGACACATAATCATCCGACGGAGATTGAGCCCTTCGGCGGCGCGGCGACCTGTCTGGGCGGCGCGATCCGCGATCCGCTTTCCGGGCGTACCTATGTGTACCAGGCGATGCGCGTGACCGGCGCGGCGGACCCGACCCGCTCTGTGAAGGATACCCTGCCGGGCAAGCTTCCGCAGAAAAAAATTGTCCGGTCGGCAGCCGGAGGCTACAGCTCCTACGGCAACCAGATCGGACTGGCTACCGGGCTGGTAAAGGAGATTTACCACCCGAATTATGTGGCAAAGCGTATGGAAATCGGTGCCGTCCTCGGCGCGGCTCCGCGCCGTGCGGTGCAGCGGCTGACCTCCGATCCGGGGGATGTGATCATCCTCCTCGGCGGGCGCACCGGCCGCGACGGCTGTGGCGGAGCGACCGGTTCCTCCAAGGCACACACCACGGCTTCCATTGACACCTGCGGGGCGGAGGTTCAGAAGGGTAATCCGCCGACAGAGCGAAAGATTCAGCGCCTGTTCCGGCGGGAGGAAGTCGCCTTTATTATAAAGAAGTGCAATGATTTCGGTGCGGGCGGCGTCTCCGTCGCCATCGGCGAGCTGGCGGACGGCCTTCGCGTCGATCTGGACAAGGTGCCGAAGAAATACGCCGGTCTGGACGGAACCGAGCTGGCCATCTCCGAGTCGCAGGAGCGGATGGCGGTGGTCATCGCGCCGGAGAATGTGGATCAGTTCCTGTCCTACGCGGCGGAGGAGAATCTGGAGGCAGTTCCCGTTGCGGTGGTGACCGAGGAGCCGCGGCTGGTTCTGTCATGGAGAGGAAAAGAGATCGTCAATCTGTCCCGCGCGTTTCTGGATACGAACGGCGCGCATCAGGAGACGAATATTGCGGTGGATATCCCGGCGAAAGAGGATGATTATTTCGACCGGATCGCAACGGATGCCGTGGCGAAGGATCTGGCTGCAAATGATATCCGCGCGGCGTGGCTTGACACCTTAAAGGATTTGAATGTCTGCTCCCAGAAGGGGTTGGTGGAGATGTTCGACGGTTCAATCGGTGCGGGCAGCGTGTTCATGCCCTACGGCGGCCGGTATCAGCTGACGGAGACGCAGTCCATGGCGGCAAAGGTGCCGGTGATGACCGGAAAGTGCGATGCCGTGACGCTGATGAGCTACGGGTTTGACCCGTATCTGTCCAGTTGGAGCCCCTACCACGGTGCGGTTTACGCGGTCGTGGAGTCGGTGGCAAAGATCGTGGCCGCGGGCGGAGATTATCACAAGATCCGTTTCAGCTTCCAGGAGTATTTCCGCAGGATGAGTGAGGAGCCGTCCCGGTGGAGCCAGCCGTTTGCGGCGCTTCTCGGCGCGTACAGCGCCCAGATGGGCTTCGGACTTCCCTCCATTGGCGGAAAGGATTCCATGTCCGGCAGCTTCAACGAGATCGATGTTCCGCCGACGCTGGCCTCCTTCGCGGTGGATGTGGCGACGGAGCAGGATATCGTGACGCCGGAGTTAAAGGCTGCCGGAGACAAGCTGATGCTGTTTACCATTGAGAAAGACAAGTACGATCTGCCGGACTACGGGCAGATCATGAAGCTGTACGATGTGATCCATAGCCTGATGCAGAAGAAAAAGCTGCGGGCGGTCTATACACTGGACGGCGCGGGACTCGTGGCGGCGGTCAGCCGGATGGCATTCGGAAACAAGCTCGGCGTTTCCATCTGCGGCTGCATGAAGCCGGAGGAGGCGTTTGCACCGGGCTTCGGAAATCTCGTGGCCGAGGTAGCGCCGGAGGATGCCGACGCGGTGAAGGCGGCCATGGAGGCGGCCGGACTTCAGGCGAATGTCTCCGTCGCGGGCGCTGTCCTCGCGGAGCCGGTGTTCCAGTACGGCGAGGTAAGCATTCCGGTGGAGGAGGCGCTTGACGCATGGACGGGCACACTGGAGCCGGTCTTCCCGACAAAGGCGAGCCGGGCGACGGATGAGCTGCCGTTAAAGCTCTATGATACGAAGGAAATCTATGTCTGTAAGAATAAAGTGGCGAAGCCGACGGTGTTTATCCCGGTTTTCCCGGGGACGAACTGCGAGTACGACTCCGCGAAGGCATTTGAGCGGGCGGGCGCCGATGTCATCACGAAGGTGTTTAAGAACCTGACAGCGGATGATATCCGCGAATCCGTGGACATTTTTGTGAAGGCGATCGACCGTTCCCAGATTGTCATGTTCCCCGGCGGATTCTCCGCGGGCGACGAACCGGAGGGTTCCGCGAAGTTTTTCGCGACCGCGTTCCGCAACGCGAAGATGAAGGAGGCCGTGGAGCGGCTCCTGAATGAGCGCGACGGACTGGCGCTGGGTATCTGCAACGGGTTCCAGGCGCTGATTAAGCTGGGTCTGGTGCCCTACGGACGAATTCAGGACGGAAACGCGGATTCACCGACCCTGACCTACAACACGATCGGACGCCATATCTCCAAGATGGTCTACACGAAGGTAGTGACGAACAAGTCCCCGTGGCTGGCACAGGCGGAGCTCGGAAAAGTCTACACCAACCCCGCTTCCCACGGAGAGGGACGGTTTGTCGCCCCGCAGGAGTGGCTGGACAGGCTGTTTGCCAACGGACAGGTGGCGACGCAGTATGTGAACGAGAACGGCATGCCCACCATGGATGAGGAGTGGAATGTTAACGGCTCCTGCATGGCGATTGAGGGCATTACGAGCCCGGACGGACGGGTGCTCGGGAAGATGGCGCACTCGGAGCGGCGCGGCGACGGTGTGGCGGTCAACATCTACGGGGAGCAGGATATGAGGATATTCGAGTCCGGGGTGGAGTACTTCAGGTAAATTTATTAAGAATAGTTATGACGGATGCGGAAGAGGTCGTGTATATATACACGGCCTCTTTTGCATCCTGTGCGGATGAATTATGTTTGTTTGAATCGTATTTTGTAAAATTTCTTTTTCTTTTCTTCCTTATTTTCTCAAAATCTTTACTGTTTTTTTACTGTCGTCGGATTTTGCATTTTAAATTCTCCTGAAAGTATCGCTGTTGTAACAAAGCAGACGTAAGAGTTTTCGATGAGGATGCTTTTACAGCGAATTTGAAAAAGAAAAAAGGAGACAAGAAAGAAATGAAGTTTAAGAAAGTTTTGGCACTGACACTTTGTGCGGCGGTTATGGGAAGTATGGCGCTGACCGGATGCGGCAGCAGCAGTTCTTCGACTGATACGACGGAGGAGGCTGCGGAGACCACTGAGGCGAGCACAGAGGAGGAAGCAGAGGAGACCGGGGAGGCTGCCGAGGAGACATCATCTGATTTTGATACCTCTTCCGCGATTTCCGTTTTATCCCGTGAGGACGGCTCCGGCACAAGAGGCGCGTTCATCGAGTTATTCGGTATTGAGGTTAAGAACGAGGATGGCGAGAAGGAAGACATGACCACTGTGGATGCGGTTATCACGAACAACACAGAGGTTATGATGTCCACCGTAGCCGGCGATACATATGCGATCGGTTACGTATCATTAGGATCCCTGAATGATTCTGTTAAGGCAGTTCAGATCGATGGGGTGGATGCGACCACAGACAATGTCGCTGACGGATCCTATGCGATTGCTCGTCCGTTCAACATCGTGACTCAGGATAACCTGAGCGATGTGGCACAGGATTTTATCGACTACATCATGAGCGCGGATGGCCAGGCGGTCATCTCTGAGAATGGTTACATTGAGGTTGCGGAAGGCGAGGCTTTCGAGACCAGCGGAGCGTCGGGCACGATTTCCATCGGCGGTTCCTCCAGCGTATCTCCGGTGATGGAGAAGCTGAAAGAGGCTTATGAGGAAATCAACCCGGAGGCAACGATAGAGATCCAGACCACAGATTCCACCACCGGTATCACGAACGCGATCGAGGGAAGCTGCGACATCGGAATGGCTTCCCGTGACCTGAAAGAGGAAGAGACCGGCGTGACCGCAACCTGCATCGCGATGGACGGTATCGCGGTTATCGTAAACAACGACAACCCGCTCACGAACCTGACCTCTGACATGGTATATCAGATCTTCACCGGTGAGGTCACCACATGGAGCGATGTCGAGTAAAAAGAATCATCAAAAGATAAAATAACGGGCGATTGAAAAACTCTCATTTGTTTATGTAAGTTGCATTGTTCTTCTGGCGCAACGCATAGGGATTGAAATAGAGTTTTCCAATCGCCCTGATTGCATCAATATCGAGGTTTAATATGAAAGTTAAGGAAAAATTTTTTGAGATCATCTTCCTGATCGTGGCCTGTATCTCCATCCTGGCGGTGGCCTGCATCTGTGTTTTCCTCTTTATCAACGGAATCCCCGCGATGAAGGAGATCGGCCTTTTCAAGTTCCTCGGAGGAACGACATGGAAGCCGGGCAACAATAAATACGGGATTTTCCCGATGATCGTCGGCAGCCTTTACATCACGGGCGGCGCGATCGCGCTGGGCGTCCCGGTCGGCATCTTTGCGGCGGTGTTTCTCGCCAGGTTCTGTCCGAAAAGGCTCTACAAGATCGTCAAGCCGGCGACGGATCTTCTGGCCGGCATTCCTTCGGTTGTATATGGTTTCTTTGGATTGATGGTGATTGTTCCCATCGTCCGGAATGTTTTCGGCGGGGACGGCCTGAGCATCCTGACGGCTTCCTTCCTTCTGGGCATCATGATCCTGCCCACGATCATCGGTGTGACGGAGACCTCCATCCGCGCGGTGGATCCCGCCTACTATGAGGGAGCGCTCGCGCTGGGCGCCACGAACGAGGCCAGCATTTTTCGCTGTGTGATCCCGGCGGCGAAATCCGGTATCCTGGCGGGCGTCGTCCTCGGCATCGGCCGCGCGATCGGTGAGACGATGGCGGTGGTCATGGTTGCGGGCAATCAGGCGCGTATGCCGTCCAGCATCCTGAAGGGTGTCCGCACCCTGACGACAAACGTCGTTCTGGAGATGGGCTACTCGACCGGCCTGCACCGGGAGGCGCTGATCGCCACGGGCGTGGTTCTGTTCGTCTTCATCCTGATCATCAATCTGGTATTTAACATCATCAAAGGGAAAGGAGAGCAGGCAGCGTCATGACAACAACGAAGAAAAAAATCTATGCGGGTTCGCTCATCCTGAGAATTCTGGTTTACGCAGCGGCGGTATTTACCATTTTCATGCTGGGCTACCTGATTGTTTACATACTGGTAAAGGGAATTCCGAATCTTACGCCGGAGCTTTTCTCGCTGAAGTATACTTCGGATAATGTCTCCATGCTTCCGTCCATCATCAATACGCTGATCATGATCGGCGTGGCGCTTCTGATCGCGGTGCCGGTGGGCGTGTTCTCCGCCATCTACCTGGTGGAGTACGCGAAAAAGGGAAACAAGCTGGTCAAGGTCATCCGCATGATGGCGGAGACACTGACCGGTATCCCGTCCATCGTATACGGACTGTTCGGAATGTTGTTCTTTGTAAACTTTTTCAAAATGTCCTACTCTCTGATGGCGGGAATTCTGACGGTGGCCATTATGGTGCTGCCCACGGTTCTGCGCACGACAGAGGAGGCACTGCTGGCCGTTCCCCACAGCTACCGTGAGGGCAGCTTCGGGCTGGGAGCCGGACGTCTGCGGACCGTGTTCCGGATCGTCCTTCCGAGCGCCGTTCCGGGCATCCTCTCCGGCGTGATTCTGGCGACCGGACGTATCGCGGGCGAGACGGCTGCGCTGATCTACACGGCGGGCACCGTGGCGGAGCTTCCGAAGAATCTTTTGTCCTCCGGACGTACCCTTGCGGTACATATGTATGTGCTTTCCCAGGAGGGTCTGCACACGGACCAGGCGTTTGCGACAGCGGTAATCCTGCTGGTTATGGTGCTGGTGATCAACATACTTTCAGACCGGCTTGCAGCCCTGATGAAAAAAGAATAACGGCAGAAAGGAAGAAATACAGTGAGTATAAAAATGACCGTAGAAAACATGAATCTCCACTATTCGGATTTTCATGCGCTGAAAAATATTAACCTGGAGATCCAGGAAAATCAGATTACCGCGTTTATCGGACCTTCCGGCTGCGGAAAATCCACGCTGTTAAAATCGTTAAACCGTATGAACGACCTGATCGAGGGATGCCGGATCGACGGCCTGATCTCTCTGGACGGCGAGGACATTTACGCGAAAAACATGGATGTCAACCTGCTGAGAAAGAGAGTCGGCATGGTGTTCCAGAAGGCGAATCCGTTTCCCATGAGCATCTATGACAACGTGGCTTTCGGACCCCGGACGCACGGCATCCGCTCCAAGGCGAAGCTGGATGAGATCGTGGAGGAGTCGCTGCGCGGGGCGGCGATCTGGGACGAGGTGAAGGATTCCCTGAAAAAGAGTGCGCTGGCGGTGTCCGGCGGGCAGCAGCAGAGAATCTGTATCGCGCGAGCCCTTGCAGTTCAGCCGGAGGTGCTTTTGATGGATGAGTCCACCTCGGCACTGGACCCGATCTCCACTTCGAAGATCGAGGATCTGGTCATGGAGCTGAAAAAACAGTATACCATCGTGATGGTGACACATAATATGCAGCAGGCGGTGCGTGTATCCGACCAGACCGCGTTCTTCCTTCTGGGCGACCTTGTGGAGTACGGCCCGACGGACCAGATCTTCTCCA
>JAJPYF010000136.1:1213-6356 GCA_021205085.1 Clostridiales bacterium | reverse complement strand
ATATATTTACACAAAAGGAATCAGCCGGTACCTTCTGCCATCCGAAAATGAAGTATCTGCTGGAGTATGACCAAAAGCATGGTTCAGAGCTGGCCTACACACTCTACATGTACCTGACACACGAGAGAAACCTTTCCGCAGCCGCGGCAGACATGCACATGCACCGGATTTCTCTGGTCTATCGTATTCACAGGATCCATGACATGATCGGCGATGACTATGAAAGCTATCAGGAACGGCAATATCTGATCCTCTCCTACGAGCTGAACTGGGGATAGTAAAAAACCGAGCCCACACGGAACGGAAAATTATCCATTCGTATGGGCTCGTTTCAATCACTCAGATCTGCGCATTTCCCTATAGCTCTTCCGGCCGGATATGGCAGCCGAAGCTGTAGTGCGTATCGTTCAGCCGGTACTTATCTGCCAGCTGCGGTCCGCAGCTTCCGGAACCGATGCCGCTCTGGCGGTAGTCGATGCAGAAGATGGTCTGGCCGGACTTCTCCAGCTCATAGTTGTGCGCCTTTTTCGTCAGCTCCTCCGCCGTGTACTGGGAGAGGTTGAAGGAAAACGGCGTCTCGTTGTAGACGGACAGTCTGTGTGTGCGGTCCGCGACAGTGACATACTCACAGCCGTAATGGCTGCCGTTCTCCTGCGGCCGGATGTAATCCTCGTGCATCGCTGCAACATGAGCATCGAATTTGCCGAACCAGCTCGCCCGACGCTTGTCAATGTAGCTCTCGTAAGGGCCGTATCCGTAATACTCCACCTTGCACATGTTTTTCGGCAGGTGCAGGCGAAGACCGAGCCGCGGAAGGTATGCCTCGTGAATCTCAAAGTTGTTCTCAATCCCATGCTGATCCAGCTTCAGTTCCGGATGATAGAAGTACGGTGCATAGATACCGCGCATCACCGCATCCCGCTCCACCTCAAAGTGAACGTCAATCGTACCGTTCGGGCGGATAACCCACTCGATCTCAAAATCGAGATATTTCTGGCGGTAAACCGGAGCCATCGCGGAAACCGTGGTGATCTTCAGGCTGCCGTCCTCCAGCGTCTCGAACGCATTGCTGTAGGTACGGGTCTGCATGCAGTCATACCCTGCCTCATACCACAGCCGCTTTACGATACGGTCATTGTCGGTCGGCGCACGCCAGATATTCAGCTCCATGGGGTCATCCATAAAGCTGTGGTTTTTGTATACGATCCTGCCGATCACGCCGGTCAGGAGATTAAAGGTGTAGGAGAAATCCTCGCCCTCAATGTACACATAGCGCTCATCCTGCGTGTAGGTCACCGCTTTGTGGCCGGATTTCTCGGACGCCAGCAGCGCTGTCAGCTTCTTCGTCGGCGCATCGTGCAGGAAAAGCTGGTCAAAGCCGAGGTCAAAGCCCGCCTCGCGGAACGGATCCGCCTTCAGCTTGTGCGAATGGAACATCACATAGGATTTGCCCTCCATCTGAGGCACCTCAATCGGAAGCGTGACCGTTTTCTTTGTCCGCGGAGCCACATCAAGGATCTGCGGATCGCGAACCTCGCCGCTTGAAATCTCGTCACCGTCGCACCAGACGGACCATGTCAGATAGAGCGCGTCCTTCAGGTTCAGGAAATCCAGATTGTTCTGCAGGATATATTTCCCCTCCGCTGCATCCGCCAGCTTCACGCGCACCGGGCGGTGAACATTCTTGTACTCCCGGATGCCGACGGACAATGTGCGGTCCGGATAGACCAGACCATCCATGCAGAAATTCCCGTCGTGCGGATACTCACCGAAATCTCCGCCGTAATAAAACTTCTTATGACGGCTGTTGGTCTTACCCATGTAGACGCCGTGGTCGCACCACTCCCAGACAAAACCGCCCACATAGGTGTCATACATCTCTTCCAGCTCGTAGTAGTCCTCGATGTCTCCGGGTCCGTTGCCCATGGCATGAATAAACTCGCACTGGACAAAGGGTTTGTCCGGGTTGTTCTGCAGATATGCGTGCATCTCCGGGATGGAGGCATACATCCGGCTCCGCAGGTCGATATTCGAGTAATCGTTCTTTCCACCGATCGGATTGCGCGGGCGATGAAGAGATCCCTCATAGTGCGTCAGACGCGTCGGGTCAAACTTCTTCGTCCATGCAAGGGCATTCTCAAATGTGCAGCCGTAACCGGACTCATTACCCATGGACCAGACCAGAACGCAGGGGCGGTTCTTGTCGCGGAGAACGCACTTCTGCACACGATCCAGCACCGGCTCCTTCCAGTCCGGATTGTCGCAGATAAACGGCGGGAAAGGATGCTCGCCCTTCTCCTCGAAAATATTGACATTGTACAAATCTACCACACCGTGGATCTCCAGATCTGTCTCGTCGATGACATAGAAGCCGTACTCATCGCAGAGCTCGTAGAACTCCGGCATATTCGGATAATGGCTGGTCCGGATCGCGTTGAAGTTGTGCTGCTTCATCAGCGCCATATCCTCACGGATGTTGTCAAGCGTTACCGCGGAACCGACATACGGGTCGCTGTCGTGGCGGTTCGTGCCGCGGAAGCGAAGCTTCGCGCCGTTTAAGTAAACCACGCTGTCGACGACTTTGATCTCGCGGAAACCGATACGATCCCGGATTACCTCGCCGTCCGTCGCAAGAATCAGTGTATAGAGATACGGCTCTTCCGCATTCCAGAGCGTCACATCGGACACGGAAAACGTGATCTTGGAACCGTTCGCGCTCCCCTCCGCCACCGTGCAGCCGCAGGGAGTCATCAGGCGGTAAGAAACCGGCATCTCATCCTTCGCAAACGTCAGGTCGATTGTCACATCGGCATTTTTATAATTGTCCGTGAGAACCGTCCGGGTAAAGTAATCCTGTATATAATTCTCCGGTCTGGCCAGCAGGTAGACATCGCGGAAAATGCCGGAGCTGCGGAACTTGTCCTGATCCTCCAGATAGCTGCCGTCGCACCACTGCAGCACAAGAACAGCCAGCGTATTTTCACCCTCGCGGAGCTGCCCGGTCACATCAAACTCGCCGGTGGAATGTGAGACCTGATGGTAACCGATAAAGGTTCCGTTCAGCCAGACATAATAACAGGAGTCCACACCCTCAAAATTCAGGTGATAGGTCGCCGTCCCCTCGGCCTTGTGATAGGAAAAGCTGCGCACATACGCACCACAGGGATTCTCATGGGGGACATACGGCGGGTCAAAGGGGAAGGGGTAACGCGTATTCGTGTACTGATGAAGGCCGTAAGCATGATCCTGCCAGTTGGACGGAACCGGTATCGTGTCAAACTCATCCGTTCCGTAACCCTCCTCATAAAAGACCTCCAGGCAGTCGTAGATGCTGCTGAAATACAGGAACTTCCAGTCGCCGTTCAGCAGATAAAACCGGTCTGTCTCACGTCGGCTCTTCCATGCCGGATCCTGTGCCGGAGAAGTCGGGATGTAATACGAGCGGATCGGCTCGGAATTTACATTCAGTGTATGAATGTCTTCATAATACTTCGGAATGATCATAAATATCTCCTCCTTCATACATATTCATTCAAATCATTCTGTGTTTATTTTATCGCAAGGGAAACGGAATACAAGATGAAAAAAAAGAAAGATTTCAAACGCAAATATCCGAGTCGAAAATGCGCTTTTCGCGATATGAAGGTTCAGAAACGACTATCTGTTTTCAAGATTGCTTTTCTGTGTAAAATCGGATGTTGTTTTTTTTCCCTCTCTGAGATATGATGATACAAAGAATATTACGATATGATTCAAGGGAGGCACTTTATGAGACATTTGATCAGCCCGCTTGACTTTTCGGTGGAAGAGCTGGACAAGCTGCTGCGTCTGGCAAACGACATCGAAAAGCATCCGGACAAATATGCGCACGCCTGTGACGGAAAGATTCTGGCTACCTGTTTTTATGAACCGAGCACACGTACCCGCTTAAGCTTCGAGTCCGCCATGCTGCACCTCGGCGGTCAGGTGCTCGGATTTTCCGACGCGGCAAACTCTTCCGCATCAAAGGGCGAGAGCGTTTCCGACACCATGCGCGTCATCTCCGAATACGCCGATATCTGCGCCATGCGCCACCCCAAGGAGGGAGCCCCGCTGGTTGCCTCGGAAAAGGCGACAATCCCGGTTATCAACGCGGGAGACGGCGGCCATCAGCATCCCACGCAGACATTGACAGACCTTCTCACCATCTATAGCCTGAAAGGGCGGCTGGATCACCTGACCATCGGCCTCTGCGGAGACCTGAAGTTCGGACGTACCGTTCACTCTCTCATCCATGCGCTGATCCGTTATCCCGGCATCCGCTTTGAGCTGATCTCCCCGGAGGAGCTGAAGGTGCCGAGCAACCTGCATGATGAGGTGCTGGTGCGCAATCACATTCCGTTCCGGGAGGTTGTCAGTCTGGAAGACGCGCTTCCCAATCTGGATATTCTTTATATGACCCGCGTACAGAGAGAGCGTTTCTTCAATGAGGAAGATTACATTCGCATGAAGGATTTCTACATCCTGAACAAAGCGAAAATGGAGCTTGCACCGAAGGATATGCTGGTGCTTCATCCGCTGCCCCGTGTCAATGAGATCTCTGTCGAGGTGGACGACGACCCGCGGGCGGTATATTTCAGGCAGGCACGATACGGCGTCTATGTCCGCATGGCGCTGATTCTCACATTACTGGAAGTGGAGGTATGATATGTTAAATGTAGGCGCAATCCGAGAGGGATATGTTCTGGACCATATCAAGGCCGGCACCAGCCTCTCCATCTATCACTATTTGAAACTGGCGGATCTGGACTGCCCGGTGGCTATGATCATGAATGCACGCAGCAACAAGATGGGCAAAAAGGATATCCTGAAAATCGAGTGTGATCCGGCGCAGATTGACATTGATTTCGTCGGGTTTATCGATCACAATATCACGGTGAATATCATCAAGGATGAGAAAATCGTGGCGAAGAAGGTGGTGGAGCTTCCCCGCCAGATCAAGAACGTAATCCGGTGCAAAAATCCACGGTGTATCTCATCCATTGAGCAGGAGTTGGATCAGATCTTTTATCTCACAGATCCGGAGAAGGAGATCTACCGGTGTAAATACTGCGAAACGAAGTACAAGAAAAATTAAAATTATTTTTGAAAATGTGAAGGAAGG
>JAJPYF010000136.1:0-1203 GCA_021205085.1 Clostridiales bacterium | reverse complement strand
GTGAAGGAAAGCCGCTGCCAAAACGAATTCAACGCGGAACAACAAAGTCCCGCTTATGAATTGTTTTCGGCAACGGCTTTCCATTTATGTTTCGGCTAACTCATGCTTCTTAATTTCATGATTAACCTCTTTAGTGTATCTGCAGCGATGTCGATTTCTTCCCGTGTGGTCTGATAGCCGAGTGTGATGCGGATGGCTGTCCGGGCCTCTGCAGGTGCGTTTCCGATTGCGAGCCGGACATGGGACGGCGTGCTGCTCCCCGCGGAGCAGGCCGAGGCAGCGGAGATGCAGATGCCTTCCAGATCCATCAGCGCCACCAGGGCTCCGCTGTTGACGCCGCGGATGCAGCAGTTGATGTTATTCGGGAGACGCATCCGGGCAGAACCGTTGAGTTTCAGGTCCGGGATTTCGCGAAGCAGGCGCCGTATCATGTAATCGCGAAGTGCAGTCTCCCGCTGTATTTTCTGCCGCATCATCTGATACGATATCCTTGCGGCGCATCCCATGCCGACAATCCCCGGTACATTTTCGGTTCCAGCGCGCTTCCCCCGCTCCTGTGATCCGCCGCGGATGATAGGTGTGATATCCAGCCCTTTTCTCACATAAAGAAAACCGATGCCTTTGGGACCGTTCAGCTTGTGCCCGCTGGCGGACATCAGGTCAATTCCCAACTGTTCCGGATCGATCGGAATCTGTCCATACGCCTGAACGGCATCCGTGTGAAACAAAACGCCATGGCTGTGTGCAATGGCGGCTGCCCGACGGATGGGCTGCAGGGTTCCGATCTCATTGTTCGCATACATGACACTGACCACTGCCGTCTCCGGGCAAATGGCGCGCTCCATGGCTGCCAGATCCACAATTCCTTCCGGATTGACCGGAAGAAAGGTGACATGAACTCCCTCCTTCTCCAGCTCTTCACAGGTTCTGAGAATCGCGTGATGCTCGATCGCCGTCGTGATGATGTGCGGCCGTTCCCGTTTTGCCGCCGAAGCCCCGGACAGCGCATGCTCCGCTGCAAAACGCAGTGCCCAGTTGTCCGATTCCGTCCCTCCGGAAGTGAAAAATATGGTGTCCGGATCCGCCGAAAGCGTATCCGCGATCTGCTCCCTCGCCGCTTCCACCGCCTGTCTGCTCTCCTCGCCCAGCTCATATACCGAGGAGGGATTTCCGTAGCGGGAATCGTAATAGGGAAGCATGGCC
>JAJPYF010000065.1 GCA_021205085.1 Clostridiales bacterium | reverse complement strand
GACAAAGACAACCATCACTATCGCATCTTTTATGTTAATATTCTTATTTTTTTAATATGTATAGGCTGACACGCCGCTGGCGAGAACATCGCTAGCCAGTGCAATGCCGACCGCTTCATATGTCGGCATCCCGACAAAAGTGGCCAGCATCGGCGTGATCACCGTCGCTGCGCTCATCCCGGCGAACCCGGTTCCGATACCGGCCCCTGCGCTGGCGATGATGCAGACTAAAATTGTTTTCAAAACCGTATTCATATTACTTACCCGATACTACCTGATGCTGTCGCTCCGTACCTTCATGCGGGCGATCGCCCGTGACAACTGTGCCTGTGCAGTGCGGTATTCCCAGACCTGCTGTTTCTGGAGCATGACCTCTCTGGCGTGATCCGCCGCCAGCTGCACACGCTTCAGATCGATTTCCTCCGGATGTTCCGCGGTGTCCACAAGAACCAGAACCTGATTGTTTTCAATCTTAACCATCCCCTCCGAGACTGCCGCGATCTTAAGCTCCTTCCCCGGCACCCGATAGGAAAGCTTCCCCGGGTAAACAGCCGCGATCATATTGCAATGGCCGGCCTGCACGCCATAGCTGCCCTCCTGCACCGGAAGAATCAGAGACTCGCAGGGACCCTCGTAAAAATTACGGTCTGAAGCAAGTATTGACAGTTGAAACGTATTCATGCCGCGGTATCCTCCATTGTTCTCGCCTTCTCCTTCACATCCTCAATGGTTCCCACATTGTAGAATGCAGCCTCCGGATAGTCATCCATCTCCCCGTTCACAATCGCCTTGAAGCCGCGGATCGTCTCGGTCAGCGGTACATACACACCGTGAACGCCAGTGAACTTCTCCGCTACATGGAAGGGCTGCGCCAGGAAACGCTGAATCTTTCGCGCCCGGTATACCACCTGCTTATCCTCCTCACCCAGCTCATCCATGCCGAGAATTGCTATAATGTCCTGCAGTTCGTTATACTTCTGCAATATTTCCTGCACTTTTCGTGCCGTATCGTAATGCTCCTGTCCCACGACATCCGCCTCCAGAATCCGTGAAGTGGATGCCAGCGGATCCACCGCCGGGTAAATTCCCTGCTCTGCGATTCGACGGCTGAGCACGGTCGTCGCATCCAGATGCGCGAAGGTCGTCGCCGGCGCCGGGTCCGTCAGGTCATCTGCCGGCACATAAACCGCCTGCACGGAAGTGACCGAACCGCGCTTCGTCGAGGTAATCCGCTCCTGCAGGGCACCCATCTCCTCCGCGAGCGTCGGCTGATACCCCACTGCGGAAGGCATACGCCCCAGTAGCGTGGAAACCTCACTGCCCGCCTGGACAAACCGGAAAATATTATCGATAAACAACAAAACGTCCTTATATTCCTCATCGCGGAAGTACTCCGCCATCGTCAGACCGGAGAGGCCAACCCGCATGCGGACACCCGGAGACTCATTCATCTGTCCGAAGACCAGCGCGGTCTTCTCCGCCACTCCGCTCTCCTGCATCTCACGCCAGAGGTCATTGCCCTCTCTACTGCGCTCTCCGACGCCGGTAAAAATAGAGTATCCGCCGTGTTCCATGGCAACATTGTGGATCAATTCCTGAATCAAAACCGTCTTTCCGACACCCGCGCCGCCGAACAGGCCGATTTTTCCGCCCTTCGGGTAAGGCTCTAACAGGTCGATCACCTTGATGCCCGTCTCCAGAATCTCCGTCGCTGACTGCTGTTCCTCAAAGGCAGGCGCCTTCCGGTGGATCTCCCACCGCTTCTCGGCCTCCGGAATGGGCTCACCCCCGTCGATCGGCTGTCCCAGAACGTTGAACATCCGCCCCAGTGTACAAGTGCCTACCGGAACGCGGATTCCCGCTCCGTCCGCCTGCACCTCCATGCCACGGCACAGTCCGTCACTGGATCCCAGCACAATACAGCGGACAACATTTCCTCCCAGATGTTGGGAGACCTCCATCACACGCTCTTTGCCGTCTGCAGTGACCGTCAGCGACTCCTTAATCTTCGGAAGCTGTCCGGCCGGAAAACGGACATCCACCACCGGTCCCGAAATCCCCGCTATTGTTCCTGTGCTCATAAGGCACCTCCTTCCTTCTGTCAACACGCAGCGCTTATCTGCTCATTTTCTGTGCTTTCGCCCCCGCGGATACCTCTGTAATCTCCTGCGTGATCATGGTCTGCCGGACCTTATTATACTGTACAGACAGCTCCGACAAAATCTTTTCTGCGTTGCGGTTGGCCGCATCCATCGCCGTCATCCGCGCGCTCTGCTCACAGCAAAAGCTGTCCACCAACGCACCATAAATAAATCCCGCGACAAGGCTGCGTATCGTGGACGCCAGCACCTGCTGCACCGAGGGCATAAACTCAAACTTCTGCGTCACCGGCCGTTCTTTCTCAAACGTATCCGCAAAGTACTTCCGGTGGAACGGAAGAATACGGTATGTGATCGCCTCCTGATTCAGGCGGTTTTTCATGTCCGTATAGACAATATAAATCTTTTCAAACTCCTCCGTGTCGTACCGTTCCAGCAGTACCTCCGTAATCTCGCGGGCCCGGTAGACCGTCGGATTCTTAGCTGTGTAAAGGAAGCTTTGTTCGATGGGAATCCCATGTCTGGCATAATACTGCCGCCCATACTCCCCAACGACAAACAGTTTCGTGTCCGGATGATCATCAAGAAGCTTCTGCGCTTCCCTGATGACGCTCTGGTTATACGACCCGGCCAATCCCTTATCCGCCGTGATCACAAGACATGCACATGTGCCGTTTTTCTCCGCAATCCCGTCCTCTGAGTAGAAATAGATACTGTCCACTTCCCCCGCTGTCCGGAAAATGCGCTTGATCTCCGCACGGACCGCCTCAAAATACGGGTGAGAGCGGTCCAGCTCTGCCTTGGCCCGCTGCATTTTCGTGGAGGCGATCAGATACATGGCGTTCGTGATCTTCTGCGTATCCTTCACACCTTTTATTCGGTTTTTGATTTCCCTGACACTTGCCATGATGTCACAAACCCTTACTTATCAAACTTTTCCGCAAACTCCTTTGTGAGACGAAGAATCTCCTCGCAGTCTTCTTCACTGAGCAAACCCGTCCGGTCGATTTCCTTACAGATATCCGCCGCTGTCTCCTCCATATAGGTGAGAAGGCCGTCGCGGAAATCGTCAATCCGGACCACTGGAATCTCCTGCATCCGGTGATCGAGGGCGGCCACAAGCAGAATCACCTGCTCATGCTGCTTCAGGGGGTGGTACTGCTTCTGCCGAAGCAGGCGCATCAGTCCCTGACCATAGGTGAGCTGTCGTTTTGTCGTCTCATTCAGATCGCTAGAAAACTGTGTGAACACCTCAATCTCACGGTACTGTGCCAGATCCAGCCGGATCGTCCCAGCTGCTTTTTTCATCGCCTTCGTCTGGGCGTCGCCGCCCACACGGGAGACCGAAAGCCCGACATTCACCGCGGGACGCTGCCCGGCAAAAAACAAATTGCTCTCCAAAAAGATCTGTCCGTCCGTGATCGAAATGATATTGGTCGGAATATATGCAGACACATCGCCCGCCTGCGTCTCCACGATCGGCAGTGCCGTCATGCTGCCGCCGCCCCGCTCATCGGAGAGATGAGCCGAACGCTCCAGAAGTCTGGAGTGAAGATAAAAAACATCGCCCGGATAGGCTTCACGGCCCGGAGAGCGCTCCAGCAAAAGCGAGATCTCACGGTACGCGATCGCGTGCTTGGAGAGGTCGTCATACACGATGAGGACATCCTTTCCGCGCTCCATGAAATATTCGCCCAGCGCAGTTCCCGCATACGGCGCGATATACTGCAGCGGCGCCGGATCACTGGCCGATGCGCAGACTACGATAGAGTAGCCCAGCGCCTCCCGCTTGCGAAGCGTCTCCACAAGCTGCGCGACAGAACTCGCCTTCTGGCCGATCGCCACATATACACAGATGACATCTTTTCCCTTTTGATTCAGTATCGTATCCAGCGCAATCGCTGTCTTTCCCGTCTGGCGGTCGCCGATGATCAGCTCACGCTGTCCCCTTCCGATGGGAAACATGGAATCAATCGTCAGAAGTCCTGTCTCCATCGGACGGTTGACCGGCTGGCGGTCAATGATTCCCGGGGCAGCAGCCTCCACCGGGCGATATTCCCGGCTGAGAATCGGACCTTTTCCGTCGATCGGGCTGCCGAGGGCATCCACCACTCTTCCGAGGAATCCCTCTCCGACCGGGACACCCGCTGTCTTGCCGGTGCGCCGTACCGGGCTGCCCTCCGTGATCTCCCTGTCGTCGCCAAAGAGGATGCAGCCAATGGAATCCTCCTTCAGATCCTGCACCATTCCGCGAATGCCCGCAGAAAACAACAGAATCTCACCGTAAGCCGCTTCCTCCAGCCCGCTCACTGTGGCGATCCCGTCGCCGACCGTGAGGACTCTCCCGTCCTCATCGCTGATGGAATCCGGTTCCCAGTTTTCTACTGTCTCGCGCATCAGCGTGATCAGGTCATCATCGCTCCCGGTGACCGCCTGCGTCCACTCCTCGCGCAGCTGCTCCAGATAATATTCCGCATGTTCCAATGTGCGTTTATCCTTCATCACACTCACTCCCCTCCGCTGTCTCAAGCGACTGACGGATGATCTGCTGTGCGGTCTGCGCAGCCAAGTCCACAATCTCCTGGCGGGCGGATGCGACGATCTTCTGGCGCTCCAGCTCCGCATTCTCGCGAGCCTCAGCCAGAATCTTCTCAGCCTGCACCTTCGCGTCCTCAATCTGACCGGAGGTCTGCTCCTCAATCCGCGCAGCGGCCTTTGCGCGCTCGCTGCGGATCTCGTCATCTACACCGTCAAGCTGTTTTGCATAGGAGGACTTCAGCTCCTCCGCCTGTGCAAGGCGTTCCTTCGCCTCCTCATCCATCTGCCGGTAATAGTCAGTTCGTTTATCCATAAACTTCCTCACCGGCTTATACAGGAGAAAATACAGTCCCGCAAGAAGAATCGCAAAGTTAAACAGATGAAGGAATATCTGTTGTATATCAATATTCAAAGGCATAATTTATACCTCCCCTACAGGACAAAGATGACCAGAATCGCAACGATCAATGCGTAGATAATGGCAGTCTCTATGAAAACCAGACCCAGCATCATGTTGGTCTGAATCTTTCCGGTCGCCTCCGGCTGCCGGGAGATGCCCTCCACAGATTTCGCAATGGCAAGACCCATACCGATGGCACCGCCCGCCGAGGCCAGACCGATCGCCACCGCAGCCGCAATTGCCTTGCTGCCGGTCGCGGAATCTTCACTCAATGTCGTCTCCTCCGTCTCTGTCTCCGTGGTCACCTCCGTGCTGTCCGCATTATTTGCCGTGGAAGCAAAGGCCACCAGTGAAAATCCCGAGAAGATCATAACCATCGTGAGAATCAGGATCACTTTCTTTAAAGTTTTTTTCATTTTCTTTTCCTCCCATTCGGGTCTTGCCCGTATTAAACTATAAAAAAATAAAGCAAACAAAATACTTTCATCAGGGTCAGCCGGCCTAATCTGCCAGCGCTTTCTGCTTTGCAGCCCGGTTTTTCTTCGGATGCCGCTCGGAAACCTCCCCGTAAAACAGCGCCGTCAGCATCGTCAGGACATAGGTCTGAATCAACGCATGCAGCAATGTAAACAAAATACCGACCACCACCGGCAGGATAAAGCTGAGCTGGATGAAGTAGTAGACCAGCGCGGTCACCAGCAGACCGGAGAGCAGCGATCCGAACAGACGGAAGCTCATGGAAATCGGGAGAGAGAAATCCCTCAGCGTCTTTCCAATACCCTTCAGCCCATTTCCCGCGATGCCGCCCGACATGATAATGCCGTAGGAAAGGCACCCCATGGCAATCGCCGCATTGATATCCGAGAGCGGTGCCGGAAGGGCAATCGATGTCCCGTGCGTCGTCACACACTGCAGACCGAGCAATTCAAAGAGCGTGCCGACAAAAATATAACTCCCCGCCGTAAAAATATATACGCTCAGGAATTTGTGACGATGGGGGCTGTTGGACTTTGCCATATTATCAAAGAAACCAACCCACGTCTCCAGCAGCAGCTGGAACTTCCCCGGCACATACTGAAAGTGCGGGATCACAAAAATCCGGACACAGGCCGCAAACACCAGAAGCGCGATCACGACAACCAGCGATGAAATGTATGCCGGATTCACCTCCTTCAGTCCCAAAAGGCTGATCCGTCCGGTCTCGTGAAGCACTCCGTCCCTCATTACCTCCTGAACGGTCTCCGTCTTCTCTGCGGAGCCGATCATGAAACTGCAAACCAGACACACTGCCGCGATAACCAGCAGGATAATAAACCCCCGCATCTGATTTTTCTCAAATTTCCTTTCTTTTTTCTTCATCAGGCCTCTCCATTTCCTGCTATATAAAATGTATCAGAAAGTTCCCCTTATAAAAT
>JAJPYF010000039.1 GCA_021205085.1 Clostridiales bacterium | reverse complement strand
CCGGGACATCCCGACAAAAGTGTTTAAAATTCTAATGAATCTGGCTGTAAGGTATGGACTACGAGATGATTGAGCAGAAGGAATATGATTACACGGAGAGCGTGGCAAGGATTAGCATCGGCGCTTTTGCAACTCCGTTTGATGCAAATTAGGAGAGCCTGCCCATTTAGAATCGCCTGCGGCGATGGGCAGGCCTACGTCCTGAGCTAAAGCTCAGGACAATAATAGGAGGCATATATGAAACTGAAAGGAACGATGGTCATAGAATTGACCGATGTGGACACTGGAGACGTGGAGACCTATACGGAAGAGAATATGGTCACTAACGCAGTGAATAACATCCTCGGCGCTAATCCGCTGGGGATTTTTTACAGCACAACTGATAGTTCTTATACGATGTTAAATTGGAACGATTATCTGCTTCCCATACCATCATCCCGATTTTGAAGGAGAACATCGAAAAAGTAATCGGCAGCGGCAATGCCAGCAAGGTTGAAGAAGTTGAAGCGGAACTTGCCGATTTGCAGAAGGAACTTCTGAAAAAGGCCAATGCGAGACAGGCCTATGATGACATTGCAGATAAAATCGAGGAGCTTCGCAGAAAAAAGCAGGAGCTTCTTTTAGAAGATGCCAACAACGAGGGAAGCCGCCAACGGGTGGAGGAGATGGAGAAAATGCTTGATGAGATGGGGACGGCGGTTACGGAATATGACGAGGGTCTTGTCCGAAAGCTGATTGAGAAGATTACAGTTTATGACGACCATTTCACGGTGGAGTTTAAGTCGGGACTGGAGACGGAAGTGGCGATGTAAAATTATAGAACAATGAATTGGGAATATCTCATCCGGAGGATGAGATGCCACCCGGCGAGGGCATCCGCAATGGACGCCCTTTTATTGTGTCAAAATTTTTTGAGGAGCCGATGAATGGCTTTTAAAAGCCGTTTGCTTGTGTTACAATACCCATGTAATAAATGCAAAGCGATGGAGGCGTGCAACATGGATTTGAAGAAATTTATCGGAGAATCCACGGAATATGACAAAAAACAGGCCGTGGAAATGAAGAAACCGAAGAGTTGGCTGAAAAGTGTCAGTGCCTTTGCCAATACGGTGGGAGGCGTGCTTATTTTTGGCGTTACGGATGATGAGCAGGTGGTTGGCCTTGAGGATATAAAGAGTGCATCGGAATATGTCAGTCAGAAGGTAAAGGAGCGTATTTCACCGTTTCCTCAGATTGTTATGCAACTTCATAAGGTGGAAGATGGAAAAGATATTTTAATGGTTCGTGTTCCGGCAGGGACAGATACGCCTTATTATTATGCAGCAGATGGTGTAACTGAGGCGTATATTCGGATTGGAAATGAGAGCGTCCTTGCTGATTCAACGGAGTTAAAGCGCCTTGTTCTTAGAGACAACAATTCATCGTATGATGCCCTTATTTCACCATATGATTATGAGGATTATTCCTTTAGCAAACTGCGCGAACGCTACAAATCCTGGACAGGCAACAGCATGACGGAGAAGATGATGGATTCCTTTGGTGTTCGTGACGCAAGCGGCAAGCTTACGAATGCAGGTGCGTTACTTGCAGATGATTGCCCTATTCGACATTCGCGACTTTTCTGTACACGATGGAATGGTTTGGATAAGAGCGGCGGACAGATTGATGCAATCGATAGCGGAGAGTTTTCGGGAAGCCTGATTATTCTGCTGAACGAGGGGCTTGCCTTTGTGAAGCGCAACATGAAAACCATGTGGAAAAAGACGGATGACTCTCGGATTGAGATGCCAGATTACTGTGAACGCAGTATTTTGGAGAGTCTGGTGAATGGACTTATACATCGGGATTATCTTGTAAACGGCAGCGAAGTTCATATTGATATGTATGATGACAGACTGACGATTTATTCGCCAGGCGGAATGCCGGATGGAACGCAGATACAGGAATGGAACATAGACGATATCCCGTCCACAAGAAGAAATCCTATTCTTGCGGATATTTTCGGGCGACTTGGATACATGGAGCGACAAGGCAGCGGACTTGGGAAGATTATTGGTGCATATGAGAACGCGGCAAATTATGAGCCGGATCTGGCACCTAAATTTTTCTCAAACCGGGTGTGTTTTATTGTTACGCTTTGGAATTTGAATTTTAAAGCGTCACAGGATGGCGCTTTAAATGGCGCTTTAAATGACGCTTTAAGTGGCGCTTTAGAAGAAGATGATATGAAACTGATTTCTTTGTTAAAGACAGAACCAGCTGTTACGCAGGTAATTGCAGCGGAGAAACTTGGGCTTTCCAGAAGAAAAGTACAGCGTATGATGAAAAACTTGTCGGAACAAGGTTATATTGAACGTGAGGGTTCCAAGAAAAACGGACGCTGGGTAATATTAAAGGAAGTCTGATGGATATGTTTGCGCGAACACCCATATGCGCCAAAATGCCCAAAAACGGGCAAAAAACGGCTCGATATGTTATGCCACACGGTCAAACGGCAAAAATTGCCCTTTGATATGTTTGCGCAGACACCCGCTCTGCATGTGACATCAATATCGTTTTCTCGTGCCATTGTGAAAGTGTCGCGTTGATCGAGAGGAAAGAGTAAAATATCGGGGAGAATGCAAAACGAATTTAATGGATTCACCTATGAAGAATTGTCAGGAGCCGGATATTAATAAACAAAAACGTACACTGACCAAAAATGTTCCGTATCGACTGCAGGCACCGTTTATGAATCGGCTAAAAGGCAAAGACTGGGATGTATCCGAAAAAAGCTGGCAGAAAGAATCAATCAGGAGAAAAATGGATAAATGTGATAGCTAGGGCATGACCCTGTATGCAAGCTTAGCTGATGCCCCGGTTTATGGATGCAGAACGAAGGAAGTTGAGACCGTGCATGCCACGAGATCCCATTGGATACAGGAGGTTAGCTGCCTAGCATGGGAGGGTATTACCAAATGAAAATTGCTATAACGGGCGTAAGCGGCAGCATGGGCAGAGAAGCTTTAAAGCAGACCATGGAACTTGATGAAGTCAGGTTTATAAGAGTGCTTGTTACCCCCAAAAAAAGCACAATAAATATTGCCATAAACTTAAAAAGACATATGGTGACAGAATAGAGATTCTGCGCGGATCAATTTCGGATGAGGTACTATGCGAAAAACTTGTGGAAGGGTGCGATATGGTAATAAATATGGCTGCTGTCATTCCGCCGCGCTCGGACAAAGATCCAGATGCAAGTTACCAATGCAACCAGCTTGGCGCAATGCATCTTACCGATGCAATAAGCAAAATGAAAAACCAGGCAAAGTTCATTCACATATCCACCGTGGCGCTGTATGGCAACAGAACGCTGGAGCATCCGTGGGGCAGGGTGGGCGACCCGCTGCTGCCCAGTGCGTTTGACCCTTACGCAATGCATAAGCTAATTGGCGAGTGCTACGTTTTAGAGAGCAACATAAAATATAAGACGGTTTTAAGGCAGACGGCAATGCTCTACCCCGAAATCATTTTTGCAAATATAAGCGACGGGCTCTTATACCACACAGTTTTGAATGGACCTTTGGAGTGGGTAACGGCAAAGGACAGCGGAACGCTTATTAAAAACATAGTCAAGGCAGAAATTGAGGGAACAAACGGCGTCTTCTGGAATAATATTTACGATATATCCGGGGGTGAATGCAACAGACGCACGGGCTATGATACCTTTGCAGACGGCTTTAAGATTATGGGTGGTTCGCCCAAAGCGTATGTGTGTCCCTGCGAATGTGCCACACGCAACTTCCACGGCTTATGGTATGCCGACGGCGCAGAGCTTGAAAAATCCTACCACTACCGCAGTGAAAGTGTAGACGGGTTCTGGACGGCTATTGGTAAAAAATACCGTGCCTTTAAAGTGGCGAAAATTCTGCCCGCCGGGCTAATCCGCCTGTTTATTTTCAAGAGGCTGCTGCGCGACAAAAACGCGCCCACCCGCTGGATTAAGGACGGCGACAAGGCAAAGGTGTACGCCTACATGGGCGGTATGCAAAAAGTAAAGAGTGCACCAAAAAAATGGGACGGCGTTATTGTGGCAGACAGGAAGCAATACGGCTCCGAAGAAATTTCACCCGAAACCATATATAAAGACAAGCTTTTGAACCATGGTTATAATGAAAACAAGCCCGTTACAGAATGGGATTTAGAGGATATGCAGGGTGCAGCAAAGTACCGCGGCGGTAAGTGCCTTTCTTCCGATATGATAAAGGGTGCGGTTCACGACAAACTTTTATGGCAGTGCAGTGCGGGACACACCTTTTACATGAAACCCTTCACAGTTTTAAAGGGCGGGCACTGGTGTCCCATGTGCCAGCCCCAGCCGTGGTCCTATGATAAATTGGCAAAAAAGTCGCCCTTCTATGCCCAGGTATGGTACGACAGTCACGACAAAGATGAAGACGTATGTTATTGGTTTGATGAAAATTGGGCGGCACATATGCGCCAACTAACGGGGGATGAAAGATTATGAAGGCACTTTTTTATGTCTTTTCAGGTACCGGCAATACAGAAAAAATCTGCCGCTCCATCTACGATATATGGAAAGAAAAGGGCGTTGATTGCAAATACATAAAACTTCAGAAAGACTGTGAAATTGCAAATCCCAGAGAGTACGACAGAATAATAATCGGCTACCCCGTGCACGCGTTTAATGCGCCGCAGCCGGTGTTGAAATTTTTAAAAACTTTCCCCAAATACAGCGGCAATGCGCTTGTGTATTTTATTAAAACTTCGGGGGAACCGCTGCGCTTCAACGACGGCTCTTGCGCAAGACCCTATAGTATATTAAAAAAACGCAGCTACAGTGTTGCGGGTGAATACCATTATGTTATGCCGTACAACATGATTTTCAGACACTCGGACAGAATGGCTGCAAGAATGTGGCGTGCGGCAAAAATAAGACTGCCGATAGAAGCTGAAGAAATGTTGCAAGGTAAACGCAAAACACTGCCCAAAGCACTGCCCAAACGCGCCTTTTCTGCATTTATGCGCATAGAACATGTCGCCATGCCCATTTTAGGCAGGTTTTTTAAGACGACGGACGCCTGCATCTCTTGCGGTAAATGCGCCGCCGTGTGTCCAATGAAAAATATTACAATGGAAAACGGCATACCTGTGTTCGGCAAGGAATGCATCGGCTGTACCCGATGTTCTTTCGGTTGCCAAAAGATGCAATTAAAATAGGTGTGCTGAACGGTTGGCGCGTGAACGGCGCATACTCGTATGATGGCGAGCCTGCAACAGACGAGCAGATATGCCGCTATTGCCGTCATTCATACAAGCGCTATTTTCACGAGGCTGAGTGCCTGGCAGACCAGGAGCAAATGGGGTCAGGTTGTGCGTCCGGCGAAGGTCGAAACATCTAGCGGGTGGAAATCCCGTTCGAAAAGGTATCAACCACACCATCGGAATCGAAATAATTTATGAAGACAATCTTATTGAAAAGTTAAATGAGGTTTAAGAATTCACTGCAAAGAAAACCGAATTGACTGGTAGATTAATAAAAAGGTTGTGGAGCTGAGAGCAAAATTTTAAGGGATTTTAATACAAATAACTGAATAGTGTATTTACTAAGGCAGCCGAAGGGCGTGCTGGTTCCCGTTCCGAGTCTTGCGGAAAGGGGAAATGCTTATGACTACATATGAGGAATTCATGGTTATCATAGCGATTGCTGGATTGATCGTTGCAATTTTGAATATCAGAAATAAGTAAGCCGCCCTGTTTCCTTGGCGGGATGGGCGACTTACTAAGTTCGTTTTGATCGCCGGAGCGGGTAGCTTGCACCTACCTGTCGGCTGTCTTGTTAAGTACATTATAACAGTTTAAACAGATTTGTCAAAGATTTTTACATATTGGAGGAGACGCATATGAGAAAAGTATTTGAAATAAACGGATGTATAGAAGTTCCCCCTGATGTGACCGAAGATGAGTTCTCAGACGTTTTCCTTGAGTTCCTTGAATCAAAAGGCTGGTTCTTCGGCGGAAGGATGGCCGAAATTCAGGATGACTGCTATGTAATGCCTGATGGAAGTTTGAAACCATTAGAATAATTTTATACGTATTGTGCCGCCAACCGAAGGGCGGCGGAATGGAGATTAACATGGCAAAATATGCATATCCAGCAATTTTTACATCAGAAACAGATGGTAGTTATTCTATCGTTTTCCCTGACGTTGATGGATGCTATACTTGTGGAGATAACTTGGAGGACGGGATTGAAATGGCAGAAGGATAAGCTTCCTGCGATGAGCGAGGAGGAGCAGTTGCGGCAGTTGGCCACCGATGGAATGCTGGTAAAGCGGCCGTTGGTTGTAGATGGCGATACTGTGCTGGTCGGATTCAGGGAAACAGAGTGGAGTGATAAATTTCTGTGATTTATCAGGAAAGTATAGTCGCTCAGGGAGGATTCATGCAGACCCGTTTAGACAAATTTCTGGCAGACGCGGGCGTTGGCACGCGAAGCGAAGTAAAAAGCATCATAAAGAAAAAATCGGTCACTGTCAACGGCATCCGTGCCGGAAAACCGGAGATGAAAGTGAATCCGGACACGGACGAGGTTGCTGTGGACGGCGAGGTTGTGACCCTGCGGGGCAATGTAACCTATCTGCTGCACAAACCGGCGGGCTATGTCTGTGCCGTAAAGGATAACCGCTTTCCCACTGTGATGGAGCTTGTGCCGCAGAGAAGGGATCTGTTTCCGGTCGGCCGCTTAGACAAGGATACGGAGGGGCTGATCCTGATTACGAACGACGGCGCAATGGCGCACCGCATGCTCTCACCGCGCAGCCATGTGGATAAAACGTATCTCGCGGTGCTCGACCGGCCGGCGGCGGACGGATGGATCACTCTTTTTTCGGAGGGGGTGGAGATCGGCGATGACGCGCCGACTCTCCCGGCGAAGCTTGTGATTTGCGATGCGGCCAATCCTGAATTGGAGTATTTGCCGGAGGAGTACAAAGGCGGTCTGGTTCCCGGACAGGCGGTTTTGCTGACGATTCAGGAGGGCCGTTACCATCAGGTAAAACGGATGTTTCATGCAGTGGACCGGGAGGTTATCTATCTGAAACGGCTGTCATTCGGATCGATTGTGCTTCCGCTTTCCCTGAAAAAAGGAGAAGCCATTCTCTGTGAGCCTGAGAAAAAAGAAAACCATTGACACGCCGGGGAATCGTGTGAACAGTCTGACCATGTGAGCTGCGCATGGGGATGTAAAATGAAAATCTGCACAGAATAGGAGGGGAGGCGGATTATGTCAGAAAACAGAACGTATATTGCGATCGACCTGAAATCCTTCTACGCCTCGGTTGAGTGCAGGGAGCGAAAACGGGATCCCTTGACGACCAATCTCGTGGTTGCGGACGAGAGCCGGACAGCGAAGACGATCTGCCTTGCGGTGTCCCCATCCCTCAAGAGCTGCGGAATACCCGGCCGCCTGCGATTGTTTGAGGTCATTCAGAAGGTAAATGAGGCAAACGCCGTCCGCAGACAAAAAGCGCCGGGCGGAGTATTCTCCGGAGCGTCGGATGACAGCGTGAAGCTGCAGGAAGATCCGTCGCTTGCGATCGATTACATTGTCGCCCCGCCCCGCATGGCATATTATATGGAGTACAGCACAAGGGTTTACAATATTTATCTGAAATATATCGCGCCGGAGGACATTCACACCTATTCCATCGATGAGGTTCTCATGGATGTGACACACTACCTCGCCACTTACGGTATGACCGCGCGGGAGCTTGCGATGACTATGATACAGGATGTTTTGCAGACGACCGGGATCACCGCCACCGCGGGAATCGGCACGAACCTTTATCTCTGCAAAATCGCGATGGATATTGTGGCAAAGCATATTGAGCCGGACCGGGACGGTGTGCGCATCGCCGAACTGGATGAAATGTCCTACCGCAGGCTGCTGTGGAGCCACAGGCCGCTCACCGATTTCTGGCGGGTCGGGAAAGGGTATGCCCGGAAACTGGAACAAAACGGTCTTTACACGATGGGCGATGTCGCGAGGTGTTCCATCGGGAAGCCGGAGGAATATTATAACGAAGAGCTGCTTTACAAGCTGTTTGGCGTCAACGCGGAATTGCTGATCGACCACGCGTGGGGATATGAGCCCTGTACGATGGAGCAGATCAAGGCCTACAAGCCGGAGACGAACAGCATCTGCTCCGGTCAGGTGCTCCAGAACCCTTACGATTTTGAAAAGGCAAAGCTGGTTGTGCGGGAAATGGCCGAGCTGATGACGCTTGATCTGGTGGATCAGGGGATGGTCACCAATCAGATTGTGCTGACAATCGGATATGATGTCGAAAACCTGACCGATCCGGACCGGTGCAGAAAATATAAGGGCGCTGTCACCATAGATCGTTACGGGCGCAGGGTTCCGAAACACGCGCACGGGACAGCGAATCTGAAAAAGCAGACCTCCTCCACGATGCAGATCACCGATGCGGCGATGGAGCTGTACGACAGGATTGTGGATAAGAATCTGCTTATCCGGCGGATTACGATCACAGCCAACCGGGTGGTGGCTGAGAGCGCGGCGAGCTGCGCGGAAGAATACCGTCAGATGGATCTTTTTACGGACTATGAGGCGCTAAGGCGGCAGCAGGCGGAAGAAGAGGCCGCCATGGAACGGGAAAAACGAATGCAAAGGGCAATGCTTGACATCAAAAAGAAATTCGGGAAAAACGCCATTCTGAAAGGAATGAGTCTTCAGGAGGGGGCGACGGCGAAAGACCGCAATTCTCAGATCGGCGGACACAGGGCATAGAAAATGGACAGGGAGCAACACACTTTTGAATACAACGATATCATTGACCTTCCGCATCCGACTTCGCGGAACCACCCCCGCATGTCGCCGGAAAACCGTGCGGCGCAGTTCGCTCCTTTTGCGGCGCTGACCGGCCATGGCGCAGCGATCCGGGAAACGGCCAGACTGACCGAGGAGAGACAGGAGCTTGGCGAGGATGCTGTTGCCTGTCTGGATCGGAAACTCAGGCTGGTCGTTGAGAATATAGAAACCCGGCCGGTGATCACCTTTACTTATTTTGTCCCGGATGAGAAGAAATCCGGCGGAGCGTATGTCACGCATTCCGGAGCCGTAAAACGGGTTGATCACCATGCACGCGCCGTCATACTGGCGGATGAGACGGTGATCCCGATCGGCCAGATTTCTAATATGGAAGGGGAGCTGTTTCGCGCACTTGGGGAGTGTGATTTCTCCTGCTGAAACCGGCGACCGTCAGAGCGGACTGACTTTATGACAACTGTCCCGCAAAATCAGTCGGCAGGGCAATTCGATTCGGACCGCCTCCTCGTGGGCGTGGGCTATGCGGTCTAAGAGAAGGGAGACCGCCATGTGCGCCATCTCACTGCGCGGGATATGTATGGTAGTGAGCATGGGTTTTGTATCCTGCGATTCCTCCACATTGTCAATGGAGATGACGGAGATGGACTCCCGGACAGCCTTTTTCTGACGATGCAAAAGCTCCAGAACGCGGATGGCAGTGCTGTCGTTCGCACAGAAAATCGCGGTAAAGTCAGACTTTCCGGAGAGCTTATTCTCCAACAGTTCAAAAAAGGCAGGTTCCGCCGCTTCCGCAGTCTGGTTTGTCTGTTTGATCAGGCTGTAGTCCATGGGAATCTGGCTTTGAATCAGAATATTACAGTAGCCGATATACCGGCTTTCGTAGGAGCAGTCGCCAATATAGGCGATTTTTCTGTGCCCGCAGGACAGGAGATACCGCATGGCCTGTTCCGCGGCTTTTTTTCCGTCACAGACAACCTCGTCCACATTAAAATCCATGGAGTTTCGCCAGATGCCGACGACATTGCGGTTTTGAACAGTGATGTGAGATAAAAGCTTATGTGAGCATCGCCCAAGAATGATGACGCCTCCGGTTTCGGACAGATTTTGGGAAAAGGATTCCTCGGCGTAAATCACCTGATCGATCCTCGTTTGCTGCTTCATCAGTTCAATCTCCAGATCACGGAAAAGCTCGGAAAAAAAGAGATCTTTTTCTAGCGAGGTGATCCGCGCGAGCACGATGGAAATATGGGGTGTCTGTGCGGGGGCGGAGGCCGATTTCTGTAAACTGCGGGCGGCCTCGTTGGGAAGGTAGCCGGTTTTGCGGGCAGCCTCCCAGATACGCTCCTGCAGCTCCTTGGAGGCGCAGGTGGAGGAGGTATTGTTCAGAACGCGGGATACCGTGGAGGCGGAAGTCCCGACCATAGCAGCGATTTCTTTGAGAGACATTCGTGTTTCCTCTTAAGCAAACGATTGCATAATTTAACATTGACAAATATTCGTCCGTCGACTAATTTATATCTAAAATTTGCTGAAAGAATCATATCAGAAAGCAAAAGAAAAGTCAATAAAATGACACAAACGTTTGCGTGTCATGAAGGAAAGGACGTGTTACGATGAAACGGAAAAATCTGTGGAGAAAAGGAATTGCGTTGAGTGCGGCGATAGTTCTGGTGGCAGGAAGCCTGACAGCCTGCGGCAGCAGCTCGGGGAGCTCTGATGATGGGAGTGCAGCAGATGCTGCGGACGGAGATGTGATTACGATCACAAATGTCTCCTACGATCCCACGCGGGAATTTTACGCGGCATACAATGAACTTTTCACAGCGTACTATGAGGAGGAGACCGGCCAGGCGGTGGAGGTCGTGCAGTCCCATGGCGGATCCGGTTCCCAGGCGCGTTCCGTGATCGAGGGGAGCGATGCGGATGTGGTGACGCTGGCGCTGGCGCACGACATCACGCTGATTGAGGAGGAAGGACTGATTGAGGAGGGTTGGATCGATGAGTTCGATGGCAACAGCTCTCCCTATACTTCGACGATCGTATTTCTGGTTCGTGCCGGAAACGAAAAGGGGATTGAGGACTGGGACGACCTGACCGCGGAGGGTGTGGACGTCATCACGCCGGATCCGAAATCTTCCGGCGGCGCGTGCTGGAATTTCCTTGCTGCGTGGTATTATGCGGATCAGCAGTATGACGGGGATGAGGAGCAGATGCGGTCCTTTGTCTCGGCTCTCTATGACAATGTTCTCGTTATGGATTCCGGTGCCCGCGGTGCGACGACGACCTTTGTGGAAAACGGGCAGGGCGATGTTCTGATCGCATGGGAAAACGAGGCGCTGCTGGCGATGGAGGAATACCCCGGTGAGTATGAGATTGTGACACCCAGCATCAGCATTCTGGCAGAGCCCTCTGTCGCCATCGTGGATGAGAATGTGGATGAAAACGGCACGCGGGAGGTGGCGCAGGCTTATCTGGAGTACCTCTACAGCGATGAGGCGCAGACGCTGGCCGGAGAGAATTATTACCGCCCCAGCAATGAGGAGATTCTGGAGACATTTTCCGACACCTTTGATCTTTCTGTTAACCTCTGCACGATCGATGATTTCGGCGGCTGGGACCAGGCGTATGAGGACTTCTTCCAGGACGGCGCGATCTTTGACGAGATCTATAACGCGGAGTAGGCAAACAGGAGCAATGTAAAATGAGAAAAAACAAACCGGTGATTCCCGGCAGAGGGCTGACTGCCGGGATCACCATCACAATGTTGTCTTTGCTGATTTTGATCCCGCTTGCGTCCATCCTCGCGTATTCCTTTCAATTGAGCTGGGCGGAGTTCTGGGACATCCTGCTGCGGGATAATGTGGTGCAGGCATTTCGCACCAGCATCCTCTGTTCCCTGATCGCGGCGGTGATTAACAGTGTTTTCGGCCTGATTCTGGCGTGGATTCTGGTGCGGTACGAGTTTCCGGGGAAGCGCCTGATGGATGCGATGATTGAGCTTCCGTTTGCGCTGCCCACGGCGGTTGCCGGCATTACACTTTCCAAGATGTATTCGACGCAGGGCGTTCTGGGCGGTTTGCTGGAAAAAGTGGGGATCAGGGTTTCCTATACGAAAATCGGGCTGACCATCGCGCTGATTTTTATCGGCATCCCCTTTGTGGTGCGGGCGCTGCAGCCAGTGCTGGAGAAGCTGCCGGATTCTTACGAGGAGGCTGCATCCATGCTGGGCGCGAACCGGATCTACACATTTCGCCGCGTGATTTTGCCGGAGTTAACACCGGCGCTGCTCACGGGCTTCGGTCTGGCGCTGGCACGGGGAATCGGCGAGTACGGAAGCGTGATTTACATATCCGGAAACAGCGAAAAACAGGGAACACAGGTGGTTTCCTATGTGATTATGCAGAAATTGAATTCCGGAAACGCGGACTACGAGGGAGCAGCAGCGATCGCGCTGGTGCTTCTGATTATTTCTTTTTTGCTGCTGTTTGTGATCAATATGATCCAGCTGGCGGCGGGAAGACGGGCTGCGTAAAGGAAAACATTCGTGGAGGGTTTCGTTTTGAAACAGGAAAATAAATTATCAGGATCTGCGACGGAGAAAAAGAAAAAGGGAAGCCTGATTCCGGTGGTTCTGATCCTAATCGGCGCGGCATTTTTTGTCATTATGCTGATTTTGCCGCTGGCAGCGGTGATTTACCGCTCGTTGAAGGACGGGCTGGCGCTTTACGTGAGCGCGGTCACGGCAGAAAATACCCTGTCGGCGCTGAAGGTTACGCTGATTGCGACAGGCATCGCGGTGGGGGTCAATACATTTTTCGGGCTCTGTGCCTCGTGGCTAGTCACGAAGTTTGACTTTCACGGGAGGCATGTGCTGTCCACACTGATTGACATTCCTTTTTCCATCTCGCCGGTCATTGCGGGTCTCGCGTTTATCATGACCTTCGGACGGATGGGGTGGGCAACCCCTGCGCTGGACTGGATCAACAGCCGTCTGGGCACCGACATCGCGCTGGTGTTTTCCGTCCCGGGCGTCGTCCTCGCCACCATTTTTGTCACGTTCCCCTTTGTATCAAGGGAGCTGATCCCGGTGATGCAGGCACAGGGAAATGCAGAGGAGGAAGCAGCCGCGATGATGGGCGCAAAGGGATTTACCATTTTCCGGAAAATCACGTTTCCGCATATCAAGTGGGCGCTGCTCTACGGGATCATTCTCTGCGCGGCACGGGCGCTGGGAGAGTTTGGCGCGGTCTATGCGGTCTCCAAGACCAGAGGAAAGACCTTCACGCTGCCGCTGGAAGTGGATGCTCTGTACATGGCGGGCAGCGCGGATTCCATCACGCAGGCGTTTGCGGTTTCTTCCCTGCTGGTGATGATGGCGATTGCCGTTCTGATTGTTAAGCAGATTGTGGAGTATAAGGGAAAGAAAGAAGAAGAGAAATAAAGGTGCCGGAGGACACAGATACTATGTATGTCGAGATGAAGCATATCAATAAAAATTTCGGATCCTATGAGGCGGCGAAGGATATCAGCTTTGGCGTGGAGAAGGGAAGGCTGGTCGCGCTCCTCGGACCCAGCGGAAGCGGAAAAACGACCATCCTGCGGATGATTGCGGGGCTGGAGCGGCAGGATTCCGGCGACGTGGTCATTGAGGGAAAGGTGGTCAATGACGTGCCGGCGGGAGAGCGCGGTATCGGTTTTGTTTTTCAGAATTATGCCCTGTTCCGCTATATGACGGTTTACGAGAATATCGCTTTCGGGCTGAAGGTGCAGAAAAAAAGCGCGGCAGAAATTCGTGAGCGGGTGACCGAGCTGATCCGCCTGGTCGGACTGGAGGGGATGGAGCGGCGTTATCCGAATCAGCTTTCCGGCGGCCAGCGCCAGAGGGTGGCTTTTGCCCGCGCGCTTGCGCCGAACCCGCAGCTTTTGCTTCTCGACGAACCCTTTGCCGCCATCGATGCCAAGGTGCGAAAGGAGCTTCGGGGCTGGCTGAAAAGGATGATTGCCCGCGTGGGAATCACCAGTATTTTTGTCACCCATGATCAGGAGGAGGCGGTGGAGGTCGCGGATGAGATTATCATCATCAATGAGGGGCGGCTGGAACAGAAGGGGCGCCCGGTCGATATCTATAAAAACCCGAATACCTCCTTTGTGGCGCAGTTCATCGGAACCTCGTCCGTACATACCGATTTCAGCGGGTTCAAAGGGTTTGAGTGCATCCCGAAGGGAGCTTCGACGGTCATCCGGCCGGAGTTTGTGGAGGCATTCAAGAGTGATAATGAGAAATATCAAAGCCTGATCGCGGACGCGGAGGAGGGGACGATCACGGACATCGCCTTCCGTGGAAGCTTTTTGGAGCTGACGTTGGATGTGAAAGGGCTTTCCCTGACGGCAAACCGCTCGCTGGAGCGGCGTCCGGTGGAGGTCGGGGAGCGGATGTGCGTGCTCGTATACCGCGTCTATGTGCTGGACGGGGGAGAGACCCGCACCTATGAGAATCAGAGATTAGAGGGGGTTGACATCGAGTCTCTGTAGGCGCTTAAAATATTAACAGAAAATATGAAAACGAATATAGAAACAGCCGGCTCACAGAAATTTGCGAGGCGGCTGTTCTGTCAAGGATGGATTTATGGTACACTTATGATCCGGCGTTAAACAGATCGGAGAGTGTGTCTGCATATTCCTCGAAGATATCCAGCAGGAAGGTATTCCAGTGGCGGGCATCCTGTGTGCTGCTGCCGAATACATAGTCTTCCTGCCCGTAATCAATGACATCAAATCCCGGCATGGCCTTGCTGGCTCCCGCAGTGCGGTAGGATACGACATCGGCCAGAGAGAAGGAGACACTGGTGAGGTCGGAGTAATCGACCCAGCTGCTCAGGTCTGTGCCGGTGGCCTCTGTGGCAGTTCCGTTTGCGGTCTGCGTCTCCGCCGCAGCCGTCTCTATCTCTGCGCCGTCGGCGTATTCGGCGTACATCTGATCAACGTACAGCGCGAAGGAGCTGCTCAGAACCTCAGAGGGTACATGGCCGCCGTCCCACTGCCACTCAATCTCACAGTCTGTCCCGGCATTCAGCCACGCAATCTGAAGATTCAGGGAGGAGAACATGGACATATCGCCCTCGGCAGCGCCCATGACAATGCGTGTCCACGCTGCGCCTTCGGTATCCTCGTCGCCGATGTAGTTCAGCGGATTGTAGAGGGAGACGATGTTGTTGCCGTATTTATCCCCGGCCTCGATTTCGGCGATGTCGGCGGCATATGCCTCTACCATCTCCTCATAGCTTGAGTAGTTGGAGGAATCGGTGGAGCTTCCGGCTGCCTGCGTGGTTCCGGCATCGGGCGTGCCCACATCCATCGTGTCGCCGCTGGTGTCAACATTCTCATTCATGATGGAGGAATTCGTGTCAGACGGGACATCCGCCTCTGTCATGCCGGAGTCAGGCAGGCTGGCGGTATCAATCTCGTCAGGTGTCTCGCCGTCAGGTAAATCGCCTCGTCCCGCAGAGCTTCTGTCGGGACGATTCTCCGTATCCAGATCGTCCGGTATTTCACCGCCGGCTGCCCCATCCATATCCGGCATATCACCGTCGGAGATTTCTCCCATGCCGCCGTTGAAATCCGCCACACCGTTCATGCCGCTGGGCAGATCACCGTCCATACCGCCGCCCGTGCTGCTTCCGGCCGTGTAACGGCCCTCGATAAAGGCCGCCGCCTTTTCCTCTGTGGTCATAGCCGCAACCTCATCGTCAGACAGCGCATTGCCGTCCTCGTCAAACCACGTCCACCCATCCGTGTAATCCAGATTATCCAGATACCACTGGAGATTGGAGATAAACTCCGCCAGATAAAGATCCAGATAGGATCCGCCGTAGCCGTTGGTGTCAGCGTACAGGTCTTCGTCGTACTCGATGGTCAGGGCAATTGTGCTGCCAAGCTCACCGTCCCTGTCCAGATCAAAGCCCACATCCGCCTCCCCGACGGTCAGGTTCTGTCCGTTGATGTATTCCATATATTCTTCCGAAAGGTATTCTGCCAGCTGCGCCTGAAAATCGGAGCCGAAGTCGTAATCGGTGTCCAGATAATACTCAAACGCCAGAGCCATATCCGCCTCATAAAGCGAGGTGATCGCGCTGTAGGCGATGCAGCCCCATGCGCCGTCGGACAGATCGACCTCTTCCCCGTCAATGGTGACCGTGGTGGTATAGGTGCCGTCCTCATTCAGATAGCAGCCCACCGCGCCGACTTCCTCCTGATAGGGATAGAAATCAGGGTTGTTCGAGGTGGCGGCAAACATAGTTGCATGAGCGCCGCCGCCGGAGCCGCCGGTGGAGACGAAATAATCCACGCTGCCGGGGAGATTGCCCAGCAGGATATTGTATTTTACAAACCGGGCGGCTGCCTTCTGGTCGGACAGGCAGGATGGGGCATCGCCGGTGTAGTAGGTGTTGCCGTCTTCATCCGTGGCGGTATCCTGCTTTCCCCGGTTGCCGCAGGAAACATTGATGTAGCCCTCGGATGCATAGGTGGTTGATGCCGTGGTGTTTGTTGATGAGCTGTATCCGGCCGCACCGGTATTCAGGATTACCGGCGCAGTTGTAGCCGTGTAGACCTGACCGTTCGTGCTGGTAATCTCGGCATCGTAATCGATGACCAGGCTTCCGTTTACCGCATCCGTATAGCTGTCCGATGTGATATCGGCAGTGCCGTCGCCATCCGTGTCGATGCCGGTGACATAGCCGCCGGGAACGCAGACGGAAACACCTTCCTCGTCCTCAATTTCCGGATAGGCCACGGCGGAGACGATGGACATGACCCATGCGTCAGAACCGCTGTCGTAGCTCCATGTGTAATCGGTGTTGTTGGCGAGATTCAGAGTTGTTTCAATATACTCCTTGTCTGATGAAACCTCCTGCGTTTCTGCGGAAGAAACCGAGGTGTCGCCGGATTCGTCTGTTCCGGTATCTGATGTGCCGCAGGCGGTCAGGCTTGCGAGCATCGATGCGATGCAGAACAGCGCTGTAAGCTTTTATCATGTGAGAAACCTCCATAGTTTATATTCTGCCCCATTGTAAACAGGCACCTTGTAAAAAATATGAATTATTTGTGTTTTATTTGTGAACAACACGGGCTGCAGGGGGATGCAGGATGCGGAAAATCGAAGTGGACAAAATAGCTGCCGTGATGGTATCATCAGTAAAGTATTTGTAAATTTCTGCGTTTGATTTTTCAATTAAAAAGGAGAAACGAAAGATGGCAGAAAAGCATTTACCTGAGAAGGTTATTTTTATGAATATGTGTATGCTGTGTGACGGAGACATGGTGCTCGCGCTGGATAAAACGGGAAGCAGTTACAGCGGAACGACATTTCCCGGCGGCCATGTGGAGGCAGGCGAGACTTTTTCGGAGGCGGTCATCCGCGAGATGCGGGAGGAGACCGGCCTGACGATCCGGCATCCGGTACTGAAGGGCATCTATCACTGGTATCGCGACGGTTTACATAACGTGGGACTGCTTTATCGTGCGGATTCATACGAGGGAAATCTGAAAAGTTCGGACGAAGGACAGGTTTACTGGATTTCCAGAGAAGAGTACGAGAAAAAGGATCTGGCCGTCGGGATGAGGCGGGTTCTGCAGATTATGGATGATGAGAATCTGACGGAGTGTTTTATGGATGTGCAGCCGGACGGCGGCATCCGGGAGTACATGTCCTGAAAACGGGGAAACCGTGGTGCGAGATGCGGTGCGTTTCGAATGATTAGTCGTGCTTTGCGTGAAAACAACCTGTGTATAAAATAGAAATCTCCCGCATACATTGTTGTAAAAGAGAATGTCTGCGGGGATTTTTTGAAAAGTTATATCGAAGAGCGGGCGGTTAAAATCACCCAATATATTATAGACTATAATGCGACGGTGCGGCAGGCGGCGAAGAAATTCGGGATCAGTAAGTCGACAGCGCACAAGGATTGTTCGGAGAGAATTCAATCCATTAACCCCTCTCTGGCAAAGGAAGTCCGAAAGGTTCTGGATGTGAATAAATCCGAGCGGCACATCCGGGGCGGGATGGCGACGCGGGAGAAGTATCTGCATCAGAGAGGGTGACGGGATACATAAAACAGAAAATTCAAAAAAATCAGAGGGAATCCGATCGGCCTGTATGGCGGATTGATGCCCTCTGATTTTTATTGCCGGTGGTTTTACAGATAAGAAACAGAAATCCTGTCTGACGGAATCTCACGCTCTGTAAGCTCGTCCGTAGTCTCGCCGAGAACAATTCCGCAGCAGACCGTGTGTCCCTCCGGAAGATTCAGCTTTTCGACCAGTTCCGGAGTCTGGTTCAATGCGGCGACCGCACCCCAGATCAGGCAGCTGCCGAGGCCGAGATCTGTGGCTGCCAGCGACATATTTTCCGTCATAATGGCAGCGTTGGAATAAGAAACATTGTCGTTGGCGGGATCCGGAACCGGCGTGGAGATCAGAATCAGGCAGGGCGCGCCATAGAGCGGCGTTCTGGACGGATCGCCGAAAAAGCCGGCGGCCGCACGGTCGATCTCGTGGAGCAGATCTTTGTCTCTGATAACCGTCATATGCATCGTGTCAAATTTCCCCATGCCGATCGGCGCAGCCTGTCCGGCCTGCAGTACGGTCTGAAGTGCAGCATCGGACAATGCGCCGGTGTAGCTGCGGGTAGATTTACGGGTATTGATTGTTTTTAATGTTTCCATAAATGATGAATCCTCCTTACGATATGAGTTGAATAACTGTAAAAACATTATAAGGTCGCAGGGAAAACATGGCAAGGGTTTCATATTTTTTTTATAAATGCCGGAATTCGGAAAGAAGTGTGTCTGCCGCGAACATTTCCCCTTGTCAGAGGGTCGGAAAGTAGACTATAATGGGCGTATGCGGCAGAGAAGAATACCGTTTTATAAAAGAGACACAGGAGGATTTTTCATGACCGGAGAGATGGTAATTGTCTTGGATTTTGGCGGTCAGTACAATCAGCTCGTGGCGCGGCGCGTCCGCGAGTGCAATGTTTACTGCGAGATTTATTCTTATAAAACCCCGATCGGGAAGATAAAAGAGATGAACCCGAAGGGGATTATTCTAACAGGCGGACCGAACAGCTGTTATGAGGAGGATTCGCCGACATACACAAAAGAATTGTTTGAACTGGGGATTCCGGTGCTCGGCCTCTGCTATGGGGCGCAGCTTATGCAGCACATTCTCGGCGGAAAGGTGGAGCGGGCCGAGACGCGCGAATACGGGAAAACAGAGGTTCTGGTCGATACCGGTTCACAGTTGTTTCATAATGTCCTGCCCAGTACCATCTGCTGGATGAGTCATTTTGACTATATTTCGAGAGTAGCTCCGGGATTTACGATCACGGCGCATACGGAAAACTGCCCGGTCGCCGCGGCGGAAAATGCCACGCAGGGACTCTACGCGATTCAGTTCCATCCGGAGGTTCTGCATACGCAGGAGGGGACGAAGATGCTCTATAATTTCGTCCGCGGAGTCTGCGGCTGTGCGGGCGACTGGAAGATGGATTCTTTTGTGGAGCGATCCATTCGGGAGATTCGGGAGAAAGTCGGGGACGGGAAGGTGCTCTGCGCGCTCTCCGGCGGTGTGGACTCTTCCGTGGCTGCCGTATTGCTGGCGAAAGCGGTGGGCGACCAGCTGACCTGTGTGTTTGTGGATCATGGCCTGCTTCGCAAAAACGAGGGAGACGAGGTGGAAGCCGTTTTCGGCCCGGAGGGAGATTATGATCTGAATTTCATCCGTGTCAATGCGCAGCAGCGGTTTTATGATAAGCTGGCCGGGGTGTCTGAGCCGGAGAGAAAGAGAAAAATTATCGGCGAGGAGTTTATCCGCGTCTTTGAGGAGGAAGCAAAAAAAATCGGGGCTGTGGATTTCCTGGTGCAGGGGACGATTTATCCCGATGTGGTAGAGAGCGGTCTCGGCGGTGAATCCGCTGTCATCAAATCCCATCACAATGTCGGCGGACTTCCGGACTATGTCGATTTTAAGGAAATCATTGAGCCTTTGAGAAATCTGTTTAAGGACGAGGTCCGTAAAGCCGGACTGGAGCTGGGGCTTCCGGAATATCTGGTCTTCCGTCAGCCGTTCCCTGGGCCGGGGCTCGGTATCCGCATCATCGGCGATGTGACAGAAGAAAAAGTTCGTATCGTTCAGGATGCCGATGCAATCTACCGCGAGGAGATCGCAAACGCGGGATTGGACAAGGAGATCAACCAGTATTTCGCGGCGCTTACCAATATGCGCTCCGTGGGCGTGATGGGCGATGAGCGGACATATGACTATGCGGTGGCGCTGAGAGCCGTGAAGACGATTGATTTCATGACGGCGGAGGCGGCGGAAATTCCGTTCGAGGTGCTGAATAAGGTAATGAACCGGATTATCAATGAGGTCAAGGGCGTCAATCGCGTGATGTATGATCTGACGAGTAAGCCGCCCGGGACGATAGAGTTCGAATGACGGCTGTGTCACCGAGGCCAAGTCATTTATTGTCAAAATCAGTAAAAAGGAAGAAATGCTTATCCTGAAAAGAAGAAATAGACCTTGAGGATTAACATCCCAGGGTCTTTTTCATCTTAGATATATGTTATGTTCCGGCGGTAATGTGGCTTCTTCTTCTGATCTGCCGGGCCTTCTCACTAAAATGGTTTGGATCATTTTTTTGTGACTTGCATGCAATGGCGCATGATGATAAAATACTATACAGCAGAATTTGAAGCGAAGGAGGACGCTGCGATGAGGTATAAGTGTGTCGACGAACTGGACAAGTTTGATTTTAAGGAGGCAGGTGTCACTGCTCTGCGCGTGGATGACGATACGCTGAGTATTGACTTGTCGAGCGGGATCGCAAAGTACAATAACCCCTGCAATACAAAGTATGTGGACTGCTATATTTCGGACACACAGATTCGTATGAAGAGTCCGAAGATTACCCGTTTTTTTCTGGAAGGACCGAAATACTATGATGCGAATGATGTCTTATTGAAGACGGTGCCGGACAGGGACATTCCGCCGGAGGCCTATGAGGAGACGATGGGTCGGCTGGCATCCGGAGAAGTGTTTCTCTTTCGTGAGAAGACCGAAGGCGGGAAAAACGACGGATCCTGTGAGATTGCGATTGATGTGGAAGATGATACATATTGGCTGGAGACAGAGTATGAGAAAATTATCATAGAGTGGGATCGTTTCCGAAACAGAGTCGACGAGGGTCAATAAAAAATATCAACCATATACTCAATATAAATAACAGGGAAAATCGTTGCTATGGTACGTTTATTGGCAAAACTCTTTATTAAAAATCCAGAGGATACTTCCTCACCTGAGGTGCGGCAGGCTTATGGTATGCTGTGCGGCATGGTGGGCATCTGCCTGAATGTTTTTTTGTTTGCAGGAAAGTTTCTGGCGGGAACAATCAGCAGATCGGTTTCGATCACAGCAGATGCTTTTAACAACCTGTCGGATGCGGCGTCTTCCGTTGTGATGCTGATCGGGTTTAAAATGGCCGGGGCGGAGCCGGATCCGGGACATCCTTTCGGGCACGGGAGGATTGAATATATATCCGGTTTGATTGTCTCCGGTGTGATTTTGATTATGGCGTATGAACTGATCAAAAGTTCTGTGGAGAAGATCATCAATCCGGAAGAGGTAGAGTACAGTGCGCTGGCGCTGGTTGTACTGATCATTTCGATCGCGATAAAATTGTACATGTGTTTCTACAATCGTTCTATCGGAAAACAAGTGGATTCCTCCGCAATGCGTGCGACGGCCACGGACAGCTTCAGCGACAGCATTGCGACATTTGTTGTTCTCGTTGCGGCAATTGTGGAAAGACTGACAAACCTTCAGATTGATGGGTACTGCGGCGTTCTGGTGGGAATCTTTATTTTTATTGCCGGAATCTCGGCGGCGCGGGATACGCTGAATCCGCTTCTGGGCCAGCCGCCGGAACCGGAATTTGTAGAAAAGATAAAAACCCTGGTTATGGCGCACTCGGAAGTGCTCGGTATCCATGACCTGATCGTGCATGACTACGGTCCGGGCAGACAGATGATTTCGCTCCACGCAGAAGTGCAGGCGGAGGGCGATATCCTGAAGCTGCACGATGCGATCGATAATATAGAGCATGAATTGAAGCGGGAATTGCGATGCGATGCTGTGATTCATATGGATCCGGTTGTGACGATGGATGAACAGGTGCAATTGTTGAAAGAAAAGACGATCTCTCTCGTCCATGCCATCGACCCGAAGATCAGTATGCATGATTTTCGCGTGGTCGCCGGCCCGACGCACGTAAATCTGATTTTTGATGTGTTGGTGCCGTTTCAATATCATCTGACGGATAAGCAGTTAACGGAGAAAATAAAGGAAGCCGTAAAGGCAGAGTTGGGTGAAGAATACTTCTGCGCGATCAATGTGGATAAGGGATATGCGGGTGAGCAGGGGTTGATGGAGTAAATTGGAATCATTCTTCTTTTAATTCGAATTTAACTCGACAAATGAATTCCCGTCCGGATCCGGAAAAAAGACAGATGAGAATTGTGTATCTCATGGAGGCGAAGGCGGAGATTACAGACAGAGGAGCAACCAAAAATGAAAACCCTACGAGTCGCCGCGGCGATTATCATAGAAAACAACAGAGTCTTTGCAACTCAGCGCGGATACGGCGCCTTCAAGGACGGCTGGGAGTTCCCCGGCGGTAAGATCGAGCCTGGTGAGACCCCGCAGGAGGCGTTGGTGCGCGAAATCAGGGAAGAACTGGACACGGAAATTACAGTGGGAGATTTAGTGGATACTGTCGAATATGACTATCCGGATTTTCATCTGTCCATGGACTGTTTCCTCTGCAGGATCGTATCCGGTAATCTGGTTCTGAAAGAACACGAGGCTGCGCGATGGCTGGCAAAAGAAGAATTGCACAGTGTGGCGTGGCTGCCTTCAGATTTGGATCTGATATTTGTAATTGAGAAGTATTTCAAATAGCGCTATCATAAAAAACAGAGGATATCGAAATGGAGGAAACGATATGGGGAAAATTTTCTGCCTTATGGGAAAGAGCGCTTCCGGAAAGGATTTTGTATACAAAAATCTGCTGGCGATGGAAGATCTGCATTTAAAGCATATCGTATTATATACGACGCGCCCCATCCGTGTGGGGGAGGTCGAGGGACTGACATATTTTTTCTGCACGGACGATGAGGCGCAGGAGATGGAGCGCGCCGGGAAGGTGATCGAGATGCGCTCCTATGACACCGTTCACGGTATCTGGAAGTATTTTACCGCGGACGACGGGCAGATCGATCTGTCAAAGCAGGATTATCTGATGATCGGGACGCCGGAGGCTTACGGACAGATCCGGGATTATTTCGGCGCGGAGGCGGTATGCCCCATCTACGTCTGGGTGGATGACGGGGAGCGCCTGGCGCGGGCTCTCAAACGGGAGCGCAAGCAGGAGAAGCCGAAGTACGCGGAGATGTGCCGGCGCTTTCTGGCGGACGACAGGGATTTTTCAGAGGAGAATCTGAAAAAGGCAGGCATTACGCGGAAGTTTGAGAATCGGGAGAAGGAACAGATTATTGCGGATGTTGCGGAATATATCCGGCAGGTGAGGGAGTAACAGTATGGCGGGCTTTCAGGACATTATCGGTCATGAGCAGATCATAGCACATTTCAAAAAAGCCATTGCGATGGATAAGGTGTCGCATGCCTATATTCTGGATGGGCCGGAGCATGCGGGGAAGCGGATGCTTGCGGAGGCGTTTGCCATGACGCTGCAGTGCGAGACGGTGCAGAGGGTGTGTTCCGGTGCGGAGGAGACCGCGGAGCAGGTCACGCTTTTTTCGCTTCCGGAGGAGACGGATTTCGGCGTCTCACAGGCGGCCCGGGCTCGTGCCGCCGCGACGGAGCCCTGTATGGAATGCCGGTCCTGCGTGCAGGCACTGGGGAAAAATCAGCCGGATATCATCTATGTGACTCATGTAAAAACCGGCATTTCGGTGGACGACATCCGGGAGCAGGTCAACGCGGATATCTGCGTGAAGCCGTACAGCAGCCGGTACAAGGTTTATATTATCGATGAAGCGGAGACGATGACTGTGCAGGCGCAGAACGCGCTCTTAAAGACGCTGGAGGAGCCGCCCGCCTATGCGGTGATCCTCCTGCTGACGACGAATGCGGATGCATTTCTTCCGACGATCCGCTCCCGCTGCGTGAGGCTCGGATTGAAAGCAGCGAAGGATGAACAGATCCGCGCCTTCCTGATGCAGCGCTGCCGTGTGCCGGACTATCAGGCAGATATCAGTATTGCCTTTGCGCAGGGAAATGTCGGACAGGCCAGGCTTCTGGCGTCGTCGGAACAGTTTAACGAGATCAAGGATTATACGCTCCGGCTCGTGCGCAGGGTCAGGGAGATGACGGTCGGTGATCTGACGGGCGAGCTGCGGTTTCTCACGGAGAACAGGGAAAACATACCGGTTTTTCTGGATTTGATTTTGCTTTTGTTCCGTGATGTGTTATTATATAAGTCGACGGCCGCCGGGGAAGATCTGATTTTTAAGGAGCAGGCATTCCTGATTCAGGAGATTGCCGGCCGGATTTCCTACCGTGGCCTGAACCGGATTCTGCAGTCCGTCGAGACGGCGGGGCGGCGCATCGAAGCCAATGTGAATCTGTCGCTGACGATGGAACTGCTGCTTATAGACATAAAGGAGAACATCATATGATAACAATTGTCGGAGTCCGCTTTCGTCGGGCGGGCAAAATATATTACTTCGATCCGAAGGATCTGCCTATTGAGAGGGGGAGCCATGTGATCGTGGAGACCGCACGGGGCATTGAGTACGGAACGGTGATTCTGCCCCCGAAGGGCATTCCGGATGATGAGATTTCAAAGCCGCTGAAGGCGGTGATCCGCATGGCTACGCCGGAGGATGACCGCCGGGAGGCGCGCAACCGGGAGAGGGAGCGCGAGGCATATGATATTTGCAAGGAAAAGATTGCAAAACACGGCCTGGCCATGAAGCTGGTGCAGGCGGAATACACGTTTGACAACAACAAGCTGCTGTTTTATTTTACCGCGGACGGACGGATTGATTTCCGTGATCTGGTCAAAGATCTGGCGGGTGTTTTTCGCACCCGGATTGAGCTGCGCCAGATCGGTGTCCGGGATGAGACCAAGATTCTGGGCGGTGTCGGCATCTGCGGGCGACCGCTATGCTGCCACACCTTCCTGTCGGATTTCGCGCCGGTTTCGATTAAGATGGCGAAGGAGCAGAACCTGTCACTGAATCCGACGAAGATATCCGGAGTCTGCGGACGTCTGATGTGCTGCCTGAAAAATGAGCAGGAAACCTATGAATATCTAAACAGTCGGCTTCCGCGGACGGGAGACCGGGTGACGACAGACGATGGATTGAAGGGCGAGGTGAGTGGCGTCAATGTGATCCGCCAGACGGTGAAGGTGGTTGTAGATACCGGAGAGGAAAAGGAAAGCCGGGAGTACCATGTCAGCCAGTTGAAGTTTAAGGGTCGGCGCAAGCGGGACCGTGTCAGCAAGGAGGAGATGAAGCAGCTTTCTTCTCTGGAGGATAAGGGAGGCAAGTCGAAGTTAGATGACGATTGATCTGTTGCCGGGTGAGCGCGTGGACGATCTTCAGCGGAAGGGCTACCGGATCATCCAGAATCCGCAGGGGTTCTGTTTCGGTATGGATGCGGTGCTTTTGTCCGGCTTTGCCAGAATCGAGCGCGGGGCAGACTGTCTGGATCTGGGCTGCGGGAACGGGATTTTGCCCCTGCTTCTGGAGGCGAAGACAGACGGCCGGCATTTTACCGGATTGGAGATACAGCCCTACAGTGTTGATCTGGCCAGACGGAGCGTGGCGCTCAATCATCTGGAGGACAGGATTGACATTGTGGAAGGAGATATAAAAGATGCCTCGGGTATTTTCGGGGCGTCTTCTTTTGATGTGGTCACGGCGAATCCGCCGTATATGACGGACAGCCACGGGATACGGAATCAGGACGATGCAAAGACGATCGCCCGGCATGAGGTTTTGTGCAGCCTGGAGGATGTGCTTCGGGAGAGCGCAAAGGTGCTGAAGCCGGGCGGACGGTTTTTTATGGTGCACCGGCCTTTTCGGCTTGCGGAGATCATTTCCCTCATGGTGCGGTACCGGTTGGAGCCGAAGCGGATGCGGCTTGTGTATCCATATGCGGATCGGGAGCCGAACATGGTCCTGATCGAGGGAATCTCCGGTGCGCGGCCGCGGATGACGGTGGAACGGCCGCTGGTCGTGTACAAAGCACCGGGAGAGTATACGGATGAAATTTATGAGATCTATGGAAACTAGCGTTGAAAAATCTGGATTTTACAATTATATAAGTTAAAAACGAAAGAAAAATAATTTAAACAATGAATTTACAGAAAATATTCAAAAATGCTATATAAATA
>JAJPYF010000125.1:12771-26449 GCA_021205085.1 Clostridiales bacterium | reverse complement strand
GCACACAGCAGACCGCAAATGGTGTGACGGCTGTCACCTCCTGTATCTGTTACGCTATCCGTATAAATGAATGCAGGGACAGCATTTTAAACGACGTGAAATTTTTGCGTCACCTTTGCCTGTTTTTGAGCCGGAAGGCGATAGGAAATACTTATAATTACTCCAAGAACCAGGCCTGGCCGTTGGAAGTGCGACTGGCAAATTTTATATTGTTGACATCCTGCAATGGAATGTATAGAGAAAGGCATACGGAAGTTTCTGAATTTCTGGGAGTAACATACCGGCATCTGCTCTATGTCCTTGCAGATTTTGTAAAACGGGGAATTCTGGTAAAGACAGCACAGGGGTATTATATTCAGGATCTGGCTGCCCTGCGTAATATTTCGGAAGGAAAATAAGCGTATCGCAAATCGAATTATGACTCATGAAATTATAATGCCCATCGAAGAGGTCTCGACCTCCCTGATGGGCGTTTTTTGCATTTAATGGATCATCCCGTCGCTTTCTTCCTGTTATTCCTTCCCCAGTATCTTATACAGCAAATGATATAGGGTAAACGCTTCTTCCTGCTCCAGATTAATACATCCTCCTATAGCCTCGGGTATCTTACAGGCTTTTTCGCGCATCTGCATACCCTGCTCAGTAATGGTGACAATTAAATTTCGTTCGTCCTTCTCAGAACGTTTCCGCGAGACAATCCTTCATATTGAGGTGTAAAGCCGCAGCCGGTTGCAGTGTTAACAATCAGGAGAACCTTTCCTCTGTAATCTGATAATGCAACATCATTTCCGTTTCCGTCTTTTACGTTATAATCATAAATACTCATAACAATCATCCTTTCAGTTTAAAGTGGGCGCACATTTGATTATGCGCAATTTAATTTTGCACAACTGAAATGTGCTTGTCAACAGGAAAATAGTCGGAAAAAGTAAAAAGCGGACCACCCCGCTCCAGATAATTAGCAATGCATTTATTTTTAATTGACAAAAGCTCATCTTTATGCAAAAATAAAATAACACTTTGGATTTGCATAAATTTTGCGCAGGAGGGATGATATATGTATTACGAGCGAACCCTGGAGCCGGTAATACGAAAAATCAGCGAGACATTTCCTGTTTTGATTGTGACCGGACCGCGACAGGTTGGCAAAACCACTCTTCTTACCAGGATGGCGGGCAGGGAGCGCAGGATTGTATCATTAGATAACCCTACGATACGGGCTTTTGCAAAAACGAATCCGGATCTTTTTTTTCAGCGATATGAGCCTCCGATTCTGATTGATGAGGTTCAGTATGCCCCGGAGCTGTTTGATTATATTAAAATCCGGGCGGATCGTGATAAACGCTGTGGGGATTTCTGGCTGACCGGGTCACAGACATTTCATATGATGAAGCGGGTGACAGAGTCTCTGGCAGGCCGGGCCGGGATTGTCAGAATGTCAGGGTTGAGCAATGCGGAGATTCACGGAAACCATTTTCCGCCTTTTCAGATGGATGTGTCAGCTTTGATGAAGCGTATGGGTGAAGCGAAGCCTATGACGGTAGCGGAGGTATATCGACAGATTTTTAAAGGAACGATGCCTCGTTTATATGAAAACGAAGCGGTGGATCAGTTTCAATATTATGAATCCTATCTTGAAACTTATATCAGTCGGGACATTCGCGATTTATTGCAGGTTGCGGATGAATCCGCTTTTCTGAATTTTATGAGCGTGGTCGCAGCCAGGACAGCGACAAATGTAAATTATGAGACTCTGGCGGGAGAAGTTGGTGTTTCTGCGCCGACAGCCAAGCATTGGTTGTCCGTTTTGGTTTCTTCCGGAATTGTTGCGTTGATTCAGCCATATTCTAATAATGCCTTAAAAAGAGTGATCCGGGCTCCGAGAATGTATTTTCTGGATACCGGTCTTTGCGCACATCTGACCCGGTGGAGCGGTGCGGAGACTTTAGAGAGAGGCGCAATGGATGGCGCTTTTTTTGAGACATGGGTTGTCTCTGAGGTTTACAAAAGTTATTTGAATGCAGGGAAGACGCCGCCATTGTATTTTTACAGGGATAGCAACAGAAAAGAGATTGATCTGATTATCAGTCGGGATGCGATGGTGACGCCTATGGAGATTAAGAAAAGCGGCGCACCGAAAGGGGCAGTGAAAAACTTTTCTGTTCTTAAACCGATTGAGCGTGATCCGGATGAAAGTGCTGTATTTTCAGGGGCAGAGCATTTAAAGACCAGAATTGGCGAAGGCGCAGTTATCTGCATGAGTGAAGATTTGTTGCCGATTGATTCCAAAAACTGGTATGTACCTGCATGGCTGATCTGAGGCCGTTTTCAACACCAAAAAAACATCCTCTTTTTAACAAAAAATGTCATGTAATCTGATTTGATGAAATGTTATAATCCCTAGTAAACAAAGGCGGAAGCCTTGCGAAACAACATTTACACAGAAAAGGAGAGGGTGACTGATATGGCAGCAAGCAATGTAAAACAGGTGCTCCACACAGGGATCAGTGTTTATAATATGGAAGAGTCTCTGGAGTGGTACAAAAAGAATCTCGGGTTTGAGCTGGTAAAGGACGACGGCTACTGTCCGCCGCTGAAGGCAAAAATCTGCTTCATTGAGAAGGACGGATATCAGATTGAGCTGTTTGAGTACGACGAGCCGAAGAAGATTCCGGAGGATCGCCTGACCCCGAACACCGACCTTCAGACCGTCGGCACGAAGCATGTGGCTTTTACCACGGATGATATGGATGCCCTGAAGGAAGGGTTTGTGGCGAACGGCGTTGACATCGCGCACGAGGTTCGTATGGGCGACGATGCGGTGATGTTTATCCGTGACTGCAACGGCGTGCTGATCGAGCTGATTCAGCAGCCGAAATAGTGAATATTGATAAAGGAGAAATACGCAGATGAAAACATTATATGCACAGGCACAGCCCGGCAAGGTAGTTCTTGCCGAGAAGGAGATCCCGGCTCCGGGTCCGGGACAGGTATTGTTAAAGGCAAAATACAGTGCGATGAGCCCGGGAACAGAGAACGGCCTTCTGGGCGAGCACATTGTCCCGCTTCCCACCAGCATCGGCTACGCGATGGCGGCTGAGGTTGTCGAGGTGGGCCCGGATGTCCGTGAGCTCAAGGTCGGCGACCATGTGGTTACCACCGGCGAGCATGCGCAGTACCTGATTATGGATGAGTTAAACTGCACCATCTGCCCGGAGGGCGTGGACTTAAAGCAGGCTGCGTTCTGGAATCTGGGACATACCGGCATGTACGCGCTGCGCCGTTCCGGTCTGCAGCTCGGCGAGCCCTGCGCGGTTCTCGGCCAGGGATTTGTCGGCGCGATCACGGCTCAGGTTGCGAAGGCGGCGGGTGCGCTTCCCGTGATTGTCACCGATCTGGACGACGGACGTCTGGAAGCGGCGAAAAAGATGGGCGTGGATATCGCGATCAACTCCAAAACCGATCCGGACGGATTGGAGCGTGAGGTCAATAAGCTGAACCGGGGCGGACTGCCCGTGATTTTCGAGGCGACCGGCGCGAGAGGACCGCTGATGCAGGCGGCGGAGCTGATTGGCGAGAGAGGCCGTCTGGTTATGATTTCCCAGGTACATGGGGAGGCGATGCCTCCGATCGACGATCCGATCATGCAGAAGGGCGCAAGCCTCATCGGTACTTATGTAAATTCCAAGCCGTTTAAGCTCAGAAGAGCAGACCTTTTCATCGACGGAATCTGGCCGCCGGTTATGCATCGTGACCTGCAGCGCTATGCGAATTCCGATGTCTGGACTTCCGATGAGGATATTCAGGTATTCTTAAATCTTATCGCTTACGGCAAGCTGGATATCACTCCGCTGATCAGTCATGAGTTTGACTACACGCAGATTCCGGAGGCATATGCGAAATATGTGTATCCGAAGGTGGATCCGGCCATGACCGGCGGCGTGTTTAAGTGGGAATAAAGGCATACCGTTTTTGTGCGGTGACAGTTAAGCAAGTATCATATTACTATACACCTATACTCTGAGAATGGCTCCCGGTTTGAAACGGGGGCCATTCTTGGATTTTCCCTGACGGATGACATTTGAAAAAGTTTTATCAAAAGATTCATAAAAAATTCATTGGAAAACGGCGAGTCTGTGTTATACTGATGAAATGAGCAGCGTGACTTTTTCGGAAGCGGCTGCAATGTGTTTGAGGAGGCTGTGTTATGGAAAAGGCAAAAGTGTATTTTACCAGTTTTGAGACATCGTTTCAGGAAAATTTATTACAGAAGCTGAACCGGCTGATCCGGACGGCCGGGATCGGGGATATTGATTTTCAGGATCGCTATGCGGCGATCAAGATCCATTTCGGCGAGTACGGGAATCTCGCGTTTCTGCGGCCGAATTACGCGAAGGTTGTGGGGGATGTGGTAAAAGAACTGGGCGGGAAGCCTTTTCTGACCGACTGCAATACGCTGTATGTGGGCAGCAGGAAGAACGCGCTGGATCACATGGACACCGCGTATCTTAACGGGTTTTCTCCTTATGCGACCGGATGTCAGGTGATTATCGCGGACGGCTTAAAGGGAACGGACGAGGCGCTGGTTCCCATTGACGGTGTTTATGTGAAGGAGGCCAAAATCGGCCGTGCCCTGATGGATGCGGATATTCTGATTTCCCTGACTCATTTCAAGGGGCACGAGGCGACCGGTTTCGGCGGAACGCTGAAAAATATCGGTATGGGAGGCGGTTCCCGTGCCGGAAAGATGGAGATGCACAGTGCCGGAAAGCCTCATGTCCGCCCGAAAAAGTGTGTCGGCTGCGGGATGTGCACGAGAGTCTGCGCTCACAGTGCCATTCAGGTGGAGGATCATAAGGCGAGGATCGATCATGACCGCTGTGTCGGCTGCGGCCGCTGCATCGGCGTATGTCCGAAGGACGCTGTGACGCCCGCCAGCGATGAGTCCAATGATATTTTAAACTGCAAGATTGCAGAGTACACATGGGCGATCTGTAAGGATCGGCCGTGCTTCCATATTTCTCTGATCTGTGATGTGTCGCCCAACTGTGACTGCCATTCGGAGAATGACCGTCCCATCATCCCCAACGTGGGTATGCTGGCCAGCTTTGATCCGGTGGCTCTTGACATGGCCTGCGCGGATCTGTGCAATCAGCAGCCGGTGCTCCCGAACAGTTTGCTTGCGGAGCAGATGGAGAGCGCAGGGCATGATGAACACGATCATGAACATGACCATTTTTACTACACTCACCCGGACACGAACTGGAGAAGCTGTATTGAGCATGCAGTTCGGATCGGGCTGGGGACAGACCAGTATGAGTTGATTACGCTGTGAGAAGTGCAAGGAGGAGAGCGTGAGTCCGCAGGATAAAGTAGAGAGAGTTTTAAAAGAGATACATGTGGCCTTTTCTAAGAGCCCGACTTATAACGGCCAGCCGGACAAGATGATCGTGGACCGGAAGGAGTTTCTGATGCTTCTCGACCGTCTGAACCGTGGCATTTATGATATGATGGAGCAGTATGAACAGACCCGGCAGAGCCGCCAGAACGCCGAGCGGTCCTTCCGCAGGAAGGGAAACGAGATCATCGAGAAGGCGAATGCCAGCGCGGACGATATCTATGCGGCTTCCGTGATTTATACGGCGGACGCCATCGGGCGGATCCGCGACCTGATGGATCAGACGAATGAGTCTATGAACGATTTGTTCCGCCAGTTCCGCCGCGAGCTGCGGGAGCAGAAGGATACGCTGCGCAGCCACGAGTCGGAGCTGCAGGCACAGCTTGCGGATCTTGCGGATACGAAGAAATATCTGGATCTGCTGCAGGATGTCAACCGTGAGCGCGAGCGCAAAAACCGGGATCTGGAGGCAGAGTGGGAGGCCGGAAACCAGTACGCGAGGGCGACATTCCGGACGGCAGCACCTGCCGCGCGTGTGCAGGTTGACGAGGAGTATTTCGAGAAGCCGGGTGCGGCAAAACCGGAGGCTGTGATGACGGAACCGGCGGCGCCGACGGAGCAGCCGGATATCGTGATCAATAAAGACGCCGCGTATTTCAAGTGGAAAGAGGAGCAGGAAAAGAAAAAGGCATCGGAAGATGATGAGCATATACCGGATTCCGGACAAGCGGATGAGGTGCAGGTCAGAGAGCCGGACAAGGAAGAGGAGACGCAGAATCCCGATGATTTGCTTGAAGAGTCCGGAGGAGCGCAGGAAGCGGTTTCGGATGCAGATATCACGGCAGAGGGAGATCCGGCTCCGGAGGAAACGCGCGATCCGGCCTTTCCGGATGAGGCGGCGATTTATCAGGCCGTTCTGGAGGATGAGCGGGCTGCCGAGGCGGAACGCTACGAAGCCGAAAAGCGTGAGCGGCCGCACGCAGCCGGAATATTAAAAACGATAATTTTTGGGAAAGACTGATATAGGAGGAGAAACGGATGAAGCTATATGAAAACGGTGTATACCTGCTGAATGGCACAGAGATTGTGGAGGATACGCGCGATGCGGCGGCATGTCTGGCTTCCAGGGGCGTGTCTGCGGACAAAAAGGCGGCGGCTAAAGGGACGATGGCCTATCGCATTCTGAAGGCGCACAATATCTCCGGAAACATGGAGCAGCTTCAGATTAAGTTTGATAAGCTGACTTCACATGATATTACGTTTGTCGGTATCATTCAGACGGCGCGCGCTTCGGGATTGGAGAAATTTCCGATTCCGTATGTGCTGACCAACTGTCACAATAGTCTCTGCGCGGTGGGCGGAACCATCAATGAGGATGACCATATGTTCGGCCTGACCTGTGCGAAAAAATACGGCGGCGTCTACGTTCCTCCTCATCAGGCAGTGATTCACCAGTATGCCCGCGAGATGCTGGCCGGCGGCGGCAGGATGATTCTCGGATCGGATTCCCATACCCGCTACGGTGCTCTGGGGACGATGGCAATGGGCGAGGGCGGACCGGAGCTGGTAAAACAGCTTCTGAACCAGACTTACGATATCAAGATGCCGGGAGTGGTAGCCGTTTATATGAAGGGCGAGCCGGTGAAGGGCGTCGGCCCGCAGGATGTCGCGCTGGCAATTATCGGCGCGGTATTTAAGAACGGATATGTGAACAATAAAGTTATGGAGTTTGTGGGTCCGGGCGTGGCCTCCCTGAGCGCGGATTTCCGGATCGGCGTGGATGTGATGACTACGGAGACGACCTGCCTTTCCTCCATCTGGACGACGGACGAGAAAATCCGCGAATTTTATGAAATCCACGGAAGACCGGAGGACTATCGGGAGATGGCTCCGGAGGCGACGGCCTACTATGACGGCTGCATAGAGATCGATCTCGGCAAGATCCGTCCGATGATTGCCATGCCGTTCCATCCGAGCAACACCTACACCATCGAGGAGGTGCAGGCGAACCTGACTGATATCCTTGCCGATGTGGAGAAGCGTGCGATGGTCAGTCTCGACGGAGCGGTGGAGTACACACTGAGAGACAAGGTGCGAAACGGACGTCTCTATGTGGATCAGGGTATCATCGCGGGCTGTGCCGGCGGCGGATTTGAAAACATCTGCGCGGCGGCGGATATCCTGGAGGGAAAGAGCATCGGGTCGGACGAATTCACGCTGAGCGTATATCCGGCATCCATGCCGATCTGGATGGAGCTGGTCAAAAGCGGTGCGGCCGCAAAGATCATGGAGACCGGCGCGATCATGAAGACGGCGTTCTGCGGCCCGTGCTTCGGCGCGGGGGATACGCCGGGCAACAACGGTTTCTCCATCCGCCACTCTACCCGGAACTTCCCGAACCGCGAGGGCTCGAAGCTTCAGAACGGGCAGATCGCATCGGTTGCCCTGATGGATGCCCGGTCCATCGCTGCGACGGCGGCAAACAAGGGCTATCTGACAGCCGCGACCGAGCTGGATGTGGAGTACAAGGGACAGAAATACTTCTTTGATAAAAAAATATATGAGAACCGCGTGTTTGACAGTAAGGGCGTCGCAGATCCGTCTGTTGAGATCAAGTTCGGCCCGAATATCAAGGATTGGCCGGCGATGAGTGCGCTGACCGACAATCTGGTACTGAAGGTGGTTTCCGAGATTCACGATCCGGTGACGACCACCGACGAGCTGATTCCGTCCGGCGAGACCTCCTCGTACCGTTCCAACCCGTTGGGGCTGGCAGAGTTTACGCTTTCCCGTAAGGATCCGGAATATGTCGGGCGCGCGAAGGAAGTGCAGCGGGCGGAGAAGGCCAGGATTGCGGGCGAGAAGCCGTCCGATGTCCTGCCGGAGATTGTGCCGGTTATGGAGGCAATCCATACGAAATATCCGGATATCCGGCGCGACAATTTCGGCATCGGCAGCACGATCTTTGCGGTGAAGCCGGGCGACGGATCCGCGCGTGAGCAGGCGGCCTCCTGCCAGAAGGTGCTGGGCGGATGGGCGAATATCGCAAATGAGTATGCGACCAAGCGGTACCGCTCGAACCTGATCAACTGGGGAATGCTTCCGTTTTTGATCGATGAGGGTGATCTGCCGTTTGCGAACGGGGATTACCTCTTTGTGCCGGAGATCCGGAAGGCGGTTGAGGAGAAAGCGACCGAGATTCCGGCCTATGTCGTGAAGGACGGCGGTTTGAAACCGTTTACCCTGAGAATGGGCGATCTCACAGATGACGAGAGGGAAATCATCCTGAAAGGATGCCTGATTAATTATAATCGCAGATAAAGTGTGAGAAGAGGTCTGTTACAGCAGGCAGAAGTGTGGTATACTATCTCTATCAGTGACTGACGAAGCCAATAGGAGTACAGAATGGATTCAGAGAACGACAAGCGGACGACAGAGCCGCAGGAAGAGCAAAAGCCGAAGCATGCCCCGTGGGATATCCGGCCGTATCTGGCTGTCGGGCTGACCGCGATACTGGTGATCGCGGTTTCGTTGCTGATATTCTTTTTCCTGTTCCGGTTTGAGGGCTTTTCCACCGGCGTGGGCGAGATTTTGCGCAGCCTGAGCGGTATTGTGATCGGTGTGATTCTGGCCTATCTGCTGAATCCGGTCATGAAGTGTTTCGAGCGTCTGTTTCGGAGGCGCCTGTTTACAAAGGCAGAGCGGACCGTAAAACAAAATCGGATCATCCGGGGGCTGTCCGTTGCCTGTGCGATGGTTGTTTTTCTGGCGATTATCGCGGTGCTGCTTGTCATGCTGATTCCGCAGCTTCTCATGAGTATACAGGACTTGGTCCTCACCATGAGTGACAAGCTGGAGACCCTTCAGAACTGGATCGACCGTCTGATCCGGAACAGCCATCTTGCGGATCAGGTGGAAAACTTCGCGGATCAGGTCTTTGAGTGGCTGGAGGAGTGGTTGGAGACGACGGTGCTGAACAGCGGCGGGGATATGATCGCTACCCTGACAACAGGGGTGTACAGCGCGGTAAAGATGGTGTTTAACTGTATCGTCGGCATTATCGTGGCTATGTATGTCCTGATGAAAAAGGAACAGTTTGTCGGTCAGGTGAAGAAGATCATCTATGCAGTCTTCAAGCCCCGGTGGGGTAATGTCGTCATGGAGGTCGTACACAAGGCGGATGAGGTTTTCGGGGGATTTTTTATCGGAAAGATCATAGATTCCCTGATCATCGGGTGCATCTGCTTTGTCTGCATGTATATCATGAAGCTGCCCTACACGGCGCTGATCAGCGTGATCATCGGTGTGACCAATATTATCCCGTTTTTCGGACCGTTTATCGGCGCGATTCCGAGTGTGATCCTGATCTTTCTGGTTAATCCGATTCAGGCGGTGTATTTCCTGATTCTGATTCTTGTCCTGCAGCAGGTGGACGGCAATATTATCGGGCCGAAGATTCTGGGCAACACGACGGGACTTTCCCCGTTCTGGATTATTTTCTCGATTCTGCTGTTCGGCGGCCGGTTTGGCTTCCTCGGTATGGTCTTCGGCGTGCCGGTCTTCGCATTGATTTACTATATCGTCAAGCGTCTGACCGAGCATTTTCTGAATAAGCGGGGGCTGCCGCAGGATACGCGAAAGTATGTCAGGCTGGACCATGTTGACATCGGAGAGAAAAAAATCGTGGAGCATGCAGAGGATGAGAAAAAAGTTATTGTACAGCCGATAAAACGCAGAAAAGACAAACAGGACAAAGGTCTGTAATAATATATCATACGTATGAGGTGAGACAGTGGACAAGTACGAGTATAAGCTGAAATTAGACCAGTTGAAAGCCCTTGTGGAGGCGCAGGATTATGAGACTGCGGCAGAGATTGCCGGGTCGATCAACTGGAGGAAGGTGCGCAATTCCAAAACCCTTCTGATGGTGGCGGATGTGTATGAGCGTCTGGAGCGCTACGAAGAGTGCAAGGAGGTGCTGCTTCAGGCTTACGACCATTCATCAGTCGGGAGGAGTATCGTCAGCCGGTTGGCGGAGGTTGCGGTCAAATCGAAAAACGTGCAGGAGGCGGAGACCTATTATCAGGAGTTTCTGGAGATCTCGCCGAGGGACAATCAGCGTTATGTGATCGCCTATGAGATCAGCTGCCTGAAAAACGACCCCATCAGCGACCGGATTGCCATTCTGGAGGAGCTTAAGGAAAAGGAATATACAGAGATTTGGGCCTATGAGCTGGCGGCTCTTTACAGCCAGGCAGATATGCGTGAGAAGTGCGTGGAGACCTGTGACGAGCTGGTTCTGTGGTTCGGTGAGGGTGAATATGTGGAGAAAGCGCTGGATCTGAAGCGGAGCTTCCAGCCGCTGACGCCCGCGCAGGAGGAGAAATACCAGAGTTTCCGTTCCCGCAAAGGAATGGTCGAGATCAACATTCCGAAGAAGGTGGAGGCAAAAATCTCGGAGGACAGCGGACTTCCGGAGCTGACGGTTACCGCCAGCAAGTTTAATACCGTGAACCTTCAGGAGGAGCTGGCGAAGAGCATGCAGCAGATCATGGATGCCACCGAGAAGGAGACGGTTCGGGACAGCATGGACAATATTAAGAAAATTGTCAATGATATCCCCTATCTGAGCGGCGAACCCGAGGAGGAGGCTGCACCCGTCCTGGACCGCGAGAAGATCAGCGAGACGGTAGATGAGACATTGAAAGCGGATTTTCAGGAGCTTCTGGAGGAGGAAAGCGACGGACAGATCGGTCTGCAGATCCCGGAGGAGGAAGCGAAGGAACAGCAGATTGCGGGTCAGATGAGTATCGAGGAAGTTCTGGCCGAGTGGGAAAAGACCAAGCACGCCGCCGAGACAGCAATCGCGGCAGCGGAGCAGAAAAAGCTGGATATGGAAAAGGAGCAGGCGCTGGCAGAGGCCAATGAGATTATGGACCGGCTGAAAGCGCTGTTCCCGGTTCTTTCGGCAATGCCGGGTGAGGATCTCCCGGAGGAGCCGGATACCGTGGGCGCCACGTTGATTCCGGAAGAAACCGCACAACCGGAGCCTGAAAAGGAGGCCGGCAGTGAAACGGAGGCACCGGCGGAAGATGCTCCGGCGGCAGAAGGCAGTGCGCCGGAAGCGGATTCCGCTGTGAATGAGGATGCGTCGGAGGAGACGGAGGCGATCGCCGATGAGATGGATCTGTTGGCGGCCGAGATCAGCAGCATGATGGCGGCCGAGGGTCTTGAGGAACAGCCGGAAGAGACAGCGGCGCAGGATTCGGAGCTTTCTGCTGATGAACAGGAGGAAGGCGCGGATGATGCCGAAACCGGTCAGGAAGACGACAGCAATGAGGATATCCTGCCGGAGATTGCCCTGCCGGAGGATCTCCTGGATGAAGCCGTTGCCGGAGAAGAAGAGCCGGAGACAACGGATGAACCGGCGCCCCGGACTCTGACGGATGCGGAGATGAAGGAATTGTTTACATATTTCCTTCCGGTTCCCGGCATGCAGGAACAGATCACACAGGTCATCGAGAACGCGGCAAACTATAAGAGCAACGCCATCACCTCTCTTCGCGGCAACCTGATCATTCAGGGTGAGGAGGGAAGCGGGAAGACCGTCCTTGCGACGAGCCTGATCCGTGCCATCCAGAAGGTGACCGGAAAAGAGGATAAGAAGATCGGGAAGATCAGTGCACAGTCCCTGAACAAAAAGGATTTCTCGGCACTGGTTCCGAAAATCGAGGGCGGTTATCTGATCATAGACAAGGCAGGAGATCTGACTGCAGAGACGGCGGTTCGGATGTCTCAGGTCATGGAGAGGAATACACGCGGTATGGTCGTGATTCTGGAGGATGACAGTGCGGGCATCAAAAAGGCGATGGGTCTTGACTTCTCCTTCGCGAAGAAATTCACCGAGAAGGTGAAGATACCGGTATTCACGATTGATGAGCTGGTCGATTTCGGAAAGGCATACGCCGTTGAGATGGAGTGTATGATTGACGAGATGGGCGTTTTGGCTATGTATAACCGTATAAACAATATCCAGAAGCTGGAGCGGCCGACGACTCTGACGGAAGTAAAGGAGATCGTGGATCAGGCAATTGAGAGCGCGGAGTCCGGCGGAATCAAAAAGATTTTTGCCAAAAAATATAACGAGAATGATTATCTGATTCTCAGAGAAACCGATTTTGAATAAACAGCCTAAAAATAACGATATGAACAAGGGAGGGGATTGTTATGGGGAATATCACAGAATACGATATGTATTTGTTTGGAACGGGGGTACATTATGACATTTACAAGAAGCTGGGTGCCCATCCGCAGAAGGTTGGCAGAGTCAGCGGTGTAAATTTTGCTGTCTGGGCGCCGAACGCCGAGAAAGTGTGGGTTATCGGTTCCTTCAACGAGTGGGATGAGACCGCGAATGAGATGAAGCGTCTGGAGCCGAGCGGAATTTATGAGCTTTTTGTCCCGAAGGTAAAGAAGGGGGATTATTACAAATATCTGATCCTGACAAAGGACGGAAGGAAGCTGTACAAGGCGGATCCCTACGCAAACTATGCGGAGCTGCGCCCGGGCACGGCATCCCGCGTGGCGGACATCAGCAAGCTCAGGTGGACGGATGATGTCTGGATGAAAAACCGGGCGGAGACAAAGAATGTTTACGAGAATCCGATGAATATCTACGAGGTGCATATCGGATCATGGAAGCGCCACGAGGGCTACACGGAGGATACCGGATACTACAACTACCGCGAGATGGCGGTGGAGCTTGCACAGTATGTGAAAGAGATGGGTTATACGCATGTGGAGCTGATGGGAATCTCGGAGTATCCGTTTGACGGGTCATGGGGTTATCAGGTCACAGGCTATTATGCACCGACCTCCCGCTACGGGACGCCTGAGGACTTTGCCTATATGGTGAACTACCTCCATAAGAGAAAGATTGGTGTCATACTGGACTGGGTGCCCGCCCATTTTCCGAGGGATGCCCACGGACTGGCGGAGTTTGACGGCACCTGCCTCTATGAGTATGCGGATACCCGGAAGGGAGAGCATCCGGACTGGGGGACCAAGATTTTTGACTACAGTAAGACGGAGGTTAAGAATTTCCTCCTCGGAAGTGCGCTGATGTGGGTGGAGCAGTTCCATGTGGACGGCCTTCGCGTGGACGCGGTGGCTTCCATGCTGTATCTGGATTACGGAAAGAAGGACGGCCAGTGGGTCGCAAATAAATACGGCGGCAATGAGAATCTTGAGGCCATTGAGCTGTTTAAGCATCTGAATACC
>JAJPYF010000125.1:0-12761 GCA_021205085.1 Clostridiales bacterium | reverse complement strand
GAATACCCTGATCTGCGGCAGAAACAATGGCGTGGTTATGATTGCGGAGGAGTCCACCGCATGGCCGAAGGTGACGGGGAACGTGGTGGAAAACGGCCTGAATTTTTCCTATAAATGGAATATGGGCTGGATGCATGACTTCCTTGATTACATGAAGCTGGATCCGTATTTCCGCAAGGACAACCACAATAAAATGACGTTTGCCATGAGTTATAACTACAGTGAGAAGTATATTCTGGTTCTGTCACACGATGAGGTTGTCCACTTAAAATGCTCCATGCTGAACAAGATGCCGGGGCTGGGGATCGACAAGTACCGCAACCTCATGTGCGGATATGCCTTTATGATGGGGCACCCCGGCAAGAAGCTGCTCTTCATGGGCGGGGAGTTCGGACAGCTGCGGGAGTGGAGTGAGAAGCGCCAGCTTGACTGGGAGCTGCTGGATGAGCCGTTCCATGCGGATCTCCATAATTTTGTCAAAGAGCTAAACCGCCTCTATCTGAAATATCCAGCGATGTACCAGATGGACGATCAGCCGGAGGGCTTTGAGTGGATCAACGCGGACGATGCGTTCCGCAATATTTTCAGCTTCGTGCGTCACGGGAAGACCGGCCGGAACAATCTGCTCTTTGTCATCAATTTCTCCCCGATGGAGCGTGCGGATTACCGGGTTGGCGTGCCGAAGAAGAAAAAGTATACTTTGATACTGGACAGCTCCGAGGAGCGTTTCGGAGGAAGCGGAAAGGAACGGCCGACGGTCTACACTGCGCAGAAGCAGCCGTGCGACAACCGGGATTTCTCTTTTGCCTATCCGCTGGAGCCCTACGGTGTGGCGGTGTTTAAGTTCTGAGTGATTTTTACGAAGGTGAATTATGAGTGCGATCGATACGGTTCTGAACACCCTGATCAGGGTGGACGGAAAAATATTGCTGCTGATACAGGAGTACATCCGGATACCGGAGCTCTCCCCGTGGGTGGTGCGTTTCACAAAACTGGGAAATATGGGTGCGATCTGGATAGTGATCGCGATCCTGCTGTTGATTCCGAGGAAAACCCGCCGGGCGGGGATCCTGGCGATTGTTTCCCTTATCGGGTCCTTCTGCCTGGTGAATCTGTTCCTGAAGGGCTATGTGAACCGGGTGCGGCCGGCGGAGGTGGTCAGCGGGTTAAACTGTCTGGTCACGACGACCGACGCGTCGTTTCCGTCCGGACATGCGGCGGCGGGGTTCGCGGCAGCTACGGCGATTTACAAGAGTACACGCAAGTGGGTCGGCGTTCCCTGTGTGATACTGGCCGTGCTGCTCTCATTTTCACGGCTGTATGTGGGCGCTCACTATCCCTCGGATGTGATCTGCGGAGCGATCATAGGTTTTCTGATCGGCCTGATTGTATTCTGGCTGTTCGGGGAAAAGAAATATAAGCGCCGTGCCCGCCGGGCGAGACGGAGATAACGGGTATCGTCTGATATAAAATTGGCAGATGTAATGTCAAGTGTTATAATTTTAGACATGGCGTAACTCCCTTGTTAGAATGGTTTTTGGTGGTACTTAAATTATATCAAACATGCGGATGTTACGCTTGTTTTTTCCAATATTTATTGAATTTTCAAGGTGCAATCGCACTTTTCAAAGTGCGAATCTTGAGTTTTTTATAAATAAAGTCGGATATCATTTCTGTTCTGACATCCGACTCTACGGTCACGCTCTTATAACATTTGTTCTTTCTGTGATAATTCGTCTCTCAGCTTACTCTGGCTCATAAGGATATCCTGAATATTAAAATGCTTGCTGGCTACCGCTTTCGCCCGCTTACGATCATGGTTTCGGATCGCCTCGATCAGCTCCCTGTGCTCTTTCTGTGCCGAATCAACCCGGGTCGGGTAAAGTTCCGTAATCCAGAAAATCTTTCGATCCGAAATGTTGTACAACGCTTTTAATAACGGCAGGTAGATACTGTTATGACTTGCTGCTGCTATCTGTAAATGGAATTGCATGTCATACTCATTAAACTTGGATACCTGCGTGCGATATTCATTGATTCGGTGATAAAAGTGTTCTATAAAATGTATATCGTCGGCAGTTGCTACCTGCACCGCCTTCAGACAGGTTTCCGTTTCCAATACCTGCCGCACTTCCACAATCTCCATCAGATTACTGTTACTGTCAAAAAGCAGTACCTCCAACTGATCAGACAAACTGGCCTCCTGTTTATTTGATACATAATTTCCTTTTCCGGGAAGAATCTCAATCACACCCTGATCCGCTAACACACGAAGTGATTCACGAAGCATATTTCTGCTGACTCCGAATTCTTCCGCCATATGTCTCTCAGACGGCAGTTTCTCACCAACATTCATTCCACTTATCTTCTCGTGCAATTTCTCAAGAATTCCCTCACCCAATAATGTTGCCAATTCTAATCCCCCTTTTAAAGTTACTTCCGGCTCTCATTTTACGCACACAAAATTCAGATTGCACCGAAATGCTGAATCGTTTGTTCTGCTCTGGCCGCCCCCATTGCAAGACATTCTTCTACCTTCCTGTTTTCAAGCATACCAAAAAGGAATCCTGCAATAAAAGAATCTCCCGCACCAATGGTATCAACTGTCTCCACCTTGTGAATTCCCTCACGATAAAAGTTCGATCCGTCATACGCAATACTTCCATTCTCGCCCAACGTAGCTATCACACACCGTAACCCATATGAATATGCGTCTTCCAGATAAGAACGAATGTATGAATCGTCCTGCTTATATGAGAAAAATGCGTAATCTATAAGATGAAGAATGTCATTTCTTGCATTATACTCCAGCTTATCTCCAAAATCATACCCTATTTTCACTTTTCTGCTGAATTTCGGTAAATAATGATCAATCTCGCCATAAACGGAAGTATGCACCATATCAAATCCGCAAATATATGAAATATCATCATCATTCAGCGAAAAATCTTCCATAACGCCTTTTTCATAACTAAGGAACTTTCGATCATGATTGATTAATTCTACTTCTGTAACAGCAGTTTTCCCATTCATGACATGAACCTGCGATATATCTACTCCATGTCCGGATAAGGTATCCAAAATTATTTTACCGTTGTCATCTGTTCCGACAGCACCCATATATGAGGAACTAACACCAAATTGTGCCATGTAAATGGAAAAATTAACAGAACATCCTCCTGCATATTTCTTTGACTGTCGAACATAATCATCAATACAATTATCACCGATTGCAATCACTTTTTTCATTGTTTTCACTCCTGGAAAATATATTTGTACTACCGGTCGTACCGATAATAACAAAGAGAAATGCAGAATGTCAATCATTTTATGCTTCTATGACAAAATCACCCGGATCCTCTCCCCGTCCGGATCCTCCGTCCCCTGCATATTCATATGTCGCAACCGGCAATCCGCAATCATTCCGATCACTTCCTCCGTGATCACTTCCCCAGGCACGAGAATCGGGATTCCGGGCGGATACAGCCAGACGAACTCGCCGGATATCCGACCCGCGGACTGATCCATCGGCAGGTCTTCCTTCTTCGCATTGATTGCCTCCGCAAGCTCTATGATTTTCTCACGCGGACTATAAAGCCGGCACGGCGCCAACTGGTCTTCCTTCTGTGAAAGATCCCGAACCGTATCCTCCTCAAGCTCCTCCAGCGCAGCATACAGTCGGACAAATCCCTCCTCCGTATCCATGATACTCGTCAGCGCCGTCACATAATGCCCGGCAGCCATCTCCATCTGGAGATGATATTTCTCAAGCAGCCGGTCATAGAGCTGCTGCCCGTGAAGTCCTGCCCGCTGCGCGGAGATGAGAATTTTGGAATTATCCTTTGCAAAGACTCCCTGCGCCATGTCCTGCTGCTCATACAGGCGGCTTTCTCTCCGATCTTCGAAATTGACCTTCTGACCACATCCCACATAAGGAAACACCTGCACGAAGCGGAATCCTGCACACTTTTCATAGAATTCCCGCAGCCGCTCCTCAAACTGCCCGAATCGGCTTTCCGGTCTCGTCTCCGGTTTTGCATACAGGATCCTGTCCTGCTCAATCATCCGGACACACCGGTCCATCCCCGCCATCAGCACATAGGAGGGCGAGGAAGACTGAAAAATGCCGAGATACCATCGCACCCGGCGGGCATCAAATCGGAAATCGGCTTCCTCCCTCATCATATGCAGAACAGCCGTCTGCGTATAGGACGGCAGCGTCTTGTGCAGACTCTCCACACAGAGGTCCGCTCCCAGAGCGATCGCCTTTTGGGGAAATCCTTCCGAAAAGCCGAAATGCGCCCCGTGCGCCTCATCCACAATGAGCGGAATCCCATATCCGTGAACAATCTCTGCAATCGCGCGAATATCCGAAACGACACCGTCATAGGTGGGCGAGGTGATGACCACCGCGCGCACGTCCTTCCGCTCCGCCAGCATTTTCTCCACCTGCCCGGGCGCAATACTCCCCTGTATCCCGAAGTCCGTCGGCTCCGGATACAGATACTCCGCCTTCGCCTCCATGAGATACGCCGCATGGTACACCGCCTTGTGGCAGTTTCTCCCGATCAGAATGCGGTCGCCTTTCCGGATACATCCGCAGACCGCCGCAAGAATTCCCGCCGTGCTTCCGTTTACCAGATAAAAGCTCTCATCCGCACCGAAGAGGCGCGCCAGCCGCTCCTGACCCTCCCGGAGAATCCCCTCCGCATGGTGCAGATTATCAAATCCCTCAATCTCCGTGATGTCGATCTCCTCCGGCAAAAAATCCCCCAACCGCTGCCGTTTGTGTCCCGGCATGTGGAAGGGGTAATAATCGGATCTGCCGTATTCAGTTAACGCCTCATCTAAATAGTTCTCCCGCAAAACGCACCTTCCCTCTCCGGGGTTCACACATCCTTCCAAAAATCTACCGGTTCATAGTCCAACAGCTGCGCCAGAAAATGATGCTCCTCCAGCTCCTGCTGGATCAAATCCAATATTTCTTCACTCGGGGCAATCACCGTATGATAGTGGTAGCCCGACGTAATATTTTTCAGCGGAGTGGATTTCCCTGTCCGGATGTCATCCGAAAACCGACGGATATCCAGACGCGATCGGATGTTGAGGTCTGCGCGGATCACGCCGTATGTCTTATGGTAGACAAACACATCCTGTACCGTGCCGCCATGGTCTACGACAAGCGCGAGCTCCTCCTCCATCTGTTCATCCGTGTGGTATACTTTAAACACCCGGCTGACCTGTGGCTTCACCGGCATCAGATATCCGAGGTTTGTGGAGACGATCTGCTCACCGTTTGCGCGGAGCAGGGCGATATCCTGAACGATAACCTGACGGCTCACCGCAAAACGCTCCGCCAGCTCCTTTCCCGAAACCGCATGATCTGCACCGGCCAGCAGCCGGCTGATTTCCTGTCTCCGCTCATTTCCGCTCATATCGCATCTCTCCGTTGTCTTTTTGCCCCGTATCTCTCCCCGTATGAAACCGGGCTCACGCCATCCGCAGCCCTACTTCTTCGCCAACACAAACACCGTCGCCAGGATAAACACAAACCCCAGAATATCCACCGGCATGAAAACCGTATGCAGTATCACCGCCGAAGTCAGTGTCGCCACCAGCGGCTCCACGCAGCCGATCATATTTCCTCTGGCAGCGCCGATCATCGTCGTCCCCATCAAAAACAGGACAAACGCACAGACCGTTCCCACCAGAATAATAAAAATCAATCCCAGAACGATCTCCCGGTCGAAGGACATCGGAATCCGCCACACGCGCATGAGGAAGAAAAAAGCAATTCCTCCGAAAAGCATTCCCCATCCGATGGGCAGAATGCTTCCCCACTTTTTCATCAGCTTCTGCGGCATCATGATATAGATCGCCGCGGCCAGCGCCGAGAGCATTCCCCAGACAAATCCTTCCCGCGAGATATAGAGCGAGGAAAAGCTCCCGTGGGTCGTCACGAGAAAAATTCCGATAATGCTGGAAAAAATTCCCAGTATCTCGCGGAGAACCGGCCGTTTCCGGGCCATGATGCAACTGACGACCAGAACAATAACCACGGAAAAATACTGCAGCACCGTGGCTGTGCCGGAGTTCGTCTTTGAGATGGAGGTCGTATAAGCATACTGGGTAAACATCAGGCCGCAGACACCGAAGGCAATGCAGTAGCAAAAATCCCTCGGCGTGTGCGTGAACTCCCGAAAGCGCTCTCTCTCCGTCAGAAATCCGAAGCAGACCAGTATCAGCCCCGCAAAAATCAGGCGGACCTGCGTCAGCCAGACGGAATTTACCCCCTGCACGGAGCAGAGGTACTGCGTGCAGGTTCCCGAAATTCCCCAGCAGGCCGCTCCCGCCACCGTGACGAGGATTCCCTTCGTATATTTTGACATATCACAACATCTTTCCCGTCAAACGCAGATTATTCGTCCTCGCCCTGAGGCAAAATCGCAAGCCCCAGCTCTTTCAGCTGTTTCTCATCCACTGTATTCGGCGCATCAGTCATCAGACAGGATGCGTCTTTCATCTTCGGAAACGCGATGACATCGCGAATCGACTCCGCCTGTACCATAAGCATGACCATGCGGTCCAGCCCGTAGGCCAGCCCCGCGTGAGGCGGCACGCCGTACTTGAATGCCTCCAGAAGAAAGCCGAACTGATTCCATGCCTGCTCCTGTGTGAAGCCGAGCACCTCAAACATTTTTTCCTGAATATCATTCTGGTGGATACGGACGGACCCGCCGCCCATCTCCGCACCGTTTAAGACGATATCGTAAGCCTTCGCCCGGACGGAACCCGGATCGGAGTCGATCTTGTCCCAATCCTCCTCCATCGGCATCGTAAACGGATGGTGCATCGCCTTAAAACGCTCCTCCTCGTCGGACCACTCCAGAAGCGGGAACTCCGTCACCCAGAGGAAATTGAACTTGCCGGGATCCATCAGGCCGAGCTCCTTCCCCATATGAAGGCGCAGCGCGCCGAGCACATCCCAGACAATTTTATTTTTATCTGCGGCAAACAAAAGCAGGTCTCCGCTCTTTCCGCCCATGACATCGATCAGCTCCTTCAGACCCTCTTCCGTGAAGAATTTTGAGAAAGAGGATTTGATCGTGCCGTCACTCTTGCACTGGATATAAGCCAGTCCCTTCGCGCCGTAGGTCTTTGCCAGCTCTGTCAGCTTGTCCACCTGCTTCCGACCCAGATCGCCCATCCCCGGAACGCAGATTCCGCGGACACTGCCGCCGTTTTCCAATGCGCCGGTAAACACGCCGAATCCGCAGTCCCGGACAACCCCGGACACATCCACCAGTTCCATTCCGAAGCGGGTATCCGGTTTGTCGGAGCCATAACGGTCCATCGCTTCCTGCCAGGTCATCCGGGGAATCGGCAATTGTACATCCACGCCGATTGCCTCCTTAAACACATACTGCAGCAGACGCTCATTGACATCGATCACATCGTCCACGTCCACAAAGGACAGCTCCATATCCGCCTGCGTGAACTCCGGCTGTCGGTCCGCCCGCAGATCCTCATCGCGGAAGCACTTTGCAATCTGGAAATACCGGTCGTAACCGGAACACATCAGCAACTGCTTAAACAACTGCGGCGACTGGGGCAGCGCATAAAAACTGCCCGGATGCACGCGGCTGGGCACCAGATAATCCCGGGCGCCCTCCGGTGTGGACTTTGTCAGTGCCGGTGTCTCAATCTCTAAGAATCCTTCCTTCGCCATAAACTCCCGGAGCAGATAGGCTACCCTGCTGCGGAGCATCAGATTGCGCTGGATGTCCGGCCGGCGCAGATCCAGATAGCGGTATTTTAAACGCACCTCATCCCGGGTCTGCGAGTTCTCCTCAATCTGAAACGGCGGCGTCTCCGACTCCGAGAGAATCCGCAGCGTCTCGGCAATCACCTCGATATCGCCGGTCTTTAAGCTCTCATTGACCGCGGCGGAACGCTTCTGTACCGTTCCCTCCACCGCGACGACATACTCACTGCGCAGCGTGCCTGCCTTGGCAAACCCTTCCGCGCCGACGTTCGTTTCATCAAATACAATCTGCAGCAGACCGGAACGGTCTCTCAGATCAATAAAAATCAGGCTTCCCAGATTCCTTCTGCGCTGTACCCAGCCCATCACGGTGACTTTCTCACCGATATCGGCCGCGGACACCTCCGTACATCTATGGGATCGTTTCAGACCCCTCATCGACTCTGCCATAACAAATCTCCCTCACTTATTATAGAATTCGACAAACTCCTGATACCCGTCCTTCGCAAGCTGCTCCTTCTGGAACTTCTTGTTCTTATTCATGCGGACGACCAGCACCTGCTCCCCTGTGCCTCTCGCCTCCTGCGCCTGCGCGATCACCTCTGTCAGCTTCTCGCCCGACAGACCTTTTTCCAACAGATAAGCGGTCTTTTTCGGCTGATCCGGCACCCGGAATCCGCTCTCCATGAGAAGCAGGATGATCCGCTCAAAGCCGATGGAGAATCCGCAGGCCGGGACTTCCTTTCCGGTAAAATTCCCGACCATCTTGTCGTAACGGCCGCCTCCTCCGCAGCTTCCGCCGAACTCCGGCATATTGATCTCAAAAATCGTACCGGTATAGTAGGACATGCCGCGCACCAGCGTCGGGTCAAAGACCAGCTCAAACTTTGCGGTTTTGGAGGCATTGACCGCCTGTGCGATCTGACGCATATTCTGTACAACATCGTCCGCCAGATACTCTCCCAGCGTTTCCGCCAGATAGGTGACACCGTCCGCCGCCGACTCCACGCCGGTAAACAGCGCGAGATATTTATCAATAGAGCCTTTTGCGTATCCCTCTTTCGCCAGCTCCTCCGCCACCCCGTCCGGGCCGATCTTGTCCATCTTATCCAGAATAATAAAAACGGTATCGTACTCTTCCTCCGGGAATCCGCTGTAGGCCGCCATCGCCTTCAGAATGCGCCGCTCATTGATGCGGATCTCGAAATTCTGAAAACCGATCCTGTCCAGCGTGGTCGTCGTTGCCAGAATCAGCTCAATCTCCGCCAGATTGGACGGCTCCCCCAAAATATCAATGTCACACTGCATAAACTGGCGGTAGCGTCCCCGCTGCGGGCGGTCTGCCCGCCACACATTTCCCATCTGCAGCGCCTTAAAGGGAGACGGCAGATCATTCGCGTGGTTCGCGTAGTACCGGCAAAGCGGCACCGTCAGGTCATAGCGCATCCCGAAGTCCACCAGATCTGCCTCGCTCTGCGCACTGTCCAGCCGCAGCTTCTCACCGCGCTTTAGGATCTTAAAAATCAGTTTTTCATTCTCACCGCCCTGCTTGCTGGTCAGATTCGCGATATCCTCCATGCACGGCGTCTCAATCGGGGTAAACCCAAACGAGCGGTAGGTCTCCCGGATCACGCTCTGCACATAATCCCGGATCCGCATCTCCTCCGGCAAAATATCCTTCATCCCGTTGACGGGTTTTTTCTTCAAAGCCATATCTGTTTCCTCCATCAAACGATTTTACTACTGATTATCACGAGAGTCAATCTTGCGGAAAGTTCCCGCGGATGCCTCACAGCCCCACGCGCGCAAGCAGCTCCTCTTTTTTCTCTATCATCTCATCGACCCGCGCGAGGTAGTTTGCTAGATCCTTCACATTTCCCACGCGCTCGATGCGGTTCCCGTGATCATAAACCACCTTCGTCGTCGCGCCCGCACCGAGCGCCATGATCGTCTGCTTTTCCTCCATGATCAGGATATTATAGACGCCCGCTTTTCCCGGCGCCGCATACCCGACATTCTCAAAATTGCCCGCCATATTTTTCTGACGGTACAGATAGTACGGGGAAAGCCCCATGTCCCGGCAGCACCGGGCCGTCAGATCGATGGTCTCCCACGTGTTTACCATATGAAGGTGCGTGTAGTTTTCCCGCTCCATCCGAAGGCGCGCCGCGCGCTTCACTGCAAGCGAGTGCACCGTGACATTGTCTGGCGCCAGATCGGCGACCGCCGCCATCGTCCGCCGCACATCATCCAGATTCTCCTCCGGCAATCCGACGATCAGATCCATGTTGATATTGTCAAAGCCCATGTCACGCGCCAGAGCAAAGCTTTCCCTCGTCTGCTCCACCGTGTGACGGCGGCCGATCAGCTGCAGGGTCTCCTCCTTCATCGTCTGCGGGTTGATGGAAATACGGGAGATATTATGCCTCCGAAGCACCTCCAGCTTTTCCGCGGTGATGCTGTCCGGACGGCCCGCCTCAACGGTAAATTCCAGCAGATGGCCTCCATAGACGATTCGCTTCTGCCCGTCAAACAGACCGAAGCTCTCCCCGATCACCGTGATCAGCCGTTCCAGCTGCTCCGGCTCCAGAGAAGTCGGCGTGCCGCCGCCGATATAAACCGCGTTCAGGTATTTCCCGCGAAACCGCTTCGCCGTGTAAACAATCTCCCTGCACAGGGCGTCCAGATACTCATCCACACGTTTTTTCCAGACGCTGATCGGATAGGAGGTAAAAGAACAGTAGAGGCAGGTAGTCGGGCAAAACGGAATCCCGATATACAGACTGTATCCGTTCTCGTAGTCAATGCGGGAAAGAAGCTCCATCTCGCGCTTCGCCACCTGGATACTCAGATCAATTTTCTCATCCGTGGCAAAATACGTCTCCCGCATGTAGGTTCGTATTTCATCCTCCGGCTGTCCCTCTTCCAGCATCGCCATGGGAATCTTCGTCGGACGAATCCCCGTCAGGGTTCCCCACGGAAGCGTCCGCCCGGAGAACTCCGCCAGCATCTCATAGAGCTTCTGCTTCAGGCGGTTCTTCGTCTCCTTCCGGTCGGAGGGATCGATGGAGATCTCCCCTTTCAGAATCACCGGCTTAAGAAAAGAAAACGCAATCGCATCTTTTTTATACTCCACCTCAAGATGAATGTCCGCCTGCAGAACCTGTTTATGGAACTCTTCCAGCTTCCATTTCTGCCGTTCGGATTCTTCCTCAGTCTCGCAAACCGCCCGCACCAATACCTCGTATTCCGGATAAAATGCTTTCACCAGAGAGTGGATGTCATATTCAAAATTCGCCTCATTCAGTGCAACTGTAATCATAATCACAAGAACGGATTATAGTCCGCCTCCCTGCCGATCGTCGTCCGCGACATATGCCCCGGATACACTTCCACATCGCGCGGCAGGGTGAGCACCTTCTCCCGAAGGCTCCTCACAAGCTGCGACATGCTCCCGCCCGGGAAATCCGTCCGCCCGATGGAACCGTTAAACAGAGAATCCCCGCTGATCAGCACCTTATTCTCTGCAAAATAGTAACAGCATCCGCCCGGCGTATGCCCCGGTGTATGGAGCACCTGAATCTCAAATCCCGCCACGGAAATCTCCTGTCCGTCCCTCAGAAACACATCCGCCTCATAGGTTTCCGGGCAGCGAAACATCGCCGACGCATTCATATTCATATCCTCCAGCGTCGGCCGCTCCGCCTCATGAACATAGACCGGCACCTGATATTTCTCCTTTAAGATCTTCGCGTGATGCGCATGGTCATAGTGCGCGTGCGTGAGAAAAATCGCCACGGGCTTCAGACTCTGCGCCGCGATATTGCGCTCCAGCATGGGCGCATCCCCGCCCGGGTCCACGATGATCATCTCCTTCGTCCCCGTATTCACCAGGAAATAGCAGTTCGTCCCGATATCTCCCACGTTATATTCCAGCACCTGCAAATCAGCCATATCTGCTTTTCCTCCATTCATCTCTCTCCGGCCGGGATCAGACAACCGCAAATGTCCGTCGTCTCATCATGCCGTCGTCCGCTCGATATCAAAAATATTCTCAATCTGCCGCAGCTTCTCCGCCACGGATGCCAGCTCGTCCTTCCCCTTCGTGTGGAAGGAAACCGTGATCGTCGCAACCTCTTTTTTGTTTGTCTGAGAATGGATGGCAACGATATCGATCTCCCACTCCGTGAACACCTTTGAGATATCCACGAGCAATCCGGTCCGGTTGTTGGCAAAGATCTTGATCTCCGCCAGATACTGTCCGTGGCCGGAGTCCTCATCCGCCGCACCACTCTGCCACTCCGCCTCGATAAGACGGTCGCGGTCGATCTCCGGAAGCTGGATGATGTTCGAGCAATCCGTCCTGTGGATGGATACGCCGCGCCCTCTGGTCACAAAACCGACGATCTCATCTCCCAGAACCGGACTGCAGCACTTTGAAAAATGCACCGCCACATCCGCCAAACCTTTTACGACAATCCCGCTCCGCTTTTTGGAATTGTTCGCCTGAGAAGCCTTTGCCCGGTCACCGGAGGACGCGCTTAAGACCGCCTCATCCGTGACCTCGGATCTCTCCTCCCTGCGAAGTTCCTCCTGCATACGATTGATAATCTGCGCCTCGCGCAATCCGCCGTGCCCGACTGCGGCAAGCACCGAATCCCAGTCGCGGAACCCGTATTTTTTCTGTACCTTATCCTGATAGGCCGGCTTATTGAGCTCGCTGTAGTTGATCCCCTTTGCCTTACAGTAATTGGCCAGCATGTCCCTGCCGCGCACAATATTTTCTTCTTTAAACTCATGGCGGAACCACTGGTTGATCTTGTTTCGGGCCTGCGGGCTTTTCACAATGTTCAGCCAGTCGCGGCTGGGTCCCTTGGAATTCGCCGAGGTCACAATCTCAATCTGGTCGCCGTTTGCGATGGTGTAATCAATGGGCACGAGCTTTCCGTTTACCTTGGCTCCCACTATCCGGTTCCCCACCGCGCTGTGGATATTG
>JAJPYF010000101.1 GCA_021205085.1 Clostridiales bacterium | reverse complement strand
ATATCAGTACGGCCGCCTGATACCTCCCACATAATTTCCAGCTTCATAGGCATTATCTCCTCTCCGATCATAACAAATATTCCACCATACTTCAAAACAGAAGTGTATACGTACGACTAGTATACTTTTGATTCCACAAAATAACAATGGAAACTTATAAAACTATCCCCGCTTACTCTGCTCTTCCATTTAACACATGGCAAATAGGGCATTACGATATAGGATATCATAAAGCCCTATCAGAAAACACTCGACCAGTTCAACACCGCTTCTCTTATCTGCGTTTTACAGCGAGGTATATCCGCCATCCACCGCGCAGATCAGTCCGTTCACATAGGTGGAGCAGGGAGAGGAAAGGAAAATAGCTGCCGTATCCAACTCGCCCTCTTTGCCGTAGCGCGCCATGGGAATCATGGTGCGTGCGTACTCCTGGAAGAATTCGCTGTCCAGAGTTTCCTTCGTCAGCGGTGTCTCAAAATATCCGGGGCAGATTGCGTTGACAGTGATGCCCTTCTCACCCCACTCGGCCGCCAGCGCACGGGTCAGGTTGACGACGCCGCCCTTTGCCGCGTGATACGGGGAGGCCGGTGCAATCTTGTTTCCGACCAGTCCGTACATCGAAGCGATGTTGATGATCCGTCCGTATCCGGCGGGAAGCATGGCCTTTTTTTGCCACGGCACGTGCCATCTTGAAGGTACCGGCCAGATCAATGTTTACCTCATTCATAAACTGCTCGTCAGTGATATCCTCCGCCGGCGCGACGGCGCCGGTACCGGCGTTGTTAATCAGAATATCAATGCGCCCCATCTTTTCCAGAATCTCATCAACCGCCGCGTCAATCGCCTCTGTGTCGGTGATATCGCACTTCACGCCGATGGCTTTGACTCCGTATGCTGCTGCGATCTCCGCTGCGTTGGCGTCGACTTTCTCTTTTCGTCTGGCCAGGCAGACAATGTTCGCGCCCTGATTCGCCAGCGCCTTCGCCATCTGCACGCCCAGCCCGGTAGAAGCGCCGGTTACTACTGCTACCTGTCCCGAAAGATCAAAATAATTTTTCATCTGAATCCGTCTCCTTTGTTTTTTATACATCAATACTGCCCGCTTAACGCAAACCTGAGATAAATGATATCAGGAAACCGACGTTTTATAAATATTCAATTCGGATATTTTTTAAGATGTCAGCTTGGTTTTGCTTTTGGCAATGTCATTTTCGAAAACACGCTCAATGATTTCGATGGCCAGATTGACCTGATCCGGCTCCAGACCGGCGTAGTTGATGATGAGCGTTCCCATGCTTTTCAGCCCCTGATGGCGGGTATAATCAGAGAGAAGCGCCAGTTCAATATTCTGTTCTTTGGCCTTTTCCTTGATCTGCTTGTCGGTCAGAGAAGTATTCACATGGAGGAGGAAATGCGTCCCGGCATTGGCCTCCCGGATTTCGCTGATCGAACTCAACTCAGAGTTTTTCAGGGCTCCCAGAATCAGATCCCGTTTCTGCTTGTAAATCTGCTTCATCCGGTTGATATGGCGGGAAAAATATCCTTCAGAGATAAAATGAGCCAGGGTCAGCTGCTCAAAAGAGGAGACGGTGCAGGAATAAAAGCTCATGGTATCCTGATACCGCTCCAGCAGATAAGGGGGCAGAATCATATAGCTGATGCGGATGGAAGGCACAAGACTCTTGGAAAAGGTGTTCATATAGATTACCTTCTCCGCCTCATCGATGGCGTACATGGGCGGAATGATTCTTCCGGCATAGCGGAGCTCCGAGTCGTAGTCATCCTCAATGATATAACGCTCCGGTTTTTCCCTCGCCCACTGGAGAAGCTGAAAACGCCGCGTGATGGGCATAACAGTCCCGGTGGGAAAGTGATTGGAAGGGGAGACATGGATGACATTGGCGCTGCTGTTCCGGAGATAATCGATGCGCATGCCGTCGTCGTCCATGGGAATGTAATCCCAGACCGTGCCCTGGCTGGCGGAAATCTCGGAAAATTTCTTGTAACCGGGATCCTCCATCGCCATGACCGTGTTAAACCCCAATACCTGCAGAAGACGCGAATAGAGGTACTCCGTCCCGGCGCCGATGATGATCTGTTCCGGGTCTGTCTCAATCCCCCGATGGCGGTACAGATAGGCGGACAGCGCACTGCGCAGCTCATAGAGTCCGTTGTAGGGCACTGTGGCGAGGATGGCGGCATTGCGCTCGGACAGCACCGTGCGCATGAGCTTTGACCATGTGGCAAACGGAAAATGCTCCACGGAGGAACGGTTTGCCTTGAAATCCAACACGCGAGCCGGAGCTGTTTCCTCCTGCCGCGCCAGCACTTTCGGGGCGAACGGCCGGGCCGCTTCGCGGAACGGTACCGGCTCTACCAGATCATTGACAAAAAATCCCCTTCCGGCCTCACCGTGGATGTAGCCCTCCAGAACCAGCTGGGCGTAAGCATTTTCCACGGAAGTGACGCTGATATTCAGTTCACGGGCGAGCAGGCGCTTGGAGGGGAGGCGTTCCCCGGCCGAAAGCCTCCCGCTTAAGATATCCTCGCGGATACATTGATACAGATAATCATAGATCGTGCGGTTGCCGCGGTCTTTCATGGAATAATTCGGCATGGTGTTCTCCTGACTGACATGATTGATATAAAATTATCGAAAGGTCAGTTTTATGGTAACACATAAATTGTATTCTGAAAACACTTTATCTAAACTATATTCGAATTTAACAGAAAACAAATGGCGCCTCCAGACGGAGACGCCATTCTTATCATTTCCATATGTAGTTTTTCATCTCTTACTTACGATTTGCCAGAGCATCATCCAACGGCTTGCCCGCTGCTGTTCTGTACTTATCGTCAACTGCCTTAACATGCTTCGCAGAGAAGAGAAGCATCAGCACAACACCGATCACACCGGCAATCGTGATCATAACGAAAACGTTGGTGACGTTTACACCGCCGCCGCCAAACAGCAGAGCTGCAGTCAGGGTCGGAGCCAGCGCGTTGAAGATGTTTGCGATCGGGTTCACGCAGGCAAATACGCCTTGGAAGTCCTCACGTCTCCAGTACTGCACCGCCGCAGATACGGTATAGTTGGAGGAAGCACCCATGAACATCGCCAGAAGGATCAGCGAAAGCACTACCAGGGCGCCGGTTCCGCTCGCACACGCCGCAATACCGCAGATTCCGGAAACAACCATCAGGATCACACAGATCATCATGGAGTTCTTCGTGCCGATCGCAGTGTCAATCACGCCCAGCAGCCAGCTGCCGATCGCACCGAATACAGCAATCACCATCATGATAACAGTGTAATTCAGGTTCGGGAAGTATCCGATGATCGTGCTGGTCTGCGTCATCGCGCCGATGGCTGCCAGCAGGATCAGACCGCAGGTAACCGCGATGCACCAGAAGTCACGGCAGGCAAAGATATGTCCGGTCGTCCACACGGTGGTCTTCTTGTTCTCGATCTCCTCCTCCAGCATGGCCTTTGCCATCTCCGGGGTGAAAGACTTATCATTGTCACGGTACGCGCCGCACTGCTCCGGATAATCTGTAACCAAAGCCAGGAACAGAACCAGTCCGGCCGTTGCCGCAATCAAAAACGGCAGGAAAGACGAAAAGACAGCCGGTGTCTCGCCCGCAAATACGGAGGAAGCGAAGAAGCCGATCACACCGTTGCAGAACGGATAAGCGATCGTGGAAATACCCATGACCGTGCCCTTTCTGCGGGGGAACCACTGGCCGGCGATGATGCTCATAAGGAACAGAGCATAGATCGTGATGGTCAGGTTCACGATAAAGTATACTACATACCATACGCTGGTCAGATAGAACGGCAGCGCCGCCTCGATCCACGCACAGACGATCGCAATCACACCGAAAATCGACGCGACCTTCTTAATGCTCTTAATCCGCCCGATAAAGCGGGACAGAATCAGCTGGATGACGATACCAACAAAGGTACCGGCGGACATGATCATCGCGACTGTCGTGGAGCCGCCGTACAGGTCAGCCAGAATATTCAGCGGATAATTGGTAAATGTCTGGAATGAGAAGAATCCGAGGAATAATACAATGATAAGGATTGTTCCGCGGGTCCCAAATCCCTTTGGTTTTGATTGATTCATACTTTCTCCTCCTTTTGAATCATGTTTTTGTTTCCGTACCGAAAACCCTTCCTTAATAAAAACGCTGTCGGATTTTATCTATCTTTTATATCTTATCCGTTTCTAAATAAATATGAAAATTCTACAAAATCCGCTTAGTCTTATGTTAAACTATTAACAGCGAATTGTCAACAGAATTCACAAAAGAAAGCGTGCAAATACGCCTGAAAATATGCTATTTTCACGACACCGTTTGGTATCATGCTAACCGCAAAGTAAGTCCTTTAAAATCAATCATATCAGGATTTTGCCAGCCACCCGCGGATCAGCGGGAAGATTACGCCGCCGAGGGCGTTTCCGGCACTGATCACCAGAAGGCGGAGCAAAGTCTCCCCGCTCCACACGCCCGCAACGGAAAAATAGAACATATCCGCCACACAGTGCTCAAACCCGCAGAGGATAAACACCATCACGCCGAAGAAAAGCGACAGGTATTTCCCAATCTCATGCGGATTCTTTTTAAACCCTTCCACCGCGATATAGATAAAGATGTTACAGAGAATGCCGAGCAGAAACAGACTGAGAAATCCGTCCGCCAGCTTCACCTGACACAGAGACTGCGCTTTCTCGGACAGTGTGCTCAGGCGGCTGAACCGCACCATCTGCGCGATCAGCCACGTCCCGGCCAGATTGCCCGCCCAGATCACCGCAAGATTGCCCGCGTAAGCCCGATTCTGCGAAAAGACATAGCAGGCTTTCCCGGTAAACAGATTCAGGCCGAAAGTACAGATTGTAAACAGCCCGACCGTAAAAAACAGTGCGCCGATCACCTTCTCGTCCAGAGACAGGTAGGCGATTCCGCCGAAGCTGATACATGCCCCGCCGAGAATGGCAGAGACGAATGTTTTCAATAATTTCATTTTCTTATCTTCTCCCTCCGCGCCGGTTCCATTTCCGGTTGTTCTTGATCACCTTGTAACGCCGGTCGCGCCGCCGCTTCCGCCGCAGATACCGCCGGATCCGGTACGGAATCTCCCGAATGAGGAAAAGCGCAACCGCCGCGATCACAACAATCACCGCGATCCGGGCAATCAGGCGCTTCTCACTGATCTTCTGAATCAGGGATTTCACCCCGGCTCCGATCCCGGCAAGCTTTTTCTGCTCACTGTCCGAATCAGACTCTGTCTCCGACGCGCTTGCGTCCTCCTCCGAACCGGCGGCCGCCACAGCCTCCCCGAACTCATACATCGTTGCGCTCGCACCGGTCGTAACCACATCCGCGGATCCCACCTGCTTCCCCGCGTAAGTATAGACCAACGTCCCTAAAACACTGTCTGTCGCATTCTCATAGGAAACCCCGCCCTCCGTATCGGAAAACAGTGCGCCGGTCGGAAGGATAATCACGGCATCCGAATCCAGCGCAGCGAACGCCTCCACCTCACTGAAAAGCGAGCCGCCCTCCTCCCCGGAATCCTCATAGCGCGTCTCATTCTGCGAAACATTATACATAGTGAAATTGTCAAAGCACCAGTCAAAGAGAGCGATCGTATCGTCGTAGGGAGCAGTCGTCTTCATCACCACACAGATCAGAAGCATCCCGTCCTTCTCCGCATACGTCACCAGCGTGTTCCCGGCCACAACCGTGTACCCGGTCTTCCCGCCGATACAATACTCATACAGATACTGGGATCCCTTATAATTGTTGAGCATCCGATGGTGGTTGTTGAGCGGCGTCTCCTCCTCATGCTTGTTGGTCGGCGGAATCGTATAGCTTTTCGTCCCGATAATCGTGCGGAAGGTGCTGTTCTGAATCGCCGCCTGCGCGATCAGCGCCATATCCCGACAGGTCGTCACATGCGCCTCATCCGGCAAACCGTTGGCATTCGTGAAATTCGTGTTTGTGCAGCCGAGCTCCGCCGCGCGCGCATTCATCATATCGATGAATGTCTGATAATTCCCGCCGCCCACATACTCCGCCACCGCATAGGCACACTCGTTCGCAGACTCCAGCATCACCGCATAGAGGCACTGCTCCAGCGTCATCTCCTCCCCCACATCTCTTGCGATATGGGAAGAATCGCCCTCATTGTTGTAGACCGCCTCCTCCGAAAACGTCACAATATCATCAAGCGAGGCATTCTCCAGCGCCAGCAGCGTCGTAAGAATCTTCGTAATGCTGGCCGGATAGTGCTGCGTATCCGCCTCTTTCTCATAGAGCACCGTGCCGGTAGTCGCCTCGATCACGATGGCACTCTCCGCCTCCACACTGATGCCCGAAGGCCAGACCGTCTCATCGGCAGATGCCGTCACCGATATGCAGCCGACCGCCAAAACGATCGCCGTCAGCATAGCTGTAATTTTTCCGAAAAAAGTCTTCATGTGTTCCGCTCAGTCCGCGCGAATCCGCCGTTTCCCGCCGCGCGACTCACTTTCCTATAGGTTTCTTCATTATGCCATAGATAGCGGGGTTCGTCAAATATACATTTCTTTCGGAAACAATATCTTGATATACATAGAAGTTACAGATATAATAT
>JAJPYF010000097.1 GCA_021205085.1 Clostridiales bacterium | reverse complement strand
ATGATTTTATCCACCTAAAATTAAATATACACATCACCTAACTTATTTTATTACAGAAAAACGAATACTGCAAGAACTTATTACGAACTGCAGCCGAAATCTTATGAATTATTTTTGAATGCAGCTTGCATTTTGCCCGCAGGCATTATTCATCACATTGTTAATATGTGTTTTTAGTGCGGAGAACGTCTCTTTGCTCAGCGTATGTTCGATCTTGCAGGCATCGTCCTCCGCGATCTGTTCATCCACTCCGAGGAACACCAGCCATTTTTTCAGAAGAAGATGGCGCTCATATATGCTGGAGGCGATCTCCATACCCGCGTCCGTGAGCGTGATAAAGCCGCATTCATCCACATTAATATATCCGTTCGTGCGCAGATTTTTCATGGCCACGCTGATGCTGGGCTTGGAATAATTCATCTCTGTCGCAATGTCAATCGACCGCACGACCGGCCGGACTTTGCTCAATTTTAAAATACACTCCAGATAATCTTCCGCTGACTGATGGATCTGCATAGAGACATCCCTCCTTTATTTTTCCAGATTCGCAAACTTTGTATACTGCGGCAGCCATACCAGATTTACCGTGCCGATCGGGCCGTTCCTCTGCTTGGCGATAATCAGCTCCGCAATCCCCTTGTTGTCCGAGTCCTTATTATAGTACTCGTCGCGATAGAGGAACATCACTACATCCGCATCCTGCTCGATCGCGCCGGACTCCCTGAGGTCGGAGAGCATCGGCCTGTGGTCAGGGCGCTGCTCCACCTGGCGGGAGAGCTGCGATAAGGCCAGCACCGGAACCTGAAGCTCCCTTGCGATCTGCTTTAAGGCGCGGGAAATATCCGAGATTTCCTGCTGGCGGGAATCCGTTCTCCTGGAACCGGACATCAACTGCAGGTAATCGATGACGACAAGCTTTAAATCATGCTCCAGCTTATACTTCCTGCATTTGCTGCGCAGCTCCGAAACCGTAATCCCCGGCGTGTCGTCAATGATCAGATGGGAGCTGCCGACCGTGCCCGCTCCCTCGATCAGCTTTTCCCAATCGGAATCCGAGAGATTTCCGTTGCGGAGAAGCTGTGCGTCCACCCGCGCTTCCAGAGAGAACAAACGATTTACCAGCTGCTCCTTGGACATCTCGAGACTGAATATGGCAACCGGAAGCTGTTCATGAAAGGCCACATACTGGACAATATTCAACGCCAGCGCCGTTTTTCCCATAGAAGGCCGGGCCGCCAGCAAAATCAAATCCGATTTCTGAAGTCCGGACAGACGGTAATCCAGATCTGCAAAACCGGTGGGAATCCCTGTCACCGTCCCCTGATTTCTGGACGCCTGCTCAATCCGGTCAAGCGCCTGCAGAACCACTTCCTTAATCGGGACATAGTCGCCGCCCATCTGGCTCTGAAGGAGATGGAAAATCCGTTTTTCCGTGTCGTCCAGAATCGCATCCAGCCCGTCCTTTCCCAGATAGCATGCGTCCGCAATCTCCTCCGTCGTCCGGATCAGCCTGCGCAGAACCGCTTTGTCCCGGACAATCTGCGCATAATAGCGGACATTGGCGGAAGTGGGCACCGATGTGATCAGGTCTCCCATGTACTCCAGGCTGCTGATCTCAGGCGGGACGGATTTCTCCCGGAGGCGATTCTGCAATGTGATCGTGTCAACCGCCGCTCCTGCATTAAAGAGCTCGGCGATCGTCTCAAACAAAATGGCATACTGCTGGTGATAAAAGTCATCCTTATCCAGCATCTCCGTCGCCGTCAGGATGGCATCCCTGTCCATCATCATGGATCCGATCACGGACTGCTCCGCCTCCAGGCTATGGGGCATGATCCGCTTTATCAGTTCTTCCTCCATGGTATATCCTCCGTCACTTCCCGCCTTGTCGCAGACACATCAGGCTTCCGTCACCTTTACCTTCAGCATCCCCGTGACCTTCGCGTGAAGCTTTACCGTGATTTCATAGGTTCCCAACGCCTTGATCGGCTCCGGCAAAACCATTTTCTTGCGGTCAAGATCAAGCCCAAGCTGCTCCTTCGCCGCCGCCGCGATCTCCTTCGCGGAGACAGAGCCGAAGGTGCGGCCGCCTTCCCCGGCACGGATCTTCACCTCAACCTGCTTGTCCTTTAAGTCTTCCGCCAGCTGCTTCGCATGCTCCAGCTGCTGCTCCGCCACCTTCTCTGCATGCTGATTCTGCAGCTTTAAGTCATTCATATTCTTTGCGGTCGCCTCAAGCCCCAGTTTTTTGGCAAGGATCACGTTCCTTGCATATCCGTCGCTGACCTTTACGACCTCACCCTTTTTCCCGAGGGATTTCACATCCTGCAATAAAATAACCTGCATCCTTCTGCCTCCTTTTCTTCCCGCTTACCGATCCAGCATCTCATCGAGCGTATTCTCAATCGTCCTCCGTGCTTCCAGAACCGTACACCCGGTCAGCTGGGCTCCCGCGGAATTCATGTGTCCGCCGCCGCCCAGACGCTCCATGATCTGCTGAACATTAATCTCATCAATCGACCTTGCGCTGATATATATCTTTCCGTTGTACTCCGTGAGGACAAAAGATGCCTTGATCCCGGTGATATTCAGCAGCTCGTTCGCCGCCTGTGCGCAGGCCACGGTCGGGCTCTCGATATTGTCCGCCGGGCAGATGCTGACGGCGTAGGATCCGCGGTACACCTCCGTATGGCGGATCGCCTCTGCCCTGGCCTTATACGCGTTCATATCATTCCGCATCATCTTGCGCACCCGCGTCGTCTCCGCCCCGCAGCGGCGCAGATATGCCGCCGCTTCGAACGTCCGCACGCCGGTCTTGGTCATAAAGTTGCTCGTATCCACAAGAATGCCCGCGTAAATCGCATCCGCCTCCGTAGCGGACAGCTTGATATCCTCGTCAAAGTACTGCAGAACCTCCGCAATCATCTCGCAGGCGGAGGAGGAATAGGGCTCGATGTAGGAAAGATCCGTATTCCGGATCACCTCCTCGCCGTGGCGGTGATGGTCAAACACGACAATCGTCCGGGCTTTCGTGAGCAGCTCCGGGCACTCCGTATAGGAAGGCCGGTTGGTATCCACCACGACCAGCGCCGTCTGGCTGTTGATCTCCTCCAGCGCATCCTGACAGGAGATAAACATATCCTCCGGATACCCCTTCTCCGGGACAAAACACTCCCGGAACGGACGAAGCGTCGTGGTAACCGTATCCAGAACGATCTGCGCCTGCTTTCCGAGCTGACGCGCCGCACAGAAAATACCGATTGCCGCACCGAGGGAATCAATATCCATGATATGGTGCCCCATGATGTAAAACTTATCCCGGCTGATCATAATCTCGCGGAGGGCAAGCGCCTTCACACGGGCCTTGACCCGCGTGGTCTTGTCCACCTGACGGCTGGCGCCGCCGTAATAGAATGTCTTATCCTTTGTCTTAATCACAGCCTGATCGCCGCCGCGCCCCAGTGCCAGATCGATCGCCATGCGGGAGTAACCGTAGTTTTTCGCGTAATCGCTCCCGACATCGCCGATGCCCATGCTGAGCGTGACCGCCATCTCATTGCCCACCTTCAGGGACTTGACATCCTCCAGCAGGCTGAAATTATCCTGTGCCATCTCGTCCAGCGACTTGTGCGGGAACACGATAAAATACTTATCATTCTCCGTCTTCTTTACCAGACCGCCCTGTCCGGCAAAATATTTATTTACCTTTCGGTCCACCAGCGCAACCAGAAGAGACTGCTTTACCTCCTCCACGCTGTCCAGAACCTCCTCGTAATTGTCAATATAAACCAGCGCAGGCACCATCTGCATGTCCTGCTTCTCCTGCAGGTACTGATGCTGCAGCGTCTCGTCGAAGAGATACATAATCGTGAGGAACTGATCCGATTCGTCCGTCTCCAGCCCCGTACTGTTCTCGATCATCTTTGAAAAATCGATCCGTCCGATGCTGGCGCGGAAAATCCTGTCATCCTTCGTGACCTGTACATTGAGCTGAGGCTCTTTGCTGATCCGCTCCTTTGTGATCTGCGGGAAAATACCCGTGATGGAAGAATGGTAATTCCTCGCCTTCCCCGTGAGCTCGCAGAACTGCCGGTTCATCCACATGAGCCGCGCGTTCTGATCCAGAATCGCGTAAGGCACCTCGAACTCATCCAGGAGACGGCGCTGTATCGTGCCGTAATGCGTCGCGAAATCAATCATCTCATTCAAAACCGTCCGCCTGCTCCTGCGGAAAAAAACCATCACCAGGACAAAATATACCGCGACAAAAAAGACACTCCAGAGCCCGGCCGTCAGATTGCAGAAACAAATAATGACAGCCAGCACCGCAAACGGCACAGTCAGCCAGACCGGCAGCATAATATATGTTTTTAATCTGCCCTTCAGCTTTACATCAGCACCCATAACAATTCCCCGTCCAAATCAGATAACTTACCGACAAGTATAACATACTTTATCAGAAGTGAAAAGGATTTTCTTTCCAGAGTTAGTGTTTGCTAATCTCCCGGTATAAGAAAAGGGCCGCCCGTGGCGCCCCTTTTTCCTCTCAGCCTATTCATCCAGATAAAATACGCTGTCCGCCCGATTCTCTGAATCCAACAGTGAATTGTAAGCGATACAGTTGTATGTGTGCAGAAGATCCGTATAAGGCGTCGTCTCATCAGAGGCATAATAAACGCCCTCGGAATCCACATAGCCGACCGAGCTGATAACCGGAAGCGACTGATACAGCACAGACAGATACTTGTTATACTGCGTCTGCGGCAACCCCGCGACCTGAGACAGCAGCGTGGAGAGATAATTTACACTGATATTCTCCACCTCCGCCTCCTCAATATCGTAGTTGGCCCAGATGATAAACGGCGTCTCATACCGGCTCATCTCCTGCTCCGTCGTCAGATTATCCAAGCTGTCCACCCCCATGAGCTCTTCATAGAAATCATCTCCCAGAGACGGATAATGGTCGCCGAACATGCAGATAATCGTCGGCTCGTCCACCTCAGAGAAATACTCCACCAGCTCCTCAAAAGCGGAATCCGTCTCCTTCACCAGAGACAGGTAGCGGTTGGCCTTTGTATATTCCATGGACAGATTGGTTGCATAGATCTGCTGGTAAAAGTTCGAGTAGGAGACCGTGTACCCGCCGTGGTTCTGCATGGTCACGTTAAAGATAAAGAATGGCTCATCCTCATCGCTCTCCTCATACATCTCCTCCACCATCTTATAGTCATAGGAATCACTGATGAACCGCCGAAGCAGCATCTCATCGCCGTCCTCGTACCGCTCCTCCAGCAGCGCCTCATACTCAAGCACACTGTTATTCGCCTTGTAGGTATCGATAATATCCTCGTCGATAAAGTCCTCGATGCTGACAAAATCATCAAACCCCAGCAGCGGATATACCGTCTCCCGGTTCCAGCCGGAACCGTAATACGGGTGATATGCGGTCAGGGAATATCCGAGCGTCGACAGCGTCGACACCAGCGACGGCGTCTCGTCCTTCAGGTAGGACTGATATACATTGCAGCCCGCCGGCAAAAATGAGATCGAGTTGCCTGTCAAAGCCTCATACTCGCTGTTGCTGGTACCCGCGCCGAATGCCGGGACGGTCACATAACCCTTGATCGTATTCTCCGTCAGGCTGTTGATAAAGGGCATATATTCCTTATTGGTCTCAAGATCACCCAGATGGCTCAGGTCAGACCACGACTCATTCATGATAAAAATGATATTCGGGTATTCCCCGTCTTCCGACGCCGTATAATCATTTTCTCCGGTAAGAATATTAATTGACGTGTCGCTGTCCGGATCCACACCGGCCTCCGCGAGCACCTCTTCCAGAGAATCCTCCACACTTGCCGCATCATATCCCGAGGGCTTCTGCACAATCAGATACTTCGTGTTCAGGCAGAAATTAAAGAAGGATCCCGTCTTGTGATATCCTCTGGCCTGGTTCCAGAAATCCGGCTTATACCCCGTATTGGTGGAAAAATCCGTAAAGAAAAAGGAAATCAGGACCACTGCCAGATACCCCGCGGCGGCAAAACGCGAGAGCAGCTTAAACTTCAGTTTTTTCGGTTTCACATTCACACTGTGCTTGTTGATGAGGTAGATCAGGAAAAAAATAATCGACCCCAGAATCAGATTCCAGCTCAGCTCATAGGTATAGCCGTCGGCCACCTCCATGCCGGTGCCGATGGTCACAATATCCGAGGGGATAAACGGCGTCCCTCGAAACAGCTCGACAAAATAGTTGATCAGCGACCATACATAGAGTGCGATGTTCACAATGAGGCCCGTCATGTGGTATCTTCCCGTGATCAGCCAGAAAATCAGGTAAAACACCAGATAGGTCATATAGTTGGCAAGACCGGTTTTCACCGTAAAATTCCAGATATACTTGCTGTTAAAGCACTCCACCATCTGCATAGACAAAATCGGCATCACGAAAAACAAAACCGTGTTTGCCAGCATCTTGTACTTCTCGTCCACCGAGGATTTCACCGCAATCAGCAGACCGGCCGCCACCCCGCCCAGCATGGACAGGACAAACAGCGCGTACCCATGACTCAGGCCCAGCTCCGGATCCAGATACAGGCTGTAATGGGCCGCAACAAAAATAATGATAAAGATCGTCACGGCGGCCGCTAAAATCCTTACCTTCTTC
>JAJPYF010000048.1:23041-27092 GCA_021205085.1 Clostridiales bacterium | reverse complement strand
AAACAGAATCAAATCACCCGGCTTCGCTCCGTTAGTGGATGCCCATGAAATATATACCTTTTGAAGTGCATAGCGGTGCGGCTCTCGTCCAAGGAAATCTATCCGATTCTCGCTGTTGAGCTGTGAATCGGGGAGAAGTGTCGTATGGTATTGGGGCATAATTGGTAGAATGAACTTATTGCATGAATATGAGAAGTTTGGATAATTCAGCTTTGGTGTTGCACCGTCAATCATTGTATGCATATGTTTCACCAAAACCTTTTCTTCCTTCTCGCCATTGCATTTTATTCCATGGAAAACAAATCCCCACCTATACAACAATTCCTCTAAAGCAACAAGTTCTCCATGATCAGTGAACAACGTCACATAAATTTCATCTACTTTGCATTGCTGAGCATTATCAAAGATGATTTTGATAAATCGCTCACCTAAACGAAAACCTGTCGATTCAACCTTGAAAGTTCCTACTTTCAATCTGCGCTTAGGCGGAAACTGAGGTTCGATGTCAGAATAATTTTCAGAAGTGCCCTCAGTTTTCAAATATAGGAATCCAAGTATTCTATCATCATCCGAGCGACAGATATATGCTTCTTCATCGCATTTACGAGCAAACCAACGGTCAAACCCATCGTATGCGCTTCGAAAGCTATCAAAGAAACTGTCATTGACATTAACATTTCCAAAATACACTTTTTCGACAGCAAGTGCTTTATACTCAATAAGGTTTGGGTTTTCAGCGGTTACTTTACTGATAAAGCTGTTGATTGAAAACACACGGTCTGAAAGCCCAAGGGGGATAGCTTTATTACGCAATCTGCGGTCTTCTGTAATGAAAATATCCACATGACCGAGAGCCACTTCATACAAAAGGCAATTATCGATATGGTCATTTTCATTCTTTTCTGGCTGAGCAATCTGAGCCAAAAATACCGCATCTGGCTGATGTACCGTTTTGAGAACTTCATAAGATTCCAACTTAACTGAAATGGCCTCCTGCGTTTCAGGATCACGATACTTTTGTATTTCCGATATAGTATAAGGATGGATCACTTTGTCGTGTTTTAATCGATCAATCCACCGAAAAAGGTGCCCAATGCTGTAGTTGGAAACTCTTTTATTCTCACGATGTATCACAATATTTGTGTCTAAAAGAATCCTCATACAGCTTGTACCTCCGAACTTAATAAATCGTAACACTTTTTCAAGTCTGAAGCGTCAAAAGTCATATGGTGAATATGCAAATTGCGATTACACTTCTGAGATATTTCTTCAGCAACTCGTCGCTCTTCACGGATTAGTCTTTCAATTTGTTGATTTTCATACTTCTTTTTATCTCTGACACTTAAATTGGCTAAAATTTGTTCTGGGTCAGCTTCTAACAAAAGTATCCGTTCTATCGATATTTTCTCAAAAACGCTATGGGGTAATTCCTCTACACAGTTTAGCTTGTTGAAAATGCAGAAATGACCAGCGAGCAGTATTGTGGGATATTGCTCTAATTTCTTCTTAATCTCCATAGCAAGAAGGTCTTGATTAGCTTCCTTATCCTTAACAGCTTTGTTTGCTCCGTACTGCTCACCATTGACATTGCTGATTAGATCACCAGCAGAGTACGCTGGTATTGTTAGAGCCTTTGATAGAGCACTACACAAAGTGCTTTTGCCAACGCCATAGGAGCCGGCAATAAAAATGGTTCCCATAATTATTCACCTCGCAGTCATGTTGTACAATTATTTCAATCACCTTTGATAACAGATAAAACAGATTCCATTGACTACTTATCCAGAAATTCCGATTTTCAATCTATTGGCTTCAATTAGTTTCGGTTCAAGAATGCGAATCAAATCTTGTAGCTCAACCTTACTTTCAGCATTCAGTCCGAGGCAATTTGCAATACCTTCAGAGTTAGTACTGACTCGTGTATGAAGTGACAGTTGTAGGCGCTGTTCCTTCGTCTCAAAAATGTATGAGTGAATATGAACCGGGTCTCCGAGTCTGACACCTTCAATTCCTTCAAAGTTAAAATCGCTTTTCATATGCTCGTATAGCGGTTTCTGAATTATCAGAACTAAGTGCTTGTTTAAATGCTCAAATGTTTCGCTTTTGTGGTGCATTTGAATGAGGATGGTTTTTAATGTCATCTTCCAGTTCATTCCGAACGGTTTCTTATTGGTTAAGTCAACGGGATCAACGGCAATACCCTTCTCGCTCAAGAATTTCTGACGTTCTGGCCACACAGTTCCGGTTGTGTCCATTGTCTGCAATTCAATTCCGATAAAGTCTTTAACTTTTTTGTCTTTAGCTGAAACCAAAAAGTAATCAACATGTCCACCTGGAATTTGCACTTCTGGGACAAGGTATAGCTCATTCCCAGGCTCGTGCATGGTTAGTAAATGCAGGCAGTCAATAAAAATTTGATTGTGCTCCAACAACCTAAACGGACAAATAATTACATCTTGATTCTGATATTTGACCGAGCAAGTACCTATCTTCACATCTGGATCTGATTTTCGCATTTTTGTGCAAATGCGTTGTGTATACGGACAGGTCTGTGTACTCATTGCTGCTTCAAAATTTAATGAATCATCATTACAATTCAGTCCGAAAAACTCACTTATTTTACTCATAATACTTTCTCCAGTTCTCCATTATTAAGGCAACCGAACTCTGAGCATCTGCTTTTTGCAAGTTCAAGATATTCTTTTGACATATCAATGCCTATGGATTTTCGGTTGAGTTGAGCTGCTACATAGCTGGTTGTGCCAGTTCCCACAAACGGATCTAAAACAATACCGTTAAGCGGACAAGTTAAAACGATAGGAGTCTTCACCAGATCTTCAGGGAACGGTGCAAAATGTAGTTTTCTTCCTTGCGTATCTTCGGGAATTATTTGCCACACATCTGAAATCATGCTGCCGTTGGGATTATAGAATAAGAAATAGAATCCTTTTTCTTGAAGCTCTTTAGCTCTCCCACTCAAATTTGTGGTGTCTCCATTCGTTACACGCTGATTAGCTCCTTTGATGACCATTCTAAAGTCAGCAAGTTCACCTTTTTTAATGCGCTCAAGCACATTGTCCAACGCTTTGTATGCATTTTGGCGTTGTTCTTCTGTAAGTTCTGTGCTTAGCTCAATTTTGCGTTTGTACCGAACACCACTTACACCTGTTGCACTAACAACAGCACCATTCTCAACACGTGCACTTCGAGGTTTTCTTCTTACAGCATCAGAATCATAATAATACCCAGACTTCTTCTTCACAAAGTGAAACATAGGCTCATACTCACAACCTAAGCTATCTTTAGACTGCGACATGGCGCCTTTCATTTTATCCCAAACAACAGTATTACGAAGAATCCATTTCTGATCATCTTGCATTTTTATAGCTACACGGTGAGGGATGTTTAATAACTGCTTATTCTGATAACTATCTCCAATGTTCAACCAGAATGAGCCTGTAGGTTTAAGAACACGATAAATTTCCTGCACAATAGCAAGTAGATTATCGATATATTCCGTATATGTTGGCTCTAAACCGATGCCACCACCTAAATACTGACGCTTCATATAATAGGGTGGACTCGTTACCACGCAATCAATACAAGCATCTGGCAACTGAGAGAGCACTCGCAAGGAATCCCCTTGGACAAAACATGGCTCTGTCAGTGCTGAGGTGTTTATATAATTATTAACGGTTATCATTTACATTCCCCTGAAATTCTAAAATATCATCAACACTACATTCCATGGCACAGCATAATTTTTCAATGCTTTCTAATGATACATATTCGTTCTTTTTCAGCCTTGTTAGTATGTTTGCGCTAAATCCTGCCTTAGCAATAAGCTGCGCATTGGTTATGCGTCGATCAATCATCAGATGAAACAATCTATCATAGCAAACCGCCATATTGTACCTCCAGTCAGATTTTTAATTTACATTATATCACGAAAATGTGAATTTTTCAATGTTTTATTCAAAAATGGCAAGATCTAATTCCTTGAAGTTGCGCTCGACAGCTTGCTGCCTGTCGGCGTTACTCGCTGTACGGT
>JAJPYF010000048.1:9056-23023 GCA_021205085.1 Clostridiales bacterium | reverse complement strand
CCGCCCTTTCTCAACCTCAAACGCCTTGTAGCCTGTTTCGATGGCCTCATCCGTCATAGTGTAATGGTCGGGGTACTGCTCCGCAAAAGCGGTCAGCCTTTTCTTTAAGTCGGTGATGTAGGTGCAAACGGCGATTCTACCATTGGGCAACTCATCAAAATAGATTTCTGTAGTTTTCTGCTGTTTGGTAATGGTTATGGAGTATATCCAGTAACTACATGCAAAAGATATCAACTGATTTATGGACAATCAGCGAAAAAGTGTTATTATATAGAAAATCATTTCAGGAGCTTAGCCGATGCAGGGTATCATTTTTGATTTTAACGGGACGATGTTTTTTGACGAGGATTTTCAGGTAAAAGCGTGGAAGCAGTTTATCGGTGAAAAGACCGGACGCGACATTTCGGATCAGGAGTTTCAGGATCACATCCACGGGCGGCCGTCGGAGGTGATTCTGAATTATTTTTTGTCGAGGCCGGTCAGCCGTGCGGAAACAGAGCGGCTGGAGGAAGAAAAGGAACAGATTTACCGCAATCTGTGCCTGAACAGCGATGTCTTTCATTTGGCGGAAGGGTTGCCGCAATTTCTGGACAAAATGACGGAGCGCGGTGTGCCGATGGCGATCGCGACCGCTTCCGGACGCAATAATGTCGAGTTTTTCTTTGAGCATTTTCAGTTGGAAAAATGGTTTGATATTGACCGTGTCGTCTACAATGACGGGACGTTTCCGGGGAAGCCGGAGCCGGATATCTATCTGCGGGCGGCAGAGAAGCTGAATCTGGATATTGGCGACTGCGTTGTTTTCGAGGATGCGAAGTCCGGAATTACGGCGGCTGTCCGCGCGCACGCGCACAAGGTGATTGGCGTGGAGTCTATGGAAGCGCGGGATACGCTGCTGCAATGGGGCGCCGACGATACGATTCGGGATTTTCGGGATCTCTGAGATGTTTTATTTTTGGGAGGGATAACATGATTGATTTATTAGATTCTCATATGCATACCGTGGCCTGCAACCATGCCTACAGTACGATCAGTGAACTGATCGCGGCGGCGAAGCAGAAGGGTCTTTCTCTTATCGCGGTGACAGAGCATGCGCCGGACATGCCGGGAACATGTTACGACGGGTTTTTTCATAACCTGAAAATTCTTCCCCGAAAGAGAGGCGATTTGTGGACGCTTTTCGGGGTGGAGCTTAACATTCTGGACCGGGACGGACATGTGGATCTGGAGGAGGATCTGTATAAAACGCTGGATGTGACGATCGCGAGCATCCATCCGCCCTGCTATCACGAGACGGATGCCGACGCGCACACAGAGGCATACCTGAATGTGATGAAGCAGCCCTACATCAATATCATCGGGCATCCGGACGACGGCCGTTTTCCGATCGATTACAAGCGGCTGGCGGAGGGCGCGAAGGACTGTCATAAGCTGTTGGAGGTCAACAGCAGCTCCTTGGCGCCGACCACGTTTCGGCTTAACGCGCGGGAAAATTATAAGGAAATGCTGTACTGGTGCCGGAAGTTTGAGACGCCGGTTATTGTCGATTCCGATGCGCACGCAGATTGTCTGGTGGGCGAACACAGACGGGCGATGGCGCTTCTGGAGGATGAGCACTTTCCGCAGGAGCTGGTCGTGAATACGGATCTGGAAAAATATTTTTCCTATGTCAATTACGGAATCCTGAAACAAGACTGTTAAAACAACAACAGAAATTGTTGTTTAGCAAATATATACAAATCTGATATAGAAATTTTGTCTACTTCTTCTATTGACGAATCGGGAGAAATTCGGTATTTTATACCCATAGACTTTTGAAACAAAAGTTACGATTTTTTGAAACAAAAATAATGAAAGGGGGCAGCATATGATCTACACAGTGACACTGAATCCTGCGCTGGACAAGACGGTTGAGCTCCCGTCTCTGACTGTGGATGCCGTGAACCGTATCACAAAGATGCGCACGGATCCCGGCGGAAAGGGCATCAATGTGTCCAAGGTGATCGCCAGTTTGGGCGGTAAAAGCATAGCCGCAGGAATCCTCGGAGGAGATACGGGACATTTTATCCAATCTGCGGTGGAGGATCTGGGGATTGAGACCGGATTTCTCTTCGCGGAAGGGGAAACACGGACGAACCTAAAGATCATCGATCCGGTCAGGCACACGAACACGGACATCAACGAGCCGGGGTTGGTGGTATCGGAGGAGATCCTGAACCGATTGCTGGAGAATGTCTTAAGCAGGCTGGCAGAGGGGGATATCGTGGTTCTTTCCGGGAGTATCCCGGCCGGATGCCCGAAAACGGTCTATCAGACATGGATAAGAGCCTGCGGCGCAAAAGGCGTGAGGGTTATTCTGGACGCGGACGGCGAGCAGTTCGCGGAGGGACTTAAGGCTTCTCCATATCTGATTAAGCCCAATCACCATGAGCTCTCGTCGTTTTTCGGCAGAGAAATGAAGACGCCGCAGGAGCTGGGTGCGGCGGCACGGGACATGATGGAAACCTATGGCATCCGCAAGATCGTCGTCTCCATGGGAGGAGACGGGGCTCTGTATGTGACGGCGGACGAGATGATCCATGCGGAGGGCCTGAAGGTGCCGGTAGGCAGTACAGTCGGTGCCGGTGACAGTGTGGTGGCGGCCATGGCCGTGGCGGAGGAGACCGGCATGAGCCTCAGCGAGGCAGCGCGGCTGTCCACAGCGACAGGCGCAGCCAACGTCATGTGCAGCGGTACGCAGGCGGCAGATTACGCGGCAATCGAGGAGCTTTTAAATAAAGTAGTGCTTCACCGCTTATAATTCTTGCAAAATAAAAATACTTTTATTATCATAGAAAGGAGATTGTTGAAATGAAAGCGAGAGGTGTGAGACTTCACGGAGCGAATGATCTGAGACTGGAAGAGTTCGAACTGCCGGAGATCACAGAGGATGAGATTCTGGTTCGCGTCGTTTCCGACAGTATCTGCATGTCTACCTACAAATGCGCGATTCTGGGAGCAGAGCATAAGCGGGTCCATGAGGATGTGGCGGAGCATCCGGCCATCATGGGACATGAGTTTGCGGGCGACATTGTAAAAGTCGGAAAGAATCATCAGGGAACGTTTCAGCCCGGCATGAAGTTTACGCTGCAGCCGGCACTGAACTATAAGGGGACTATGTGGAGCCCGGGGTATTCCTATGAATTTTTCGGCGGGGACACGACATACTGCGTGATTCCGGCAGAGGTGATGGAGCTCGGATGTCTTCTGGAGTATAAGGGCCGCGCATATTATGAGGCTTCCCTTGCGGAGCCGATGTCCTGCAGCATCGGGGCATTTCACGCGGCGTACCATACACAGATGGGCGTTTACACCCATGAGATGGGGATTCGCGAAGGCGGAAAGCTGGCCATCATGGCGGGAGCCGGTCCGATGGGGCTTGGGGCTCTGACCTATGCCCTACACTGTGACAGGCGTCCGGCGATGGTCATTGTGACAGATCTGAATCAGGAGCGTCTGGATCGGGCGGCGCTGTTGTTCCCGCCTGCAGAGATCGCAAAGGAGGGGATTGACCTTCGGTTTATCAACACCGGCGACTGCGAGGATCCGGTGAAAGAGCTGCTGGCGATCTCCGGCGGCACCGGCTATGATGATGTGCTCTGCTATGCTCCGGTGGCATCGGTTGTCACACAGTCCAGCGCGATTCTCGGCCGGGACGGCTGCCTGAATTTCTTTGCGGGACCGACGGATAAACAGTTCAGCGCCGAGATGAATTTTTATGATGTACATTATAATTCCACTCATGTCATGGGCACCACCGGCGGCAACACGGCAGACATGATTGAGTCTCTGGAGCTGACCGCGGCAGGGCGGATTAACCCGGCTGTCATGGTGACGCATATCGGAGGACTGGACGCGGCGGCAGATACCACGCTGAATCTTCCGAAGATTCCGGGCGGGAAGAAGCTGATCTACACACATCTGACCATGCCGCTCACTGCGCTGACCGATCTGCGCAGCGTCGGTGAGGCACAGAATGATGCACGGTATACTGCTTTGGCGGATATTGTGGATGCAAACAAGGGACTCTGGTGTCCGGAGGCAGAGGAATATTTATTTGAGAACTTTATAGAGAAATAATGTGTCGGATCTCCTGCCTGTGTGATCCGGACACAGACAGGAGGGATTTATGGATACTATGGAAATTCGCAGAAATGCGATTGCCCGATTGATCGATGAGAACGGAACCGTCAGTTTCGCGCAGCTCAAGGAGGCGTTTCCCGATGTCTCGGAGATGACGCTCCGCACAGATCTGAAATGTCTGGATGAGGCGCGGCGGATTCTGCGTGTACACGGGGGAGCGAAGTCCGTACAGGTTGTGATCGGAACGGATGATTATCTGAAACGGAAGTCTGTCCGGAATATTTCGGAAAAACAGACGATTGCACAGAAGGCGGTGACGCTGCTGCGTCCGGACACCACGGTATATCTGGACTCCGGCAGCACAACGACGACTTTCGCCCGGTGTATTCCGGATCAGTCGAATCTGATCTATACGACCGGTTTAAGCTGTGCGACAGAGCTCTGCAATCTGGCCGTGCCGACGGTGATGCTTCCGGGGGGAATGCTGAATCGTTACAGCCAGAGTGTGTTCGGGTTTTCCGCGATCAGGGAGTTGGAGAGGGTAAATTTTGACCAGACTTTTTTAGGAATTACCGGTTATCACGCATCGTCAGGTTTTTCCTGCGGCATCAGTGACGAAGCCATATTAAAGCAGACGGCGATCCGCCAGTCGGAGCAGGTTGTCGTGTTGATGGATTCTTCGAAAATCGGTATAAAATGCAGCTTTTCCATCTGCGGACTGGCAGATGTGGATATCATTGTATCGGACGGAAAGCTGCCGGCAGATTTTCTGGCCGAATGTGAAAAGTACGGTGTCAGGGTTTTGTGATTTTTGACTCGGTTCGGGCAATTCTCCATAGATGAGCTTATTATCAGAGATTCAGGGAGAATGACTCAAATGAAAACAAAAGTACAGAGTTTTGGCAAGTTTTTATCGGCAATGGTAATGCCGAATATCGGGGCGCTGATTGCCTTTGGCTTTCTGGCGGCATTGTTTACGGACAACGGCTGGATTCCGAATGAGGGATTTAACAGTATTGTCAGCCCGCTTCTATCTTATTTAATACCGATTCTGATCGCCGGAACCGGCGGTAAGCTGATCGGCGGGCAGAGGGGACAAATCGCGGGATCGATTGCGGTGGTCGGCGCGATCATGAGCGATACCAGCATCACCATGCTGATGGCGGCTATGGTCATGGGCCCGCTGGCAGGATTTTGCGTGAAGAAATTTGACCAGTTTATGGAAGGACGCATGCCGGCCGGTTTTGAGATGCTGATCAACAACTTTTCCGTGGGACTGATCGGTATGGTTCTCGCCATGCTGGGATATGTGGTGATCGGCCCGATCATGACCGGCGTGCTGACCGTTTTGACTGCCGGTGTGAATATCTTAGTAAACCACGGTCTGCTTCCGTTGGTTGCAATCTTTATTGAACCGGCGAAGGTACTGTTTCTGAATAACGCTATTAATCATGGCATTTTTACACCCATTGCGACGGCGCAGGCGGCGGAGGCCGGAAAGTCCATTATGTATATGTTGGAGCCCAATCCGGGCCCCGGACTCGGCGTGCTGCTGGCATACATGTTTTTCTGCAAGGATAAAAAGACAAAGGATTCCGCACCGGGAGCGGTAATCATCCATCTCCTCGGCGGTATCCACGAGATTTATTTCCCGTATATCCTGATGAATCCGGTTGTGATTATCGCGCCGATTGTGGGAAATATGGCGGCGATCTTCTGGTTCAATCTCACCGGTTGCGGATTGGTGGGCCCGGCATCGCCCGGATCGATCATCCTCTACCTGATGATGACGCCTGCCTCGGATATGTTCAAAGTCATCATCGGCGTATGTATTGCCACGGGCATTTCCTTTGCCATCGCCTCTCCCCTTGTGCGCAGAGCGGGCAGCAAGAGTCTGGAGGAGGCGCAGCAGGAGGTTGCGGCGAGAAAGGCAGAGTCGAAGGGCGCGGCGGCTCCGGCAGCGGTTTCCGCGGCTGCAGTGAAATCAGCCGATGTGAAAAAGATTATTTTTGCCTGTGATGCGGGTATGGGATCTTCCACCATGGGTGCGACGAAATTCCGGAACCGGATTAAGGACATCCGTCCGGATATCACGGTGAAAAATACTTCCGTGGATACCATTCCCGCAGACTGTGATATCGCGGTTGTGCAGGAGACGCTGGCGGAGCGCGCTATGAAGTCCGCGCCGCAGGCGGAGCTGATCACCATCGGGAATTTCCTTGCGGATCCGAAGCTGGACGCGCTGTATGAGCGTTTGACGACACAGGAGAAGGCGGCGGAGGAGCTCCCGGAAACAGCCGGAGCTGCTGCGGATGAGACGGTTTCGGAAACACAGGCAGAGACAGCGGAACCTGAACAGGAGGCGAAGCCTCCGGTCATCGTGGCGGACGGGATTCGCCTCGGGCAGAAGCCGGTAAGCAAGGAGGAGGCGATTCAGGCAGCCGGTGAGCTGCTGGAGAAGCTCGGATATGTGGATCACAGCTATGTGGATGCGATGCAGGAGCGCGAAAAAATTACGACGACCTATATGGGTATGGGCGTAGCGATTCCCCATGGGACGACACAGGCCAAGGGTGAGGTGAAAAAGACCGGCATCGTCTTTCTTCAGTACCCGGAGGGCGTGGATTTCGGCGAGGAGAAGGCGCAGCTTGTCTTCGGTATCGCGGGCATCGGCGACGAGCATCTGGATCTGCTGGCAAAAATCTGCACCATGCTGGAGGATGAGGACCGGATGGAGACCATGAAGACCACGGAGGATGCGGCGTGGGTGTTGGAACAATTGACCTGAGCAGGGCAGACAGCAGTAAAGCTACATTAGCGACAGAAATTTGAAATGAATCATAAATAAAAAACAGGAGGAAATTACAATGAAGACATTTGAGTACACAATCAAGGATGAACTGGGGATTCACGCACGTCCGGCCGGAGAGCTGGTGAAGGAGGTCAAGAAATATGAGTCTGAGATTTCCATTACATCCAACGGCAGAAAGGTGAACGCGGGCAAGCTGATGATGGTCATGAGCCTCGGCGTGAAGAAGGGCATGACGATCACTGTGACTGCGGAGGGAGCAGATGAGGACGCGGCTGCCGCCGGTGTTCAGGCTTTTCTTGAGGCAAACCTGTAAAAAGTGTTCTGAACAATTCAGCAAGGAGAAGTAAAATGGAGCAATACACAGGCAAATCGATATTTCGTAAGATTGCGATCGGGCGGGTTTTCCTCTATCAGAAAAAGGAGAATTCCGTGAAGCGGGAGCATGTGGACGATACCGATCAGGAGATCCGGCGGTTCGAGGCGGCGAAGACTGTCGCCCTCGGCCAGCTAAACCGGATTTACCAGAAGGCGGTAAAAGAGGTCGGCGAGGACAACGCGGCGGTTTTTGAGGTTCACATGATGATGATGGAGGACGATGATTTTGTGGATTCCATCTGCCACATCATCACGGAACAGAAGGTGAACGCGGAGTATGCGGTCGCGACGACGGGAGATAATTTTTCCAATATGTTCGCACAGATGGACGACGACTACATGAAGGCCCGCGCGGCGGATGTAAAGGATATCTCAGAGCGGCTGATCTCCGTCCTCTGTGGGAGGGAGACCGATATGGGCAGTCTGGATGAGCCGGTGATTCTGATGGCGGACGACCTGGCGCCCAGCGAGACTGTGCAGCTTGACAAGTCAAAGATTCTGGCGTTTGTCACGCGCCACGGCTCGTCGAACTCCCACACCGCGATTCTCGCCCGGACCATGAATATCCCGGCCATCATCGGCATCGATGTGCAGGATGCGTGGAGGGGAAAGACGGCCGTTGTGGACGGCTATACCGGCGAGGTGACGATTGATCCGGAACCGGAATATCTGGAAAAGATGACGGCAAAAATGCAGGATGACGAGAAGAAGCAGGAGCTTTTGAAGGAACTCAAAGGGAAGGAGACCGTCACAAAGAGCGGGAGGAAAATTCATCTCTACGCAAACATCGGGGGCGTGAAGGATGTCGCTTCCGTCCTGCAGAACGACGGGGAGGGCATCGGCCTTTTCCGCAGCGAGTTCCTCTATCTGGAGTCGGAGGATTTTCCCACGGAGGAGCAGCAGTTTCAGGCTTACAAGACCGTGGCGGAGAACATGGCGGGGAAAAAGGTCGTGGTGCGCACGCTGGACATCGGGGCTGACAAGCAGGTGGATTATTTCGGGCTGGAGAAGGAGGACAATCCGGCCATGGGATACCGCGCCATCCGGATCTGTCTGGACCGGCCGGAGATTTTCCGGACGCAGCTTCGGGCGCTTTTGCGGGCCAGTGCCTACGGCAATATTTCCATCATGTTTCCGATGATTATCTCTGTTCAGGAGGTTCTGGAATGCAAGCGGATTCTGGCGGAGGTCAAGGCGGAGCTCTCCGCGGAGGGGATCGCCTATAAGGATGTGGAGATCGGTATCATGATCGAGACGCCGGCGGCGGTCTGGATTAGCGAGGAGCTGGGAAGGGAAGTGGACTTTTTCAGCATCGGGACCAATGATCTGACCCAGTACACGCTGGCCATTGACCGGCAGAACGCAAAGCTGGACAACATCAATGATTCCCATCATCCGGCAGTTCTGCGGTCCATTCAGATGGTGATCGAGAACGGCCATAAGGGCGGAGCGTGGGTCGGCATCTGCGGCGAGCTCGGCGCGGACACGACACTGACAAAGACTTTTATTGACATGGGTATTGACGAGCTGTCCGTTTCGCCGTCCTTCCTCCTTCCGGTGAGGGATGCGGTGCGAAAGCTGGACTAAATGAGAAAACTGTAAGGGAGAGAGGCGAACGGCATTGCGGTGCAGTCGCCTCTTTTTTCTTTACAGAATATTCACAATTCGTTCATTGCTTTGCGTATTGTCTCCGAAAAAAGATGGTGGTACAATATCTGGGAAAAGCGTCCGTTACGGACAACAAGGAGACATTACAATATGAGTATGATAGAGAAAATTTTCGGGACGCACAGCGCGCGTGAGCTAAAGCGGATTGAGCCGATCGTGGATAAGATCGAGGCGCTGCGGCCGCAGATGGTGGAGAAGTCGGATGAGGAGCTTCGCGCACTGACTCCGGCGTTTAAGGAGCGGCTGGCGAACGGGGAGACGCTGGATGATCTTCTGCCAGAGGCGTTTGCGGCAGTCCGTGAGGCGGCCCGGCGTGTCCTCGGCATGGAGCATTACCGTGTGCAGCTGATCGGCGGCATTGTCCTCCATCAGGGGCGTATCTCCGAGATGAAGACCGGTGAAGGAAAAACACTGGTATCCACCTGTCCGGCTTACCTGAATGCTCTGGAGGGCAAGGGTGTCCATATCGTCACGGTCAATGATTATCTGGCAAAGCGTGACGCGGAGTGGATGGGGAAGGTGCATGAGTTTCTCGGACTGACCGTCGGCGTGGTTTTAAACAGCATGGAGAATGACGAGCGCCGGAAGCAGTATGCCTGCGATATCACTTATGTGACGAACAACGAGCTGGGATTTGATTATCTGCGTGACAATATGGTCATCTACAAGGAGCAACTGGTGCAGAGAGATCTCCACTATGCGATCATCGATGAGGTGGATTCGGTGCTGATCGACGAGGCGAGAACCCCGCTGATCATCTCCGGCCAGAGCGGAAAGTCGACGAAGCTCTATGAAGCCTGCGATATTCTGGCGCGGCAGATGCACCGCGGCGAGGCCAGCCAGGAGTTTTCCAAGATGGATGCCATTATGGGCATTGAGATCGAGGAGACCGGCGATTTTATCGTAAATGAGAAGGACAAAGTCATCAACCTGACCCAGGAGGGTGCGGAAAAGGTCGAGCGCTTCTTTAAGATTGAAAATCTGGCGGATGCGGAAAATCTGGAGATTCAGCACAACATCATTCTGGCGCTGCGCGCCCACAACCTGATGCACCGGGATCAGGATTATGTGGTGGCGGATGACCAGATCCTCATTGTCGATGAATTTACCGGACGTATCATGCCGGGGCGCCGCTATTCGGATGGTCTGCATCAGGCCATTGAGGCGAAGGAGCATGTGAAGGTCAAGCGGGAGAGCAAGACGCTGGCGACCATCACGTTCCAGAATTTCTTTAACAAATTTGAGAAAAAGGCCGGCATGACCGGTACGGCGCTGACCGAGGAGAAGGAGTTCCGCGATATCTACGGGATGGATGTCATCGAGATTCCCACCAATAAGCCGGTCATCCGGAAGGATCTGCAGGACGCCGTTTACAAGACAAAGGATGAGAAGTTTAAGGCTGTCGTGAAGGAGATTGTGGAGACGCACGCGAAGGGCCAGCCGGTTCTGGTGGGCACGATCACGATCGAGACCTCCGAGCTGCTGAGCCGGATGCTGAACAAAGAGGGCATCCAGCACAACGTATTGAATGCAAAGTTCCACGAGCTGGAGGCGGAGATCGTCGCGCAGGCCGGCGTTCACGGCGCGGTGACGATCGCGACCAACATGGCCGGCCGTGGTACGGATATCAAGCTGGACGATGAGGCAAGGGCCGCCGGGGGTTTAAAGATCATCGGAACGGAGCGCCATGAGTCCCGCCGTATCGACAATCAGCTCCGCGGACGTTCCGGCCGACAGGGCGATCCCGGCGAATCCCGTTTTTACATCGCTCTGGAGGATGACCTGATGCGCCTCTTCGGATCGGAGAAGCTGATCACGATGTTCAACGCACTGGGCGTTCCGGAGGGGGAGCAGATCGAGCACAAGATGCTCTCCGGCGCGATTGAGAAAGCGCAGGAAAAGATCGAGAGCAATAACTTTGGTATTCGTAAAAATTTGCTGGAGTATGATCAGGTGATGAACGATCAGCGTGAGATTATCTACGGGGAGCGCCGCCGCGTTCTGGACGGAGAGAATATGCGCAGCGTCATCTACAAGATGATCACGGACCGCGTGGAGAATACCGTGGATACCTGCCTTTCCGATGACGACGAGGGCGGGAAGACATGGGATGTGGTGGAGATGAACGAGCTTCTCATCCCCGTTATCCCCATCGAGCCGCTCGGCGAGGAGGATGTGGCCGGAAAGAGCAAAAACGAACTGAAGCATATGCTAAAGGAAAAGGCCGTCAAGCTCTATGAGGCGAAGGAAGCAGAGTTCCCGGAGGAGGATATGATCCGCGAGATGGAGCGCGTCATCCTCTTAAAGAGCATCGACCGGAAGTGGATGGATCACATCGACGATATGGAGATTCTCCGCGAGGGCATCGGCCTGCAGGCTTACGGCCAGCGTGACCCGCTGGTGGAGTACAAGATGGCCGGTTATGATATGTTTGACGATATGATCGCGAATATGCAGGAGGAGACGATCCGCCTTCTCTTCCATGTCCGTGTGGAGCAGAAGGTAGAGCGCGAGGAGGTGGCGAAGGTCACCGGAACGAACAAGGATGAATCCCTGCAGAAAGCGCCGAAAAAGCGCGCAGAGAAAAAGGTTTATCCCAACGAGCCCTGCCCGTGCGGGAGCGGGAAAAAGTATAAAAATTGCTGCGGAAGGTTTAAATAATAAGGCGTTCCCCACATCATCCGGTGATGTGGGGAATTTTTTTGCAAGAAAATTTACTGTAAAAATATGGCGGCATGTAGTATAGTTATAAACAAATAATTGGGTCGCGGAGGTATGCTATGAAGGAAGTAAAATGGAACAAAGGCTGGAAATTCTGGCCGGATAAGGGAGCATTTGCTCTGGTATGGAATATTCCGGAGATTGCGAGGGAGATTGATCTGCCGCACGATGCGATGCTGGAGACTCCGGCGCGGGCGGACAGCCCGAACGGCGGGAATACGGGATATCGGGACGGAGATGTCTATACCTATGTGAAGACGCTTTTTGCACCGGAGGAATACCGGGACAAAACCGTGATGCTGAAGTTTGAGGGCGTCTATATGAACGCCATGGTTTATGTCAACGAGCAGCTGGCGGCGAAGTGTCCCTACGGGTATACCGGATTTTATGTAAAGCTGAACGATCATCTGCGCTACGGACAGGACAATGAGATCCGTGTTCTGGTGAAAAACTCCGGGATGGCAAACAGCCGGTGGTATTCCGGCAGCGGCATTTACCGGGATGTTTACCTGCTGGTCTCCGATACGGTGTATGCGGAGCCGGAGGGTGTACAGATAACCACAGAATCTCTCAATGAGCAACTGGCCGTTTTAACGGTTCAGACAGAGATCAAAAACCGCAGATACCAAAAAGTTCCCCTGCGTCTGGAGACAGCGGTTCTGGATGCGGATGGGGAGACTGTGGCAGCAGATACAGCGTACCTTTCCGTCTATGAGGGGGCAGAGCGGAAGATTACACAGCGTATTGCCGTGGAGAATCCCCATGCGTGGTCTGAGGATTCCCCGTATCTTTACCGCCTCGTATCCCGGATTTATGAGGGGGAAGCCCTGTTGGACGAGAGCGAGACGGCTTTCGGCATCCGCACGCTGTCACTCGATGCGAAGCGGGGGCTTTGTGTCAACGGGAAAACTGTCAAACTGCGCGGCGCGTGCATCCATCATGACAGCGGCCTGCTGGGTGCGGCTACCTATGAGGCGGCACAGTACCGTCAGATCAGCCGCCTGAAAGCGGCGGGCTTTAACGCGATCCGTATGTCTCATCACCCGGCGGCGCCGGCGCTGCTGCGCACCTGTGATGCTTTGGGGGTCTATGTAATGGATGAGACCTTTGATATGTGGACCAGAAGTAAGTCCGATAACGATTATGCGCTTTTCTTCGATCGGTGGTGGGAGACAGATGCGGAGGCTATGGTGCGAAAGGATTATAACCATCCCTCGGTGATTTTGTATTCTGTCGGCAACGAGATTCCGGAGATTGGGACGGATCTGGGAGCCGATCTCTGCGGGCAGATTTCGGATAAGATACATTCACTGGATTCAGGCCGATATACATTAGCTGCCATTAACGGTGTGTTTGCCGCGGGCGACAGCGTTGATCAGATCATGGCGGATCTGGCGAAAGAGCTTTCGGGCACCGGTGAACTTGATGAAAACGGAAATGTCAACGACTTTATGACGGTTATGGACAGGCATATGGACACCATTGTCCGCCACAGAGTGATTTCACAGCGGTTGGAAATGGCCTGTGCGGGTACGGATATTGCGGGCTACAATTACATGACTGCGCGGTATGAGCCGGACGGGGCTGCTTATCCGAACCGCGTGATCGTTGGGAGTGAGACCTATCCGCCGGAGATCGCCCGCAACTGGGGGCTCGTGAAACGACTTCCTCATGTCATCGGTGATTTCACTTGGACCGGATGGGATTATATCGGGGAAGCCGGTGTCGGCGTGGTGGCTTACTCGCCCGGCGAGGGCGGCTTCGGGGCGCAGTTCCCCTGCCAGCTCGCCTACTGCGGCGATTTTGATCTCACCGGATTTCGGCGGCCGAACTCTTATTTCCGGGAGGTGGTCTTCGGGCTGCGGAAGGATCCTTACATCACGGTGCAGAATCCGTACCGCTACGGGCAGGATGAAAAACATACTGTCTGGGTGATCAGCGACAACCATTCTTCCTGGACCTACCCCGGATGCGAGGGGAAACCGGTGATCGTGGAGGTCTATGCGCCGGGCGATGAAGTGGAATTGTTTGCCAACGGAGTGTCTCTGGGACGAAAACCGGCCGGAGAGGCGGCGGGATACCGCACGCTTTTTGAAACCGTCTATGCGCCGGGGACTCTTTGCGCCGTGGCTTACGAAAACGGCACGGAGATCGGCAGCATGGATCTGAAGACAACAGGCGCAGTGGCACAGCTGAAGCTGACGGCTGAGGAGGTGTCAGCGGACGATGAGACACTGATCTATGTGGATATCGCGGCAGTGGATGCCGA
>JAJPYF010000048.1:2877-9046 GCA_021205085.1 Clostridiales bacterium | reverse complement strand
CGATGCGGTGGTTCTCGGCTTCGGCAGCGGCAATCCGAAGCCGGCATATAACTATATCACGGATACGACGGAGACCTTTTACGGCAGAGCGCTTTTAGTTTTAAAGCGAACCGGCAGCCGCGCGGCGGACGTTACCGTGACGGCCAAAGAGCAGCAGGGAACGGCTGTTTTGCGGATTGCCGCAGAGGGGAGAAAATAAGTGACACAGTATTATCTTGCGATCGATATCGGTGCCTCCAGCGGCCGCCATATTCTGGGGCATTCGGAGGACGGGAAGATGATCCTGGAGGAAATTTACCGCTTTCCAAACGGGATGACGGATCGGAACGGGAGAAGGATCTGGGATATTGCCCGTCTTTTTGAGGAAGTAAAAACCGGCATGAAGAAATGTGCCGAATCGGGGAAAATTCCGGTCAGTGTCGGCATCGATACATGGGCGGTGGATTTCGTTTTGCTTGGGAGAGACGGCACACGGATTACGGACGCGGTGGCTTACCGTGACAGCCGGACAGAGGGGATGGACGAGAAGGTTTACGCGTACATTTCCGAGACGGAGCTCTATGCCCGCACCGGCATCCAGAAGCAGCCGTTTAACACGATCTATCAGATGATGGCCATGCGGGAGCAGGAGCCGGAGCTTCTGGCGGAGGCGGAGACTTTTCTCATGATTCCGGATTACCTTCACTATCTGCTCACCGGCGTGAAGGCGGCGGAGTATACGAATGCTTCCTCCACGCAGATGGTGAGTCCGGAGACGAAACAGTGGGATAAGGAGCTGATCCGGCGGCTGGGATATCCGGAGGAGATTTTTCCCGAGATCGCTGTGCCGGGTACCTGTCTGGGAACGCTGACGGCGGAAATGCAGTCTGAGATCGGTTACAACTGCCGCGTGATCCTGCCGTGTACCCATGACACAGGCTCGGCTGTGCTGGCGGTTCCGGCCGGGAAGGATGAGGATACCCTATATATCAGCTCCGGCACATGGTCGCTGATGGGGACGGAGCTTTTGGCTGCGGACTGTTCTCCGGAGGCACAGAGGCACAACTTTACCAACGAGGGCGGATACGATTACCGATTCCGCTTCCTGAAAAATATCATGGGCCTGTGGATGATCCAGTCTGTGAAAAAGGAGATCGGCGCGGAGCTGTCTTTCGGAGAGATCTGTGAGATGGCGTCCGGGGAAGCGATTGCGTCGAGGGTGGACTGCAACGACAGCCGTTTCCTCGCACCGGCGAACATGACGGCCGAGGTGCAGGCAGCCTGCAGAGAAACCGGGCAGGAGGTGCCGGAGGGGATTGCACAGGTGGCGTCCGTCGTTTACAATAGTCTTGCGGAATGCTACGGTGCGACCTTCCGGGAGGTGGAGGCGCTGACCGGAAAAACCTATGATAAAATCCGTATCGTGGGAGGCGGCGCAAATGCGGCGTACTTAAACGAGCTGACGGCGAAAACCTCTGGGAAGACGGTCTGTGCCGGACCCACGGAGGGAACCGCCATCGGGAACCTTGCCGCGCAGATGATCGCGTTCGGGGAGCTGGAGGACATCGGGGATGCGCGCGCCTGCATCGGGCGGTCTTTTCCGATTCAAATTTATCAATAGATGATATGAGAAAGCAATTCCAGGAAGGAGGAAATATATGAACAGATATGACGGCGCAAAGGAAATATACGCAAAAGCAGGGGTGGACACGGACGCAGCCATCGCAAAGATGAAAGGGATTCCGGTTTCCCTGCACTGCTGGCAGGGAGACGATGTCATCGGGTTTGACCATGACGGCCCGCTGACCGGCGGCATCCAGACCACGGGAAATTATCCGGGACGGGCGGTCACGCCGGAGCAGCTGATGTCTGACATCGACGAGGTTCTTAAGGTCACCCCCGGCATGAAAAAGATCAATGTTCACGCCAGTTATGCCATCTTTGAGGACGGCTATGTGAACCGGGATAAGCTGGAGCCGAAGCATTTTCAGAAATGGGTGGATTTCGCAAAGGAGCGGGGCATGGGTCTGGACTTCAATCCGACGTTTTTCTCCCATCCGATGGTAAAGGACGGCCTGACGCTCTCCAGCCCGGATGAGGAGACGCGGAGGTTCTGGATCAATCACGGCAAAGCCTGCATCCGCATTTCCAAGTATTTTGCGGAGCAGACGGGGATTCCCTGTGTGATGAATATCTGGACCGGGGACGGCGCGAAGGATGTCCCGGCAGACCGCCTCGGCCCGCGGGAGCGCTATAAGGATTCCATTGAGCAGATCATCGCCGAGCCGCATGACCCGGCGCTGGTAAAGCCCTGCGTGGAGTCAAAAGTGTTCGGAATCGGCGTGGAGTCCTACACGGTGGGCAGCGGTGAGTTTTCCTTAAGCTTTGCGGCGACCCATGAGGGCTGCATCCCGCTGATGGACAACGGACACTATCACCCGACAGAGGTTGTCTCCGATAAGATTCCGGCGCTGCTGGCGTTCTTCCCGGAGATCGCGCTCCACATTACCCGTCCGGTGCGGTGGGATTCCGACCATGTGGTTTTGTTTGACGACGAGACGAGAGAGATGGCAAAGGAGATCGTCCGCTGCGATGCGATCGATCGCGTCCATATGGCACTGGATTATTTTGACGCGAGCATCAACCGGATCAGCGCATGGGCAGTCGGTTTCCGCAGCTGGCAGAAAGCGCTTCTGAATGCGCTGTGCATGCCCCACGAAGATTTAAAAAAGCTTCAGGATGCGGCAAACTGGACGGAGGCGATGGTGCGTCAGGAGCAGGTGAAGATGCTTCCGTTTGGGGATGTCTGGGAGGAATATTGCCGACAGTGCGGCACGGATGACGATACATGGTTTGACGAGGTGCTCCGCTATGAGCGGGATGTGCTGGCAAAGAGATAAGTATAGAAGAGGGAGAAAATCATGAGTGTTTTAGATGTAAAAGTAGTGAAGGACTATATTCGGATGTGCAGCGATGCCGTCGGTCAGGGCTGGCATGAGAGAAACGGCGGGAATCTGACCTACCGCATGCGCCCGGAGGAGGTGGAGGTCTGCCGCCCTTATTTCAGGGCAGTGCCCGGCGAGTGGGTCAATATGGGTGTGCAGGCGGAAAATCTGGCGGGAGAATATTTTATCTCCACCGGCAGCGGCAAATTTCTCCGGAATGTGGAGCTGGAGCCGCAGAATAATATCTGTATTGCCGAGCTCAACGAGACGGGAGACAGCTATCGCATCGTCTGGGGGCTGGAGGCAGGCGGCGTTCCCACCAGTGAATTTCCGACGCATATGATGAATCACTCCGTCCGCAAGCGGGTGACGAACGGGGAAAACCGCATTATCTATCACGCGCATCCGCCCTACATCATTGCACTGACCTACGTGCTTCCGCTGAAGGCGGAGGTTTTTACCCGGATGCTCTGGAAGAGCGCAACGGAGTGCTGTGTCGTTTTCCCAGGCGGTGTGGGTGTTGTGCCGTGGATGGTTCCCGGCGGCGCCGATATCGCGCGGGCAACCTGCGAGCAGATGGAGCGGTACGAGGCGGCGATCTGGGCGTTCCACGGACTTTTTGTCTCCGGCCCGAGCTTCGACATCGCTTTCGACCTGATGCATACCATTGAGAAGGCAGCGCAGATTGCGAGTATCGTGCTGTCCGCGAGCCCGGATGGGAAAATCCGGCAGGTGATCACGGATGACAATCTGAGGGCGATCGGAAAAGAGTTCGGTGTGACCCTGAATGAGGATGTACTGAATTACAGGTCAGATGACCCACTGTTTTATTAGATGATCTGAATCGACGGAAAACAGTTGCAAAACGGTCGGTTTTATGCGAAAGTAAGAAAAATGATTTCAGACGGTAGGGGGAAGGACAATATGAAACTGAGAAGACGGGAATATGTCGGCACAACGTCGACGGACGTCACAGAGCGGGAAGTAAAAAATGCGGCGCTGGTGCGCCGTGCGGCTGTGGAGGGCTTTGTACTGCTGAAGAATGAGGGCGGTCTGCTTCCGCTGAAAAAGGGGAGCCGCATCGGTCTGTACGGCGCGGGCGCGGTCCGGACCGTGAAGGGCGGCACCGGTTCCGGTGATGTGAATAACCGCGCGAGTGTCAATATCGCGGAGGGATTGGCTGCTGCGGGGTTCGATGTGACAAAGCCCGGTCTGGACTGGCTGGCGGCTTACGAGGACTGCTACCGTCAGGCGCGGGAGAGCTGGAAGGCCGGGATTTTGAGCAAGGCGAAGGAAGGGATGGATTTCTTCACGGCGTATTCCACATCCCCATTCGCAGTTCCCTGCGGAGACCCCATCGATGAGGCGGCGGCGCGGACGGACGGTGCGGACACGGCTGTCTTTGTATTGTCGCGGATTGCGGGGGAGAATGCGGACCGGCACGACACACCGGGGGATTATTATGTGAGCGGGGAGGAGCGGAGGCTTCTCCGGCAGATCTGCGCGGCATATGAGAAGGTGATTCTGGTTATCAACACCGGCGGTCTGATGGATCTGGCTTTCGTCGATGAGCTACCGAATATTGCGGCGATTTTGCAGTTTGTGCAGGCGGGGCAGGAGGGCGGCAATGCGCTCGCGGATGTCCTGACCGGCGATGTGACGCCGTCCGGAAAGATGACGGATACATGGGCACTGGATTACCATGACTATCCGAATGCGGATTTCTTCAGCTTCAAGAGCGGCGATCTCTATAAGGAAGAGTACAAAGAGGGCATCTATGTCGGCTACCGGTATTTTGACACCTTTGATATACCGGTGCGGTACTGCTTCGGCTATGGATTGTCCTACACGGATTTTGAAATCAGTACCGGTGCGGTTTCGGTGCAGGGAACAGAGAGCCTGCGCCCCGCGGTGACGGTGGCGGTTTCCGTAGAAAATACCGGAGCCCGCAGCGGAAAAGAAGTGGTGCAGATCTATGTGTCCTGCCCGCAGGGAGCTTTGCCGAAAGAGTACCGCCGGCTGGCGGCGTTCGCAAAGACCGGGCTGCTCGCACCGGGAGCAGCGCAGCAGATGGAGATTTCCTTCCCGCTGTATCAGATGGCTTCCTATTTTGAGAAGGAGGCTGCGTGGATGCTGGAGGGCGGCCGCTATGGCATCTGGGTCGGGAATTCTCTGGATGACGCCAAGCTTGTCGCTACATTGACGCTGGATGAGACGGCGAAGCTGGTGCAGTGTGAGAACATCTGCCCGTTGCGGGAGTCTCTGGAGGAGATCGCACCCGACAAAAAACGCGTTCTTGCAAAGGAGGCAGCATGGCAGGCAGAGGCCAGAGAGAAGGAGCTGCCGGATGTTGCAATATCGGCGGCTGATTTAAAGACAGAAATCGTGGCATATGAGGAGCTGGAGGATCACTATCCCGGGAAAGCCGGAGAGATCGTGGACAGCCTTTCCGTGGATCAACTGATCGCGCTGGCGACCGGCGATCCGGTGAGAAATCAGATGGAGTCAGCGCTCGGCTCCGCGGGACAGACGGTGCCGGGTGCGGCGGCGGAGACGGTCAACGCGATGGCCGAAAAACCGTGGGATGTGGCAAGCATTGTCCTTGCGGACGGACCGGCCGGCCTGCGGCTTCGCCAGTCCTATGAGGTTCGGGAGGACGGAAGTATCGATGCGGGAGATTTCTTAAGCGGCTTTGAGAACGGATTTTTTGCGGAGCCGAAGGAAGCGGAGGGAACCGTGTATTATCAGTATTGCACGGCGATTCCGGTGGGAACACTCCTGGCGCAGACATGGGATACCGGACTGGTAAAAGAGCTCGGAGAGATGGTTGCCGGGGAGATGAATGAGTTTGAGGTTTCTCTCTGGCTGGCACCGGGGATGTGTATCCACCGCAATCCGCTCTGCGGCAGGAATTTTGAGTATTTTTCCGAGGATCCGCTGCTGACCGGGATGATGGCGTCTGCCATGACGATGGGCGTCCAGCGCGTACCGGGATGCGGGACGACAATCAAGCATTTCTGCTGCAATAATCAGGAGGACAACCGGATGGGCTCGGATTCCGTGCTTTCCGAGCGGGCACTTCGGGAGATCTATCTGAAGGGATTTGAGATTGCGGTGAAGGATGCGCAGCCCATGTCGATCATGACCTCCTACAATCTGGTCAACGGCGTTCACGCGGCGAACTGCTTTGACATCTGCACAAAGGCTGCGCGCAGTGAGTGGGGGTTTGCCGGGGCGATTATGAC
>JAJPYF010000048.1:0-2867 GCA_021205085.1 Clostridiales bacterium | reverse complement strand
CCGCCCCCCACTCCCACTGCCGGGGAGTGCAGCGCGGCGGGATGTATGCAGGCCGGCAATGACATGGTGATGCCGGGCGATTGGCGTGACCATGAGAGCATCCGCCGGGCGCTGGACGACGGGACACTGGACCTGCGCGAGCTGAAACACTGTGTTTTCCACACGGTTCGCCTGATTCTCCAGACAAACCAGTATGAGGATGCGGTGCCGTATCCGGAGCAGTTTAATGGCCTTGATTCCTACCTGACTGTTTGTGCGGCGGAGTGATTTTAAAAATTAAGATGAAATTAATATTTTTCCTGCGCGGAAGGTGTTGACATTTTGTTACAGAACTATTACGATGCTGTAATGAATCGCGACGGATTGGGGAAAAGTTGCGATGAAATACCTTTTCGGAGGGGAGTATGTATCCGGATTTTGTATGTATGGGTTTTCAAAAGTGCGGCACGACCACCCTGTACGAGCTGTTTCATCAGAATCCGCAGATCGCGCTGTGCAGGGATGTCAAGGAGCCGATGTATTACCGCGTCCCGATGATAAGTATTCTCGGCAGAGGGAAGGTTTATTACAGAAAGCGGTATTTCGGCCATATTGAGGAGGACGACCCGAGGATTCGAGGCGAGATCAATGCCGGACTGACTTTTAACGGCTGTGCGGCGAAGCTTCGGCGGAACCTTTCGCCGGACACGAAGATGATCTTCATGCTCCGCAACCCGGTGGAGCGAAGCTATTCCGCTTACAAGTATTTTCTCGCCAGAGGGTTTCTCCCGACGGACGCAGTGGAGGCGGATCTTGCGCTGGGGCACGCGAAGGGGTTTGACCATTATGTACATACGGTGCTGGATTCACCGGAATGCCGCGGGGAGATTATGGACAAACGCCTGAAATATCTGGTTTTTTCCCAGAGTAATTATGCGGCCTGCGTGGAGGAGTATCTTGACGGTTTTGACAGGGCAAACATGCGGTTTGTGATTTTTGAGGAATTTGTCCGCGATCAGCACCGGGCCTGCCGGGAACTGTATGATTTTCTCGGCATGCAGGATTCCCCGGATATCCGTTACGGTTTGAAAATCAATTGCGGAAATGAGCGGACGGTCTCCGCGAAAAAGGCGCACCGCCTGCTGGTCGCGAAGGGCGTATATTATGCTTTTTATGACTTCCTCGCAATGACTCACTGGGCGCCGGGGCTGTATCGCCGGTTTTACAGGCACTATGAGAAGGTTCGCGACTCTGCGATGGTTCCGGATACGGATACGGAGAAACTCTTGCCCGAGACGCGGGTCTTTCTGGAGAGATACTTTGACGAGGATGTCCGGCGGACGGAGGAGATCACCGGGCGGCCGCTTCGGGAGATATGGCACTGGGGCAGGGAAAAATGTAAGTAAAACGAAAGGGATCCGTCATATGATGGTACCGGGATAACAAGACATCAATGAGAAAGAAGGGATTAAAATGTTAGTTTCTGTATTGTTTGCTGCGGCGGCAGTTATCGTCGGCACAGCGGTCCTGACCCGGATCCTGATGAAGGCAGTCGTACTCGGAATGGTGGAGGCCCATCAGATCTGGGACAGTCTGGAGACGGATGAGCATATGGCCGCGGATCTGTGATGTATACCGCAGATGAACAGAGCCATTTATTTGAGAGGTATTGAGAGGCGGGCCATCCCGAAGAACCGGGATGGTTTCTCTTTGTCTTGTGGAGACATCTGTCAGGACAAAAAAGTAAAAACGACTTGTCAGAAGCATCGGACAGGTATATAATAGGAACGTAGTTTTGAAAACCGCATTATCTTGAGAATAAAACCATATAGGAGAAAACACATATGAGAGAGATTATTTTCGGCACGGAGACCGGTTCCGATATGCCGAAGGACATGGCGGAAAAATACGGAGTCCGGATTGTTCCCATGCATCTGAGCATGGGAGGAGAGGACTATGAGGACGGGACCTTTCCGGTGGATCGGGTCTACGACTATTATAAGGAGACGAAAAAGGTGCCGACGACCTCCGCGACGAATGTGGGGGAATATATTGATCTGTTTAACGAGATTCGGGCGGAGCATCCGGATTGTGTGATTTTTCATTTTGCCTATTCGGCCGCTGTTTCCAGCAGCTACCAGAATGCCGCGATTGCCGTGGAGGATTTTGACGATGTTTACCTTATTGACACCACAAAGGTCACGGGAGGGATCGTTTTCCTTATTCTGCGGGCGTATGAGATGGTTCATCAGAGAGGAGACACCTTCACGGATTATCAGGCGTTCGCTGACGAGATTCAGGACATGACAGCGAAGATGGCGTGCTCTTTTATTCCCGGTAATCTGGAATATTTAAAAGCCGGCGGCCGTGTTTCAAATGCTGCTTATCTGGGCGCGACGCTGCTTCAGCTAAAGCCGTTGATCGATGTGGACAGCGGAGGTTATCTTGTGGCTTCGAAGAAGTACCGCGGATCCATGATCCGCATTGTGGAATCCTATGTACGGGAGTTTGTAACACTGCACAATCTGGACCGGAGCCGGATATGTCTTTTGTATTCCAAGGGTGCGTCGCAGGAGGTGCTGGACAAGATGAAGGAGTGTGCCGAGGCCATGGGCTTTCGGGAGTGCATTTACATCCAGACCGGTTGTGTGATTAGCTGTCACAGTGGCCCGGGTGCGATCGGGCTTGCGGGTATATCGGCCTGACAAATGTACTCTGTTTTTTGAAAAATATCGGATGAATCCCCATATATCGTGTTGACTTTTTGATTTTCCTGTGATAATATTGATTTCGTTCTGAGCAGGGAAGCATCCTGTGCAGGTCATACGATAGGTAATATGTGTGTGTAGCTCAGCTGGATAGAGCACTTGGCTACGGACCAAGGTGTC
>JAJPYF010000054.1 GCA_021205085.1 Clostridiales bacterium | reverse complement strand
GATCATCGTCTTAATACATAGAAAAAAAAGAAGGAGAAAGGTTGTATGGAAATTGCATTACAGGAATTGATCGACAAGATCAAAAGCGACGGAGTCGGCGCAGGTGAAAAGGAAGCCGCCGCCAGAATCGAAGATGCAAATGCTTCGGCCGAGAAGATCATCGCAGATGCAAAAGCGGAAGAAGCCAGACTTATGGCTGAGGCGCGTGATGAGAATGATCGTCTGGTCCGGGCAAGCGAGGATGCGATTCGTCAGGCAGGGCGCAACCAGCTGATTTCTTTCCGTGACAGCGTTACGAAGGAACTCGACGCTGTGATCGGAGAAGCGGTTGCGGAAAGCTATTCCAGGGAGACACTCTTAACACTGATTCCGAAGGTTGTTGAAGAGTGGGCCAAGAATCCCGACACCGATGACATTGAGGTGCTGCTGGGCAGCGATGATCTCTCTGCCATCGAGGGGAGTCTGACGGCAGCGCTGAAGCAGAGACTCTGTGCCGGCGTCACGCTCAGGGCCGATGACAGTGTGGACAGCGGATTCCGTATTGCCGCAAAAGGCGGTTCCGCGTATTATGACTACTCTGCGGAAGCGGTGGCAGAGCTGCTTTCCAGGTATCTGAATCCGCGCGTCGCAGCGCTGATGAAAGAGGCGTCGAAGGCATGAGCCAGTATTATCTGATTGCTCAGCTGCCGGGGCTGGAGCCGTATGACGGAAAAAGCCCGCTTCCGATTACGGAGGAGGCGTTTCGGGATGCCTGTTCCAATTTCCTGGATGAAAAGGAGATGGGAATCCTGGACGGGATTTCCCTTGTTCCGCCGCGGGATATCGAGCCGACAGGTTCGGAGCTCGTGGATGCGTGGAATTCCGAGGAGAGACAGCTTCGCCTTGCTCTCGCGGTTGTACGCGCCGGTCATAAGGGAAAGTCATTTTCCACAGACGGCGAGGTTATTTCAGCACCGGTGCTTCAGGTGGCCAACACGGCAGTAGATTTAGGGGATCCTCTTGCGGCTGAGGAATATCTTCAGCGCTGCCGAATGGAGACACTTGACAGGCTCAGGCCGCTCGACATGTTCTGCGAGGATGCGGTGTATTGCTACGCAATACGCTTAAAGCTTCTCACAAGGATGCGGTTGTTTGACGAGGAGCGGGGACACGAATCATATCAACACATTTATCATTCCATTCTGAATGGAAACAGTCAGGAGAATTAAGATGACGGAAACAAGAGGAAAAGTTGTAGGCATCAACGGAAATATGGTGTCGGTTGAATTCGACGGCACAGTTTCCATGAATGAGGTCTGCTATGTAGAGGTCGAAGGCGCTCGCTTAAAGAGCGAGGTCATTCGTATTCGCGGCAATGTCGCCCAGGTACAGGTTTATGAGATGACCAAAGGGATTGCCTGCGGTGACAACGTAGAATTTACGGGCGATTTGCTTTCCGCCGAGCTTGGACCGGGACTTCTGGGACAGGTGTACGACGGTTTGCAGAACCCGCTGCCGCTCCTCGCTGAGCAGGCAGGATGGTTTTTGGAGCGAGGCGTTTATGTCGATTCGCTCAATGGAGAAAAGAAATGGGACTTCACCCCGACCGCAAAGCCGGGTGACCGTGTAAAAGCGGGCGAATATGTGGGAACCGTGCCAGAGGGGCCGTTCACACACAAGATTTTCGTTCCGTTTTATCTGCTGGGCAGCTACACGGTGAAGTCCGTAGCGGCTGCAGGCGCGTACACGATTCATGAGACAATCGCTGTCATCACGGACGAAAAGGGCAAGGACATTGATCTGACCATGTCCTTCCGCTGGCCGGTGAAGCGTGCGGTGAACTGCTACTCGGAGCGTCTGGCGCCGACGGAGACCATGGAGACGAAGGTTCGTCTGATTGACTCCTTCTTCCCGGTTGCCAAGGGCGGCACCTACTGTATCCCGGGTCCGTTCGGAGCGGGCAAGACCGTGCTGCAGCATACCACATCCCGGTACGCGGATGTTGATATCGTTATCATTGCAGCCTGCGGCGAGCGTGCCGGTGAGGTTGTGGAAACGCTGACGGAGTTCCCGGAGCTGAAAGACCCGAGGACCGGGCGTTCCCTGATGGAGCGTACCATTGTTATCTGTAACACATCTTCCATGCCGGTTGCCAGCCGTGAGGCGTCCGTTTATACATCGGTGACGCTGGCTGAGTATTATCGTCAGATGGGGCTTGACGTCCTGCTTCTGGCGGACTCCACTTCCCGTTGGGCACAGGCTCTTCGTGAGATGTCCGGCAGACTGGAAGAGATCCCCGGCGAGGAGGCTTTCCCGGCTTATCTGGAATCCTATATCGCAGCGTTCTATGAGCGTGCCGGTTATGTCCGTTTGCCGGACGGCTCTCACGGTTCCGTCACAATCGGCGGAACGGTATCTCCGGCCGGCGGTAACTTTGAGGAGCCGGTTACGCAGGCTACGCTGAAGGTTGTCGGCGCCTTCCACGGTCTTTCAAGAGAGCGTTCGGATGCCCGTAAATACCCGGCGATCGACCCGCTGATTTCATGGTCGAAATACAACAGTGTGGTTGAGACAGATCAGATTGAGTATTGCCGTGATGTGTTGAACCGTGGCGTTGAGGTCAATTCCATGATGAAGGTTGTCGGTGAAGAAGGCACGAGTCTTACGGACTTTGTCACCTATCTGAAATCCGAGTTGCTCGATGCTGTTTATCTGCAGCAGAATTCATTTGACGATGTCGATGCCAACTGTATTGTGGAGCGGCAGCGCTATGTGACCGCCAAGCTTGTTCGCATTCTCGGCTCGGATTATGAGTTAAAAGAGAAGGACGAAGCACGTGCTTACTTTAACGCACTGCGTCAGAAATTCATCGACTGGAACTATACTGAGTTTAAGAGCGAAGCCTTTGCTGCGGCTGAGGCAGAGATCGACGCGCAGTATGCGTCCGGCGGCGGAGTCATAAGCAGTGAAGCAGAAAAGCTGTTGTAAGGGTGGTGAATGACAATGAATAAAGTATATAACCGAATCGAATCAATCACCGGCAGCGTGATCACAGTGCGCGCCGATGGTGTAAAGTACAATGAACTGGCTGAGATTACCACTCGTTTTGGAAAGTCTCTTGCCGAGGTCAATAAGATCGACGGAGACATCGTATCCCTTCAGGTATTTGCCGGCGGACGAGGCGTTTCCACAGGTGACGAGGTGCGTTTCCTCGGCCATGAAATGCAGGTGTCCTTCACGGAGGATCTGCTCGGACGTATCTTCAACGGTTCCGGTGAGCCGATCGACAACGGTCCGTCGCTGGCTGAGAACTTAAAACCGATCGGCGGTCCGTCCGTCAACCCGTCCAAGAGAATTCTTGCAAACCGCATGATGCGCACGAATATCCCGATGATCGACCTCTTCAACACGCTTGTTATATCACAGAAGCTGCCGATCTTCTCAATCTCCGGCGAGCCGTACAACCAGCTGCTGGCACGGATTGCCATGCAGGCGGACGCGGATGTGATCGTCCTCGGCGGTATGGGTATCAAGTACGACGATTTCCTTTATTTTAAGGAGAGCCTCGGAAACGGCAGCGCACTGAGCAAGACTGTTATGTTTATTCATACGGCGGCGGATCCGACCGTTGAGTGTATCAAGATTCCGGATATGGCGCTTGCGGTTGCCGAGCAGTTTGCCCTGCAGGACAAGGATGTGCTGGTGCTGCTGACCGATATGACGAACTACGCGGATTCCATGAAGGAAATCGCGATCACTCAGGAACAGGTGCCTTCCAACCGTGGTTATCCGGGCGATCTGTACTCTCAGCTTGCTTCCCGTTATGAGAAGGCGGTTGACTTTGCCGGATCGGGATCCGTTACCATTCTGGCGGTTACCACGATGCCGGGCGACGACGTTACCCATCCCGTACCGGATAACACAGGCTATATTACAGAGGGCCAGTATTACCTTAAGGGCGGAAGAATCGAGCCGTTTGGTTCGCTGTCCCGTCTGAAGCAGAACGTCAATGACAAGACACGTAAGGATCACCGTGCGCTGATGGATGGCATGATCCGTCTGTATTCCGAATACAAGAATACGCTGGAAAAGAAGAGCATGGGATTTTTGATGACCGGCTGGGACGAGAAACTCCTGAAATACGGAGAGATGTTCGAGGAGAAAATGATGGATCTGTCCATCAATATTCCTCTGGAACAGGCGCTCGACCTCGGCTGGGAGATTCTTGCTGCTTGCTTTGAGAGAGATGAAACAGGTATTAAGTCAGAACTCATTGATGAATTCTGGCCCGCAAAATAAAGGAAGGCAAGTGAGATGGCAAAAATTAAGCTGACAAAAAATGAGCAAAAGGCTCAAAAAGATGCGCTTAAGATGTATCAGCGCTACCTTCCGACCTTAACGCTCAAAAAGCAGCAGCTCCAAGCCGAAATCCGCACGATTCAGGCGGATGCCATAGCCGTCCGAAAGCAGAGAGAAGCCCTTGAACAGGAATTTAAAAAATGGATAGCCGTGTTTGGCGAGGAAGAAGCCTTCACGCCGGATCTGGTCACGGTTACAAACATCAGAAAGGGAACCGGCAATATTGCCGGTGTGACGATCCCCGTCTATGAGGGCGCCGATTTTTCCCGCGGTGACTACGATTTTTATGAGACGCCGCTGTGGGTGGATCTGGCGGCGGATAAGATGGAGGAGTCCCTTTCACTGGATTTGCAGGCTTCGGTGCTGGACGAACAGGTTCGGCTGCTTCAGAAGGAGCTGCTGACAACCTCACAGCGCGTGAACCTTTTTGAGAAGGTTAAAATTCCGGAGGCAAAAGAAAATATCCGAAAGATTTCGGTGTATCTCGGAGACCAGCAGGTCAACGCGGTTGTGCGCTCGAAGATTTCCAAGAAGAAAATCGATCAGCGCAACGCGGCTGCGGCGCTTGCTGATGTCGGAGGGGAGGTGGCTGCAGGATGATTCTCCCGATGAAAAAAGTATCCATTCTCGTTCTTGACAGTGAGCGGGAAGAAGCCATGCGTAAGATCCGAAAGCTCGGTCTGGTGCACGTTGACGCGCAGAGCTACAGTAGCGATAAGATGACGCACTTAAAGGACGAGACCGCCGCTTTGGAACAGGCGATTTCGCTGATCAGCGATCTGGCGGACAAGAAAGCCATGAAGAAGCTGGAGAAGACGGAAATGTCTTCCGCCGAGGCCCTCTCGGCTGCAAGGCAGGTTGTCGCGTGGGGCACTGAGAAAAAGGACTGTCAGAACGCATGTATCTCCGCGAAAGCGGAACTGGAGCAGTATGAAAGCTGGGGCGAGATAAAGCCGGCGGATTTTGAGTATCTTGCCGGGAAGGGCATTGTCCTGTCGATGTACGAAATCTCATCGAAAGAGTATGCCTCTATCGATGCAGAGATCAGGACATTGCTCGTGGGTCATGACAAGAGTAAGACCTATATACTGGTTGTTGAGGATGAGAGTTTGGCTGAGAAGCCGGAGCTTCCCGACAGTGCACGCAGGATTCAGCTCCCATCGGCATCCACACAGGAGCTTACAGCTCAGATTGAGGAAGGGCAGAAGCGTATCGCTGAGCTCGATGACGAGATCCGCGGCTATATGAAGTACATTCCGGCGATGAAGGATGTACTTGCGGCGGGCAACAAGGAGATTGAGTTTGACGCTTATCTCCGCGGAATGGAGGAGGCGGAACTGTCCGACCTTTCGGAGAACGCGCCTGCTCTGGCGATCTTAAACGGCTATGTGCCGGAGGAAGATATGGATCGGCTGAAGGCAGTTGCGAAGGAAAATGCATGGGGCATTGTTTCAGAGGATCCGACGATCGAGGACAATGTTCCGACCAAGCTGCACAACAACAAATTCGTCAGCCTGATTTATCCGCTGACGGACTTCCTCGGTACGGTACCGGGCTATTACGAGCAGGATATTTCAGGATATTTCCTCGTGTTCATGCTTATCTTCTCCGGAATTATTTTCGGAGACGGCGGATACGGCCTGCTCATCACACTGTTAGGCCTGGCGATGTTTTTGCCGGCGATCAAGTCCGGAAAGTCCCCTTCGGCATGGTCGAAGCTGATTATTCTTTTCGGAGTCGTCACGATCGTCTGGGGAACACTGACATGCTCATGGTTTGGCATGGATGTGTCGAGGGTGCCGCAGTGGCTGCAGAATATTTCGCTGCCGATTATTTCCAACGTGTATGAAGACAGGCTCTGGTATCCGTTCTGGACGAATGGAGAGGCCGGTCTTACGACCGCGCAGAACCTGCAGATCCTCTGCTTTGTGCTTGCGCTGATCCAGCTGTCCATTGCCCATATACTCGGCATCATCCGCGACCGCCGATCACTGCTTGTACTCAGTGACATCGGATCTCTGATGCAGGTCATCGGTATGTTCTATGTGGTGCTGAGCCTGGTTGTGAACGGCACGGTATTCAGACTCAGATTAGTGATAAACGGCATACCGGTCGGAATGATTTGTATTGCGTTGGTGCTTGTCGGATTTGTGATTTACTTCATATTTGCCAACTATGACGGCAGCATCGTGAAATCTCTGGTGGAAAGTATGAAGAACATCATCTCCATGCTGCTGGGCATTGTAAATGTCTTTTCCGACATTGTATCCTACATCCGCCTCTGGGCGGTAGGACTTGCGGGTGCCGCGATCGCAGAGACATTCAATCAGATGGCCGGAGGATTCATGGGACACATGATATTAATCTTCCTCGCTATATTCATTCTGATATTCGGACATGGCCTGAACATGATTCTGAACCTGTTGTCGGTGATCGTGCATGGCGTCCGTCTGAATACACTGGAGTTTTCGTCACACGTTGGTAT
>JAJPYF010000075.1 GCA_021205085.1 Clostridiales bacterium | reverse complement strand
GCATTATAATATACAAAAGTTGAAAATGCAACAATGTGTTGGAAAAAAGACATTACTTGGAAATTTTACAGAAAGTTGTAAGATGGACACCGATTGGTAATCGAACAAACTGTAGAATTGAGTTGAAAGGAGAATTTACAGTGGCAAGCTTATCACACACAATGCAGAGAAAAGCATTCAGCACTGCGATCGATGTCGCGTTGAAGCGGCTGAATAAGGACCGTGAGAAGGGTCTTCTCCAGATTCTTGATCTGGCTCAGAAGTTCATGGGAGACAACTTTAAGGCGGAGACCTATGAAAACATCCGCGCGATGATTCAGGATCCGGACAACAAGTGGCTTCGCTTCACGAACAAGATGCTGGATGAGCTGGATCCCCATGTGGCAAAGATGACCGCGCTGAACCTCGGGTTTGAGGCGGCTCTCTACGGGACAAAGGTGACCCGTGAAAAGAGAAAAGAGCATGAGTGCAACATCCCGTGGCTGATTCTGATGGATCCCACCAGCGCATGTAATCTGAGATGTACCGGATGCTGGGCCGCCGAGTATGGCCACAAGCTGAACCTTACATATGAGGAGATGGACAGCATTATCACGCAGGGCAAGGAGCTGGGCGTGTATTTCTATATGTTCACCGGCGGTGAGCCGCTGGTTCGCAAGGCGGATATCCTGAAGCTGGCGAAGAAGCACAATGACTGTGAGCTTCATTGCTTTACCAACGGCACCCTGATCGACGAGGAGTTCTGCCAGAACGTACAGAAGCTCGGCAACCTTTCCTTCTCCCTGTCTCTGGAGGGATTCCAGACGGCGAACGACGGCCGCCGCGGAGACGGCGTTTTCGATTCGGTGCTTTCCGCGATGGATCTGATGAAGAGATACGGACTGTTCTTCGGAACCTCTGTCTGCTATACAAGGAAAAACATGGACGCCGTCACCTCCGACGAGTTCTTCGATCTGATGATCGAGCACGGCTGCCGGTATGCGTGGTATTTCCACTATATGCCGGTGGGACTTGAGGCCGACATGGAGTTGCTTCCCACGATGGAGCAGCGCGAATACATCCATGACCGTCTGCGCGAGGTCCGCGGCTGGGAGGGCGGCAAGCCGATCCTTCTGCTGGACTTCCAGAACGACGGCGAGTTCGTCGGCGGCTGCATTGCCGGCGGGCGCAACTACTTCCACATCAATGCGAACGGGGATGCGGAGCCCTGTGTGTTTATCCACTATTCCGGCGCAAATATCCGAGAGAATACGCTGCTTGAGTGCCTGAAACAGCCGCTCTTCATGGCGTACCGTGACGGACAGCCGTTCAACAAAAACCACCTTCGCCCCTGTCCGATGCTGGAGAATCCGGAGAAGCTGCAGGAGATGGTCGAGAAGACCGGGGCACACTCCACAGACCTGCAGGCGCCGGAGTCCGTTGAGCATCTCTGCGGAAAGTGCGGAGACTACGCGAAGGAGTGGGCGCCTCATGCGGAGGAACTCTGGGCAAAGAAGCACTTTGTTAAGAAGGGTTACACGAACTACAAAGATACGCTGGATGAGCGATAAGACGACAGACAGGAGGACAAGAGAATGGCAGATTTAAAGCATGCCGCCGCGAGAAAATCATTCGAGGTCGCGTTTAACGGAGTATATAAGTACATTAATAAGAATAAAGAAGAAAATCTGGTAAAGCTGATGCATGCAGCGCGCAAGATCGCCGGCAAGAACTTCCCCGATGAGTTCTGGGAGAATGCCGACAAGGTGCTGGGCGATCCGGAGAATAACTGGACGCAGCAGATCTACGATGCGTTTGAAAAGCTGCATCCGAACCTTGTGAAGACTCACGTCTTAAACCTCGGATTTGAGACCAGCCTGACCGGATTTAAGAAGGTCAAGGAGAACCGTGAAAAGTACAACTGCAATATCCCGTGGCTGGTTCTGATGGATCCCACCAGCGCCTGCAACCTGAAATGTACCGGATGCTGGGCAGCGGAGTACGGCCACAATCTGGCGCTGACAAACGAGGAGATGGATCGCATTATCACTGAGGCGAAGGAGCTGGGCATTCACTTTTTCCTCCTGACCGGAGGCGAGCCGATGGTCCGGAAGAAAGACATCATGATGCTTGCGGAGAAGCACAATGACTGTGCGTTCCACATTTTCACCAATGGCACGCTGATTGATGAGGAGGTCTGTAAGAAGGTACAGGAGCTGGGCAATATCTCCTTTGCACTCTCGGTTGAGGGCTACGAGGAGACCAACGATGACCGCCGCGGCAAGGGTGTGTTTGAGAAGGTTATGCACGCCATGGATCTGATGAAGGAGTACGGACTGATCTTCGGAACCTCCGTCTGCTACACCAGCAAGAACTACAAGGTCGTGACCTCCGATGAGTTTCTCCAGATGCTGGTGGACAAGGGCGCGATCATGTCATGGTATTTCCATTATATGCCGGTCGGAAAGGACGCCAGCACGGATCTCCTTCTGACACCGGAGCAGCGCGAATACATGTTTAAACGGATCCGCTATGTCCGCAGTCAGTACTGCCCGATCAAGCTGTTCACGCTGGATTTCCAGAACGACGGTGAGTTCGTGGGCGGCTGCATTGCCGGCGGCAAGAACTACCTGCATATCAACGCCAACGGTGATGTGGAGCCGTGCGTGTTCATCCACTATTCCGGAGCAAATATCCGCGAGAAATCCTTCCTGGAGTGCCTGCAGCAGCCGTTGTTTATGCAGTACCGTGAGCATATGCCGTTCAATGAGAACCACCTTCAGCCCTGCCCGATGCTCGAGAATCCGCAGATGATCAAGCAGATGGTCGAGGCTTCCGGGGCACATTCCACGGATATGCAGGCGGAGGAGCCGGTGGACGACCTGATCGCGAAAACGGTTTCTTATGCCGAGGAATGGGCGCCGACCGCAAAGCGTCTCTGGGATGAGGAGATGGCAGAGAAGAAGGCGAAAAAAGCTGCGAAGTAGAAGGCGGCGTTTCGACAAATAAACCGATAACTGAGATGACGGACCTGTTGCGCAACGGCATGCTTTTGGCTGTGTTGTTGTGCGGCAGGTCCTTAAACGTTATAATTTTTTTATGTACGGGATACAAAAAATATGTTATGGTATGAGTTGGAACCGGTGATACTACGGTAAAGAAAGTTTTTAATCTTGCAGGGATATATGGGAAGTAAGAAAAAAGAGACAGACCAAAAATCGAAGACAGGCCGCAGGAAGCGGGAGCCGGAAGAGCGTGGCAGATCGAAGGAAATCCGCTGGGCAAAGCTGGACAATACGGCACATCTTTTCCCGGCGATTGCCGGAGAGGGTATGACCAATGTTTACCGCGTGGCGATCTACCTGAAAGAGGATATCGTGCGGGAAACATTGCAGGAGGCTCTGGAGATCGTGCTGCCGAAGTTTTCCATCTTCAACTGCCGTCTCCGGCAGGGCTTTTTCTGGTATTATTTTGAGGAAAACGGGAAAAAGGCGCCGACGGTTGTGGAGGAAACGACGTATCCCTGCCAGTATATGGATGAGAAGCGAAACCGGAATTATCTCTTCCGCGTCACATATTACGGGCATCGGATTAATCTGGAGGCGTTTCATGTATTGACGGACGGAACCGGCGCGTTTTACTTTTTAAAGGAGCTCGCATACCAGTATCTGCGGCTGGCGCATCCGGAGCTTCGGGAGAAGTACGGCGACGGGCTGAGCAGCCAGACCTCGCTGAATACGGAGGACAGTTTCCTTCAGAACTTTAAGAAGAGCCGCATAAGCGGCGGTTACAAAGCGGGCCGCGCCTATCTGCTGAAGGGACCGTTGTTCCCGAGAGGCAAGATGGGGATTCTCCACGGCCATATGCCGGTGGAGGAGGTCAAGCAGGCCGCAAAGCGGCACGGGGCGACCCTGAATGAATATCTGGTGGCCGTCTTTATCTGGTCCGCGTATCAGGCTTATTTAAAGGGGATGCCGTCCCGAAATCAGCTCTCGGTCAGCGTTCCGGTGAATCTCCGTCCGTATTTTAACTCGGTGACGACAAAAAACTTTTTCGTGATGGTCACGGCGATCTTCCACCCGAAGGAGGAGAATCAGTCGTTTGAGGATGTGATAGAGTCGGTTAAGACATCGCTTCGGGAGCAGATGACCCGGGAGCATCTGGAAGAGGTTCTCTCCTACAATGTGACCGGAGAGCAGATGATGATCCTGCGGACGATGCCGCTCGTCTTTAAGAATCCGGGGCTTCGCGGTGTGTACAACATGCACGCGAGGGCCAATACCGCCACGGTGACAAACATGGGAAATATTACGGTGTCTGAGCCGTATCAGGAATATATTGAACGCTTCGATGTGCTGCTTTCCCGGTCCAAGGGGCAGAACCTGAAGATGGCGCTGAGCACTTATAATGGGACGCTGTCTGCGACGATCACATCGGCGATGAAGGATACCCGGCTGCAGAGGGTATTTTTCCGGTATCTGGCGTCACAGGGGATTTCCGTGACGATTGAGAGTAATGGGGTGTATTACGAATGAGCAAATGTTGGAACTGCGGGGTGCAGCTTCGGGATCCTGTCCCGGTCTGTCCCCTGTGCAAATGTATCGTGGAGCGCGAGGAGGGAGAGAATCTGCGTCAGATTTACCCGTATCCTTACACAGAGCGCGGGATTAAGAAAATACAGTTGGCGTTAAATATTTACCTTTTTGCTGCCATTGCAACAGAGGTTCTTCTGATCGTGATTAACTATGCGCTGGGCGGTCCGGCGCAATGGCTGATCCTGATCGCCGCTTTTCTGGCATACGGATATGTCACACTGAAGGTGTCCATCCAGATGCGCACGGGATACCAGCTGAAAATGATTCTGCAGACACTTCTGGGTGTGGCGGTGCTGTTTGTCATCGATCTGGAAACCGGATTCGGCGGGTGGTCGTTAAACTATGTGCTCCCGGCGGCATACATTCTGACGGATGTGGTCATCGTGATCCTGATGTTTGTGAACAACCGGAACTGGCAGAGCTATATTCCGCTTCAGATCTTTGATATTGCCTGCTGTGTGATTCCGTTTGTGCTGTATCATTTTCATTTTGTGACAAATCTGATCATGGCGATTATCGCCGCATCGGTTGCGGTGCTGACATTTGCGGGAACCATCCTCGTGGGCGGGAAGCGGGCGAGGGATGAGCTGTACCGGCGTTTTCATGTCTGAGAAAAACGTGTTTTGAGGGGAAGAGGTTATGCATAAGTACGAGAATACGCCACAGGGGCGCGTGGTGCGCGATCTGGTGGCGCGTGTTTACAACGACAATCTGATCGGGAGAAAGCTGAAGAACGGAGAGATGCGCAAGCGCATGTCCGAGCCGGAGTGGAAGGTACCGGCCGGTTATTCTTTTTCTGTTATTGAACAGACCAATTTTGCCATGGAGTTTCTGGAGCCGGAGGAGCCGAATGACCGTCTGGTCATCCTTCAGCTGCACGGCGGCGGATATGTGGGGAACATGATCAATGCGTACCGCAATTTTGCCGGACTTTTGTCTGAGCTGGGCCAGAGAGCCTGTGTGCTGTCACCGGATTACCGGGTGGCGCCGGAGGATCCCTATCCGGCCGCGCTGGAGGATGCGGTGGTCTCCTACAACTGGCTGCTGGACAACGGGTACACGGAGGATCAGATCGTCCTTGCCGGCGCGTCGGCGGGCGGCGGGCTGGAGATGGCGCTCTGCATGTACCTGAAGGATCAGAAGCGCAGGCTTCCGGCGGGGATCGTTGCGATGTCCCCGTGGACGGATCTGACGCGGTCCGGTTCCTCCTACCATGAGAACTTTCACAAGGATGTCGTCTTCGGTAATACGACAGACAGCCTGATTTTCAATAAGGAATATGTACGGGACGAGGATACAACGAACCCGTATATTTCCCCGCTGTACGGGAGCTTTGCGGATTTTCCGCCGATGCTGATCCAGGTAGGGGGAGATGAGATGCTCCGCAGTGATTCCGAGCTGGTGGCAAAGAAAGCAAAAGAAGCCGGAGTGAAGGTCCGGCTTAGTGTCTATGAGGGGATGTTCCATGTCTTTCAGATGGCACTCCTGATGATTCCGGAGTCGCGGACTGCGTGGCGCGAGGTCGGGAAGTTCCTGACTGTGATACAGGACGAGAAGGAGACGCGGTTCTACGGGGAAGAGTGAAGCAGGGGCGGCAGATATTACTCTGCCGCAGTCTCGCCGGTTTCTGTAGTCTCGCCTTCTGCGGCGGTGTCGGCAGACTCGCCCTCTGTGGTTGTGTCGGCGGCCTCGCCCTCTGTGGTCGTGTCGGCAGACTCGCCCTCTGTGGTCGTGTCGGTGGTCTCGCCCTCGACGGTTTCCCCGGAGGTCTCCTCTGTTGTCTCTTCCGTCGTCTCCTCCGTATCATAGGAGTCGGACCACGGCGTGAGGTTTGCGAAGGAGAGCTGTGCGTCCTCCGTCACAAAGATGGCGGCACGGATGTCGGTCTGGTCGGGCGGAATCTCGATCACACGCTCGCTCTCTGTATCCTCCGAGACCGTATAGATGGTGAGGTCTGTATAATCAGAAGAGAGCTTAAATACAACCTGTGAGGAGGCGATCACGGTACCCGCTGCGTCGGTGAGCTCAAAGGTGAGGACGGTATTGGCGGGCAGAGTGCAGGTCTCCGCTTTCCCGGAGTCGTCCGTCACCGCGGAAAAAATCTCCCCGCTCTCATCGAAGATCGTGACGGTGGCGGAGGTCAGCCGGCTCTCGTCGGTGTTGTACCATACGCTGTGAATCTGGATGGTGCCGTCGGAGAGATCCTCTTCCTCCATCTCGGTGGAGAGTGTCGTGTCTTCCTCATTGATGCGGGTAAGATCCACTCCGCCGCCGCTGCAGAGAAGGACGCTTCCGGCAGTCAGCCGGG
>JAJPYF010000058.1 GCA_021205085.1 Clostridiales bacterium | reverse complement strand
CACACCTCCTGAATGTCATTCAGCATCCATCCCCACAACGCCGAACAGGATAAAGCAAACAGCAGGCTTTTTGTCATCTCATATTGTTCAAACTGTTCTCCTCCCGCCACCAAAGAGATCAACACCGCAAGAACAGGCGCCTGTGCCAACAGGAGAAGCAATCTCTGTCTGTCATTTACCACAAGACGGATATACCGGGAACAGAGCACCGGTAGCTGAAAGCGATTCTTTCCGGATGCGGATGTCGATGGTTTTGCTGAAACTTTTTCCGATTTTCCCGCAAAAGGACTGCCCGCATCATACCTCGCTCTCCACTCCGCCGACTGTTCTGTAATCAAATGATAAATATCTATGACATCAGATACACCAAAAAACTGCAGCGCGTCCTCATATGATCCGAAATAACAGCAATTGCCGCCTTTCCCCATAAACACGATTTTGTCGCACATGCGAAGTTGCAGCGTACTGTGGGTAACCAGGATCACAGTCTTTCCGCCATCCGCCATCTCCCGCAGGGAAGACATCAGGCTGCGCTCCGTACCCGGATCCAGCCCGGATGCGGGTTCATCCAAAAACAGCAGATTCGGATCCGACAACAATTCTACCGCTATGCTGGCACGCTTCCGCTGTCCGCCACTCAGAGACTTAATAAAACTGGTTTTCTTTTCCTCCAGATCTACCAGACGGATTGCCCTGTCAACGGCAGCCTCCCGTTCCGCCTCGGAAATATCTTTTGGCAGCCGAAGCTTTGCTGTGTAAGAAAGCATATCGCCAAGCCTCAGATTGTCATAGACAATGTCCTCCTGCGGAACATACCCGATCAGCTTCTTCAATGAATCAAAATTCTGATACAGGTTAATTCCGTTTATATATACCTCGCCCTGATCCGGCGGTAAGTATCCGCACATGCAATTCAGAATCGTTGATTTTCCCGCACCGGATCCGCCAATGATCGCCACCAGTTCTCCCGGTCTGATATGAAGACTGATATCATTTCCGGTCACACAGGACTTCTCTCCTCGTCCACGCCGAATCACAACATGTGCGGCATCCACAGAGATACCGCTTTTATAACAACAGTAAAAGACCGCCTTCGATGTAAAGATCAACTTTGAGTTCGTGATAGCAATGACATCCTTTTCCTGCAGTCGTTGCTTCCCGACAACACCTTGATTGTTGACGACAACCCCATTTGTGCTGCCGTTATCCGCGATATAAAATCCTTCACTGTCACGAACAATCTTTGCATGGACTTTTGACACACTAATGTGCGGCAGGATAATGTCGCAATTCTCATCGCGTCCGATGGATATCTCCCGTTTCTCACTCAGACGGACTGTTCTCCATCTGTTTTCCGAATCGGAGGATGAAAAGACAAACAACACTCCCTCCGGTATGGTCTCCACACCATCGTCAATCCGGATAAAATCACCATCGCTCAAAATTTTGGCCGTTATCGCCGAATGATTATAGATCAGTCCGTTTGTGCTTCCGACGTTTCGATACACAAGTTTATCTTCGATCACCCAGTGACCTTTTTCTAAACGGAATCTTCCATGCTCCTGTGAGACCAGCTGCGACATCAGGACAATGTCATTCGCCGCCGAGCGGCCGAACGAAACCGTCTTTTTTCCGAAGTCATTCAGGCAGATCGTCTTTGGTTTCAGGCTGCCATCAAAAATCGTGAGGGTCAGACTGTCTGTCGGAGTCAAATTGTATGTAATCCCTGTAAATTTGCTGGTATTGTCTAAATCGTGCATCCGTCTGTCTCTCCATGACCCGGTTTTCAATATCACTCATTGCGCAACATTACTTTACTGTGATATTGACCAATGCATACTGATAGGAATATGAATCTCCTTCAATAATCAATTTATTCGCGTCCTCAATCGAAATTTCTACATGTTGCATACTCATAGAAGGACTCAGCGTCAATTTGCTCACCCGTTCACCATCCACATAAAACTCAGTCACCTCGTCATTATTGTCGCCAAGGAAAAAATGTAGAGTTGAACTGTAATTTCCTGATCCATCAATATGCCCCACATCAAAACTGAGTATTGTATATTGGCCCCCTAAATCCTTCGTTAAATTATACCACGCATAACCGTTAGAATACCCAATTAGGAATCCATAATAAGATTCCCCCATTATCGTATAGGTGCCTGTTTCATAGTTATTACTCTGGTAGGGTGTACAGAGTGACAGAAAACTCTGTTCCTCCGCACCTGTTGCGGTTTCCTCCACTGCTTTACTGTCCTCCAAAACAGTGTCCTCGTCCTGCAGCTTTGTATTATCCGGGAACAAATTCAGAGCTTCCGTCAGAGCAGCCTCCGCCGAATCATAGTCGCCTGCACTGATATATCCGTCCACCTGTGAGATCACATCCGCCACATACTGATTCTCATAGGTCGTCAGTGCAGCCTGAAGCTCATCGTCCGTCTCAAACTCATCCACTGCCTTCTGCGCATCGGTAATCTTGTTGATTGCGGAGAGATAATCTCCCTCCTCCGCTTTCTCCTCCGCTGTGGCAAGCACTTCTGTCTTATATGATTCGCTGTATCGACTGTAGGCATCCTGATAATCGACATCCGTCTCATAACCGTCCTGCGTCTTGATCAAATTCAGAGCCATGGCATACTTTCCGGATGCCGCGTATTCCTCTGCCTTCGCCAAAATCTCTGCCTTCGCCTGCTCCGCCAGCTCATTTTCATACTCTTCCTCTTTTGCCAGCAATTCCTCGGAATCCGGGTATTCCTCCAATCCCTCCTGAATCACGGCCAACGCGCCTTCATAGTCATCTGACTCTGCCAGCGCTGCTGCCTCGTCAAGAATCTCCTGAATTCTCTCAGCCTCATTATTTCCGATTGGCAGAACATCCGTCACAGATCCCAACCCCAGATAATTCGGAACCGCATAAACTGCCGCCGCTGCCAACACTGCGATGACGATAACAATGACGATAATCTTCCGTTTTTTGGATTTCTTTCCTCCGGACAACACGCTCGATGCTCTGTCAGATCGATTATCCTCCCTTTTCCCTGTATTCGACTTTTCATATGTACTTTCTGTCGAGCCCGTCGTCTCCGTTTTCTCCTGTGCCTGTCCGGCCGCACTCCGGACACTCACGGTCTTATTCAGATCGTCCCTGCTCACATAATCCATACCGCCGTTGACATTCAACAGTGCCGTCTTCATCGCTGTGGCTGTAGAAAATCTCCTGCGCGGATCATATGCGCATGCGCAGAGAATCACCTGTGCCATATCCGGTGAAGCATCACAGGGAAGGGGGAGCGCCTCTCCGCTCATCCTCCGTCTGACCGCCTCGACCCGGTCATTCGGATTCAAAAGCTGTCTGTCCGTGTCCAGAAACGGCAGACGGTTTTTATTCATGAACCGATATAAAACAAGACCCAGAGAATACAGATCCACTCGTGCGTCATACTCCGTTCCCTTCTCCACCTCAGGCGCCATGTAATTAAATGTGCCTTTCTGGGAATATCCGCCCGTCACGCTTTCCAGCTTCCGCGCGATCCCGAAATCACCCAATTTAAAATCACCGAAATCATTCACAAAAATATTCTCCGGCTTAATATCACGGTGAATCACATTTCTCTTCGCGCAGAACTCCAGAGCCGTACAGATATCGCACCCCAGTTTGATTACTTCTGCCTCTGTCAGAGTCTTGTCGCAGATATATTTATTGAAGCTGGTGAGAAGTTCCATGCGGATAAAGATATCCCAGCCAATTTGATTTTCTTTCTCTACGACCTTATAATCTTCAACACTGACAATATTCTGTATGCCTTTGAAAGATTCCATCACCTGGATCTCGCTGACAAAATCATCGACTACACCGCGCAGATAGGTCTTAGACGCATCCAGAGTCATCCCCTCTGACCGAAGAGAATCTATTTCCGATTCATTCTGAGGAATGGAGATCACCTTGATCGCCGCCCGGCTCTCCACCTGATGATCCATGCGCACCGCCTCATACACCACGCCGTAGGATCCTCGCCCCAGTTCTTTTACCGCTTTCCACTCCGGCCATGCCCTGCTCAGAATATCCTGTTCCATAATCTCATTTCCTCCTCCGCTGTATCTTAAAAATCATTTTTCTTTCAGGTGATGTACTGTTAATCAAAATCAAGTGTCAATATATATAACGGTGCGCCCAGATCTGCTATATCCCCTGTTTCATAATATGTATAAACATCACCGGTCGGACTGCCTTTTACGAGCATCAGCATCTCCTCATCGTCTTCAAAATTAAATTTACGGACGTTTGTCTCTCTGATCTGGGAAGCCTCGTCTGCCAACCCGATCTGTTCCAGAAACTCTGCCATCTCTGCAGACTCCGTCTTGTAATCTCCTTCATCTGTAAAATCCGATCCGCTGATTGTCCCGTCCGTAGATACTTCCGTAACAAATTTTCCATTGGAATAAGTGACAATAAACGAATTGTATGTAATGCCATCCGCAATATACCAATTGTGATATGCACTCCCGCAAATATAAATCTGACCACCGGACTCTTTTAAAAATATACCGCTGAGTTCCTCATCGCCATCTCCCAGCACCGGGCAAAGTGCGTCATATTCGTCTTTCAGGACAACCGCTCCGTTTTCCTCCTCATACATCTGAAGATACGCTGTGTAATGCGTTATACCTTCATCGTCATCCTCCCTCATCAATACCACTAACAATTCAGGCTCATCATCCTGATCAAAATCCTGCATTGACGAAGTGAGCAGGCTCCCTAAAACTATCGGATCACTAAGTATGGAACCCGTGTAACCGGGATCATTATCCGGATTATTATATTTTCCAAAATATACTCCGTCTTCCACTAATCCCATTGACGGAATCAACACATCATCCACATATGTATCAAGAGTACCAACCTCGCCACCCAGAATCTCTATCATCTCGTCAGAGGAACTCAATGTCACCTCGCCAACGCTCTTTGCTTCTTCTCTGTCCACAATGTTGTCCCAATTATCATAAAACTGTTCTTCTGTAACTACATCCCCTTCCCATAAATAGGTATAGGTCTCGTACCCATCTTCATCCATATCTATCGTAACTTCACCGATATCTCCATAAAGATCTGTGAATTCTCCATCGCACAGACTATAGAAATTCAATATGAAATATCCCATATTTCCATTGTAATCACTAATCAGGCCGCCGCGTTCAATATAACATGATCCACCGGTTCGGTTCAGATTAATCTCTTCAATCTGTCCATCATCATTTACCGTACATATACGATCGCCTTCTGCCATATACATGCATGTCGCATACAATTCCGGAATATCATTATCATCCACATAAATCAAAGAATATTCATGTTTCTCTGATTCCTCATCTTCTGTTTCTGTCAATTCGTTGATATAGTCAATGTATACCTGTTTCCACGAATCATCCGCTTCCTCCGGTTCGTCGTCAATATCCTCTTCCGGTTCATTCTCTTCCTCTGCGGAAACTTCCGCAATATTTTCTGTTTCCGGGTCTCCGCTGTCATGTTTCCCGGTCCATACAGAGTATATTGCGAATAACGCAACAGCTGCCGCCGCGAGGATTACAATGATTACAGCTACCCGGATTCCTTTTCTCCGTTTCCTGTTTCCGCCATCTGTGTCCGTTCCCGCTTTCGGCTCTGATACTATATCAGCTGCATTTGTGCCGACTTCCGGCTTTGCTGAAAAACTACCGGATTCTGCACTGTACTCTGATTCCCTTTCTTTTGTATCTGACGCCTTACCCGTTGATGACAACGGCGCTCCGCACTTCGAGCAAAATTTTGCCCCGTCTTTACATAAGTGTCCGCATTTTACACAATACATAATCTCATCTCCCCGCAAAGCACAAATTATTTAATAAGTGGTATTTGAAAACAACTTTCGTTTCTTTGCCGTAATCTTACACAATATTACCGTAATATTATCTCTTCCACCATGGGCAAGCGCCGCTTTTACCAACCGCCCGACTGTCTTCTCTTCGGTACTCTCGGTCATAATTCGCCGGATGTCATCCGGAGATACCATATCTGTCAATCCGTCCGAACACAAGAGATACTGATCTCCGTCCTGATACAGATGCCTGCAGACATACGGTTCAATCACCATTTCCGACGGCGGTATTCCCAGATTCTGGGAAAGGGGCGGCTTTCTCCCGTATGCGGCAACAGCAACATGATCTACGGATAACTGCTTCAAGTCGGAACCCCTCAGTCGGAATATCCGGCTGTCACCTATATTACATAATCCGATTTCCCTTTTCCCAAATGCAAGTAAAGCTGCCGTGGTGCCCATAGACAATACACCATTTTGTTCGGCGTATCGGCAGATCTCATAATTCGCCTTCCTGCAAAGCACACTTAACTCTTCTGTCGGATCATCCCCGATCACAACCTCTGATGATTCTTTTGCCGCCAGCCATGCAGCGACTTCACCACACTCTTCACCACCCATTCCGTCAAACACCCCCAACAAAGCGGGATGATCTGATTGCAGCGAACCGTTCAGCGGAAACTGCATCTGTTCCTGTACCGGCTGCATATACACTCTGTCACAGATAAAATTATCCTGATTCATATGCCGGCATTTGCCAATATGACTGATACAGGAATAGAAAATATTATATTTCAATGTACTGCCTCCATAACTATCCTCCCCACAGATAAGATTTATCTCTCTGTCTCTGATTAAATCATACACATATACCGATATACTTCTGTAGTTTCTGTTTTCCTGAAAATATTGTGATAAAACAAATGATAGGATCTGGAAATCAGACTTTATTTATTACCATGCATGCTGTCCCGTAGCCAACAGACAGTCAATATCTTCATACGCGTTTTCGATACGTTCCTGATGATACA
>JAJPYF010000117.1 GCA_021205085.1 Clostridiales bacterium | reverse complement strand
AATTATAGGAGGAGAGAGAATGAGCAACATTTATCAGGGAACACTGGGATTGATCGGAAATACCCCGCTGGTCGAGATAAAAAATATCGAGGAGGAGCTCGGCCTTGCGGCGCGGCTCCTGGTGAAGCTGGAGTATTTCAATCCGGCCGGCTCCGTGAAGGACCGGATCGCGAAGGCGATGATCGAGGATGCGGAGCAGAAGGGTACGCTGAAGAAGGATTCGGTGATCATTGAGCCGACCTCCGGCAACACCGGCATCGGCCTTGCGGCGATTGCCGCGGCGAAGGGTTACCGCATCATCCTCACGATGCCGGAGACCATGAGTGTGGAGCGGCGGAATATCCTGAAAGCCTACGGCGCCGAAATCGTGCTGACAGAGGGCGCGAAGGGCATGAAGGGAGCCATCGAGAAGGCGGATGAGCTGGCAGCGCAGTATGAGAACAGCTTTATTCCCGAGCAGTTTGTCAATCCGGCGAACCCGGCGATCCACAGGGCGACCACAGGCCCGGAGATCTGGAACGATACGGACGGCGAGGTCGATGTCCTGGTCGCCGGTGTCGGCACCGGCGGAACATTGACCGGAGCGGGCGAGTATCTGAAGGAACAGAAGGCGGATGTGAAGGTTGTGGCCGTGGAGCCTGCTACCTCGCCGGTTCTCTCTGAGGGCAAGGCGGGCGCGCACAAGATTCAGGGAATCGGAGCGGGGTTTGTCCCCGATGTACTGAACACAAAGATCTACGACGAGGTCATCACCATTGAAAATGACGATGCCTTTGAGGTGGCGAAGTTCCTCGCGAAGAAGGAGGGAATTCTGACCGGTATTTCCTCCGGGGCAGCGTTAAAGGCGGGGATTGACCTTGCGAAGCGGCCGGAAAACGAGGGAAAGACCATCGTGGTTGTCCTTCCGGATAACGGAGACCGGTATTATTCCACACCGCTGTTTGTGGAGGCGTAAATTCTGAAAACATTGAGAGACAGTAAGTGATATAAAGGAGTATTTACATGGCAGAGAAAATTGCAAGAAAAGACAGAAATTTAAAATTTGAGACCTTACAGCTGCATGTAGGACAGGAGACGCCGGATCCGGCCTCCGATGCGCGCGCGGTTCCGATCTACGCGACGACATCCTATGTTTTTCACGATTCCGCGCACGCGGCGGCCCGCTTCGGACTGGCCGACCCGGGTAATATTTACGGCAGACTGACAAACTCCACGCAGGGAGTGTTTGAGGACAGGATTGCCGCGCTGGAGGGAGGCACCGCAGGGCTGGCTCTGGCAAGCGGAGCGGCGGCCATCACCTACACGATTCAGGCGTTAGCCGGTCAGGGAGAGCACATTGTCGCGCAGAAGACCATCTACGGCGGAACATCCAACCTTCTCGCGCACACGCTGCCGCTTTACGGCATTACGACAACCTTTGTGGACGCGCACGATTTAAACGAGGTGGAGGGCGCGATTCAGGAGAATACCAAGGCCATCTATCTGGAGACACTGGGCAATCCGAACAGCGACATCCCCGATCTGGATGCGATCTCAGCGATCGCACACCGGCATGGGCTGCCGGTGGTCGTGGATAACACCTTCGGCACTCCGTATCTGATTCGCCCGTTTGAGCACGGCGCGGATATCGTTGTCCACTCCGCCACAAAATTTATCGGCGGCCATGGAACGACACTCGGCGGCGTGATCGTTGAAGGCGGGAAGTTTGACTGGGCAGCGAGCGGCAGGTATCCGTGGATCTCCGAGCCGAATCCCAGCTATCACGGTGTGAGGTTTACCGAGGCGGCAGGCCCGGCAGCCTTTGTCACCTACATCCGCGCGATCCTTCTGAGGGACACCGGGGCGCTGATTTCTCCTTTTGCGGCTTTCCTGCTTCTGCAGGGCACGGAGACATTGTCCCTCCGGTTGGAGCGCCACAATGAGAACACGAAGAAAGTCGTACAGTATCTGGTGAACCATCCGCTGGTGGAGAAGGTCAATCATCCTTCCCTTCCGGATCATCCGGATCATGCGTTGTATGAGAAGTATTTCCCCAACGGCGGCGCCAGCATCTTTACCTTTGAGATCAAGGGCGGACAGGAGGAAGCCCACAAATTCATCGACAATCTGGAGATTTTCTCCCTCCTTGCCAATGTAGCGGATGTGAAGTCTCTGGTTATCCACCCGGCGACCACGACACACAGCCAGTGCACGCAGGAGGAGCTGCTGGATCAGGGCATCAAACCGAACACGATCCGCCTCTCCATCGGGACGGAGAATATCGACGACATCATTCAGGATCTCGACGAGGCGTTTAAGACCCTGCAGTAGAAAAGATGATTGAAATAAATCCCCGGTGCGTTTATAATAACTCCGGGGATTTTTTTGTGGGAATATACAGTGAGATATTTCTCTCTATTAAAAAATGATGGAAGCGGGGGAATACGCATGAAGTTTTCAAAAAAGAGCCGTTATGGTCTGACAGCCCTGATTGATCTTTCTGTTTACTCAAAATCCGGGCATGTCGCCCTGAGCAGCATCGCGCAGCGAAACGGGATTTCCGTCCAGTATCTGGAGCAGGTGTTCGGTGCGCTTCGGCGAGCTGGGATCATAAAGAGCGTCAAGGGACCGCAGGGCGGATATCTCCTTGGCCGGTCTTCCCGATGTATCACGGTTGCGGAGGTGATAGAGGCGCTGGAGGGCAGCTATCATCTGGCGGATGAGATTGCTTATGAAAAGGGCGGCAACGCCGCCGCGGCGTCCGTCATCCAGCATCAGGTTGTGGAGACCGTCAACGCACAGATGGACCGGCTGCTGCAGGGCATCACGCTGGATGACCTTGAGCGGGAGTACACAAATTACCAGTCGAACAATGAGACGATGTATTATATATGAAACATGATTTTGAAAAACGTCTGGCCGTACACTGCGATGAGCTGAACTGGCTGTATATGGAGCTGTATGACGACGAGGAGCTGTTTCGGGAACTCTGCGAGAGCCTGCGCACGTTTTCCCTCGAACGGAGCGGGGAATTAAAGGAACGGGACCGCCGGAGGGAGAGTGAGCCCGACTGGTATCGTTCCCCGGACATGCTGGGGATGATGCTGTATGTGGATTCATTCGCGGGCAATCTCCGCGGTGTGGAGCAGCGTCTGGACTATCTGGAGCGGTGCCATGTCAATTACATTCACCTGATGCCGTTTCTGGACACGCCGAAGGGCGCTTCCGACGGCGGCTACGCGGTGGCGGATTTCCGGAAGGTGCGGGAAGATCTGGGTACCATGGAGGATCTGGAGCATCTGACCGGGCAGTGCCACGGGCGGGGGATGAATGTCTGTATGGACTTCGTCATGAACCACACTTCCGAACAGCACGAGTGGGCAAAAAGAGCCCGGGCGGGAGAGCAGGAATACCGTGACCGCTATTTTTTCTATCCGGACCGGACCATACCGGATCAGTATGAGCGGACGGTTCCGCAGGTTTTCCCGACGGCGGCGCCGGGGAATTTTACATGGCTGGAAGAAGAACAGACATGGGTTATGACGACATTTTACCCCTACCAGTGGGATCTGGACTACCGGAACCCGAAGGTGTTCAACGAGATGATGGGGGAATTCCTGTACCTCGCCAACCGCGGGATCGACATCATGCGGCTGGACGCGGTGCCGTATATCTGGAAAGAATTGGGGACTTCCTGCCGGAACCATCCCCGGGTGCACACGCTGGTGCGCATGATGCGCATGATCGGGGAGATCGTCTGTCCCGGCGTCCTTCTGCTCGGAGAGGTGGTTATGGAGCCGGAGAAGGTGGTTCCCTACTTTGGCACGGTGGAAAAGCCGGAGTGCCATATGCTCTACAATGTGACGACCATGGCCACAACATGGCACACCGTCGCCACCCGCAGCGTAAAGCTTTTGCGCCACCAGCTTGGACTGGTGAATGCCTTGCCGGGCCAGTATGTGTTTCTGAATTATCTGCGGTGCCACGACGATATCGGCTGGGGTCTGGACTATGAAAAGCTGCGGGACGACGGCATTCGGGAATATGAACACAAGAAATATCTCAATGATTATTTTCAGGGATACTGCGGGTACAGGGTCAGCCGCGGGGAGCTGTATAATGATGATCCCGTAACCGGCGATGCGAGGTTCTGCGGGACGACGGCGTCCATGTGCGGCATCGAGAAGGCCGGGTTCGAGGAGGACGCGGCGGCGATGGAGCAGGCCGTTCGGCAGGATCTCATGCTGCACGCTTTCCTGTTTTTCCAGACCGGGATCCCGATTCTGTACAGCGGCGACGAGATCGGACAGGTGAACGACTATTCCTACAGGGAAGATCCGGAAAAGGCCGATGATTCCCGCTACATCCACCGGGGGCGGATGGACTGGGAACAGGCAGAAAAGATTGACCGGCCGGAGACAGTTCAGGGAAAACTGTTCGCGGGGCTGGCGCAGCTGGAAGCGGTTCGAAGGGCGGAAGCTGCCTTCTCCTTTGATGCAAAGCTCCGGACCGTCGACACACGCGACGAGAGCGTGCTGTGCATGGAACGCTGGCTGAGTGAGGAGAAAATACTCGGGCTGTTTAACTTCAGTGAGCATGACCGGACCGCGCAGATCGAAGAGGCAGACGGGGACTATACCGACCTGCTGACCGGGGAGAGCAGGGAGGCCGGAGAGATAACACTTCCGGCGTATGGGTATTGCTATTTAAAAAAAGAGGCCCGCATGTCATTAAACACAACGGACCTCTTTTGATGTTTCGTATCCGGTTTACACCGGAAGGAAGAACTTGATCAGGAAGATAACGGAAATGATATACGTCAGTACGGACACTTCTTTTGCCTTTCCGGTAAACACCTTCATGACGGTGTAGGCGATCATGCCGATGCCGATACCGTGACCGATGGAGCCGGAAATCGGAACCGCGATGATCATGAGCGCTACCGGCACAAGCTGATCCATCTCGCTGAACTTAATGTTCTTTAAGCCGCCCATCATCAGGATTCCGACGTAGATCAGAGCGGAGGATGTTGCTGCCGCAGGGATGATCGCCGCAATTGGTGCGATGAAGATGCTGGCAAGGAAGAGAATGCCGGTGGTGAGAGCCGTCAGACCGGTGCGGCCGCCGGCCTCTACGCCGGAAGCGGACTCAACGAAGGTTGTGACGGTGGAGGTGCCGGTGAGCGCGCCGGCGACCGTTCCGACAGCGTCGGCGGTCAGAGCCTCCCTCATCTGGGGCATATTGCCGTCCTCATCCAGCATATTTGCCTTGGAGGCGGTACCCACCAGTGTTCCGATGGTATCAAACATGTCAATGATGCAGAAAGTGATGACCAGCGTGATCATGGTAAACCAGCCAACCTCCAAAAGCCCGCTGAAATTCAGGTGGAAGAGGGTGGTCTGTGCCATATCGGAGAAAGCCGGGACAAACGATGCTGTCGCAAGGCTTGCAAACGGAGCAGTGCCGAGCACGGTCGCTTCTCCGATCCAGTAGACCACACAGGCGCAGAGCATGCCGAGAATCACGGAACCCTTGATGTGGTGGTGGTCAAGGATGATGATGATAAACAGGCCGACAAACATGGTGATTACCGTGAGCACCATCGTCGGGTAAGCGTCGCCCATGGTTGACTTCGCAAGACCTGCGGTCAGTGAACCGAAGAAGTCCCGCATGACATAGTAAGGGCCGCCTTCGGAGGAGTAGATGCCGACATTGGAGCCGAGTCCGATGTTCATAAGCATCAGGCCGATGGCGGGCGAAATGCCCAGACGAATGCCGAGGGGAATCGCTTCTACAATCTTTTCACGGATGTTAAAAATGGAAAGCACCAGGAAGACGATACCCTCGATGAGGATGATTCCCAGAGCTGCCTGGAAAGATTCCAGATAGGTCATACCGGTGATGCTGACGATGTTGGCGACAACAACAGCGAAAAAGCTGTTCAGGCCCATGCCCGGCGCCAGACCGAAAGGCTTGTTCGCCAGAAATGCCATGACGAACATACCGGCTGCCGAGGCGATGCAGGTGGCGAGAAAAACACCGTTCCACAGTGCAGAGCCGCCGTCCGCCCCGAAGTTCGTCAGAAGGTTCGGGTTCAGGGCGAGGATATAGGCCATCGTCATGAAGGGGGTAAGACCGGCGACAATCTCTGTGCGGACAGTCGTCCCGTTCTCTTCCAGTTTGAAGATTTTTTTCATAACAGGTTTCTCCTTTGCTAAAATGATAGCCTTATTTTAGCAGAGTTACCCGTGTATCGGCTAGAATCAATATAGACAAAAATTTACTTTTATTTTATGAAAATTTTATAATTTCAGCAGCAGGAACGTGGTTTTATTCTCAGAGGAGTCCTCGATATTCTGCGCGATCAGATCCAGCCCCCATGCCTGTCCGGCGTTAATGCTGCAGATCACGGCAGTCGTGTCCGGAAGCTCGCCCTTGGCCAGCCACTCCGCGCCGATGGCGGTATCCTCAATCGTGTTCTCGCGAAGCTGCGGCCATCGCGCCGCGCGCGTGTGGTCGGTCTGGCGGAAAGCCTGCGGATGGGAGGCCACCGTCGTCAGTGCCTCCGGAGCGGTGTCATGTCTTTTGAACAGGCAGTGATGGATCGGCAGCACATACTCGCCGAGCACCTGATAATCCACACCCTGAAATGCCTTTATAAATTCACTCACCGGACCCGCGGTCGTGTTTCGGATGGCAAGGACACCGTATGTAATGTCCCCGGCCCGGAGTGCATCCAGAATATTCTGCGCACACACAAGCGGCACCAGCTCCGTATCCGTCATCCCGGCCTGCTCCAGCAATCTTTCCGCGGCAATCTCAGAAAAACTTCCGACAACGCCCATATAACCAACTTTCTCCATCTTATGTCTCCTACTACAATGTATTTATGGGTTAGACACCTTACAGCCAGTAAGGTTCTTCT
>JAJPYF010000127.1 GCA_021205085.1 Clostridiales bacterium | reverse complement strand
CGCGGACAAGACCAATTCGGATGGACGTGAGCGGACATTCAGGTGCAGCTTTAACCTGCGCTCGCAGAAATATAGCAGCCACGATACCTACTATCTCGTGATTGCGGATGAAAGCGGCCTGCAGGCTCCGTTGCGAGAAGAATTCCAGATAGACATAGCGTTTGCGGTGGATGATTTTGACTTCTTTAGTTGACACGGAGGATGTTATGAACGAACAGCAGTTTCGAGAAAAAATTAACTCTACTAGAGAGAAGTATAATGATGAAGTGGCGCAAATCCCGCAGATTGAAGGGGTTATGTTTACAGATAAATCTGCTTGGGCTCAGTTTTTGACAGCAGACTTGCAGAACCAAAAATATATTTTATACATTGACAAAGAAATGCTTAGTAAGAACGTGGATTTTATAGAGCAAATTTTGTTTCATGAATTTACTCATTTAGCAGATTCTCAAACATGCCTACAGATGCAATCAAACGATTTTAAGGCATATATGAGTATTTTTTCAGAAACACATGCCTCTGAGGTACAAATGGATAGGATGCTTTTGACAGAAAAAGAAAGACCGTTTTCGTTAGAACAAGAAGTGACGCATGCTGGTATACTAACACTCGATAGTTTTATGAGTCAGACAAAAAAACATTTAGTTGAGGAATTTAGTTTTCCTGAAGGGAGAATAAATAAAACTAATCTCCGATTTGATAGCAAAGAGCTATATTATTACGTTGGGTACGCTGTTTCTTTGAAAAAGCACGGAATTAATTATGAGGTGGATTTTACAGGTGTGCCAGAATGCTTTCAAGAGATATTTGCTAAGATATCGACAGCACTTATGGAATATGGTGAAGCAGAGGAGTTAATTGCGCTGGAACATGAGTTGCAAGATTCTATAAAAAACGAGATGGCGAATCATAATAGGAAGTCTATTGACAATATTGTTGAGCAGTTATTGAAAAGAGGAAACAGGTGATTCTAATGGACGAGCAATTAGAAAAGGATGTAAGTAATCGTGAAGTAATAAAAGATAAGCTTCGGCAGACTTTCGATGGCAAGATTGTCCGCAAAGACCTGACCAAGAAAATCAAGGAAGGAGCAAATGTTCCTGTTTACGTCCTTGAGTTCCTTCTTGGCCAGTATTGCAGTTCCGATGATGAGGAAGTCATCGAGCACGGTGTACAGAATGTAAAACGTATTCTGGCAGATAATTTTGTGCGCCCGGATGAGGCACAGAAGATTTTATCGAAGCTGCGCAGTCGTGGCAGCCATACGGTTATCGATCTGATTACTGTGCGGCTCGACATGAAGCACAATGCTTATGTAGCAGATTTCTCAAATCTCGGAGTGAGCAATATTCCGATTGCAGACGAGTATCCGGAGAAGTATGACCGTCTGCTCTGCGGTGGTATCTGGTGCATCGTGCAGCTGAATTACGAGTACATAGAGGAAGATAAAAAGAATGGTGTTCCGGTTCGGATTCGTAAGCTGACTCCTATTCAGATGCCGCATATCGAGATGGAGGAATTGAAACAGGGACGCAAGGCCTTTACCAAAGATGAATGGCTGGACGTTCTCATGCGCTCCATCGGCATGGAGCCGGACGAATTGACCTACCGTGAGAAATGGCTGCTTCTGACTCGTATGATTCCACTGGTAGAGAATAACTTTAACCTCTGCGAGCTGGGACCGAGAAGTACGGGTAAATCTCATCTGTATAAGGAGATTTCTCCAAACAGTATCCTTGTCTCAGGTGGCCAGACCACGGTCGCAAACCTGTTTTACAACATGGGCAGAAAGACGGTCGGTCTTGTCGGCCTGTGGGATTGCGTAGCTTTCGATGAGGTTGCTGGTATCCGTTTTAAGGATAAGGACGGCGTACAGATTATGAAGGACTACATGGCATCCGGGTCCTTTGCCCGTGGCAAGGAAGAAAAGGCTGCCTCTGCTTCAATGGTTTTTGTCGGAAACATTAATCAGAGCGTGGACGTGCTTTTAAAGACATCCAGTCTCTTTGACCCATTCCCTCCAGAGATGGGAACTGATACAGCATTCCTCGACCGCATCCACTGTTACCTGCCTGGTTGGGAGATCCCGAAGTTTCGTCCGGAACATTTTACGAACGATTACGGGTTTATCAGTGACTATTTGGCCGAATTTATCCGTGAGTTGCGTAAGGAGCAGTACGGAGATGCGCTTGACCGATATTTTCGGCTTGGAAAGAACCTGAACCAGAGAGACACGATTGCCGTGCGCAAGATGATAGACGGCTATCTGAAACTCCTTTATCCTGATGGAGAATTTACAAAGGAGGAGATGGAGGAAATCGTTCAGATTTCTCTGGAGATGCGCCGCCGCGTCAAAGAGCAGCTTAAGAAGCTTGGCGGCATGGAATTCTATGATGTGAACTTCTCTTACATCGATGAGGATACCTTTGAGGAACACTATGTTTCCGTGCCGGAGCAAGGCGGCGGTAAACTTATCCCGGAAGGCATGTGCAATCCCGGACAGGTTTACACAGTCTCTCGTGGCAAGTCGGGAATGCTTGGAGTATTCCGTTTGGAATCACAGATGCTTCCCGGAAATGGTAAACTTGAATGCACAGGCATTGGCTCTGACAGAGGCTGCAGAGAAGCGACCAATACGGCATTCAACTTCCTCAAAGCCAATGGAAGTCGCATCAGCGGCTCCATCAGCACGACAACGAAGGATTACATAGTCAATTATCAAGACCTGCAGGGCATTGGAATGACCAGCCGACTGGCTCTACCTACACTGATAGCCATTTGCTCGATTGCACTTGGAAAACCGGCACTGAGCTCACTGGCCGTGCTCGGAGAAATCAGCATCAGCGGAACCATGATTAAGGTGGATGAGCTGGCAAATGCGCTCCAGGTATGCGTGGACAGCGGCGCGAAGAAGGTTCTTCTGCCGATGACTTCCGCAGCAGACCTTGGAACCGTACCGGCAGATTTGATAAGCAGTTTTAATTTGATTTTCTATAGTAGCGCGGAGGATGCTGTGTTTAAGGCATTGGGTGTGGAATAACAAAAGTGAGGTACAATCACATGAGATTGGCAAGAAAAAACCAAAAGCCTATTACCTTGACTAAAAAAAGTGGCGAAAAATATGAGCTGATGGCTAATTTAGACAGCTATTCAAATGCTATGCTTACTGACAGGATGGATATTCCTTTTGAAGAAGGCGATTATTTGAGTAGGACTCAACAAAATGGGATTACGGAAGTTTTTGAAATTACTAAGATTAATTATGGAACAGGTATTATAAATATGGCTGTAAGAAAAACAACTGATTTATCAGCGGTAAGTCCTGAACGCGAAGTTATCACGGTGGAAGGGAAAAAAGCTAAAGCCACTCCACAAGAAAGAGTTGCTGGATTTTTAAGGACTGGTGAACAGATAAAAGTAAAAGAATATCATCCTGCGCAGGGAGGTTTCCCCTTTTCTTATTACGGGGGACCTATGTATGATGAGTGGATGGCAAAGATAAACATTTTTAATGAACGTTATTTGAAAGAGCATCCTTCATACGATAGTATACATAAAGCGTATAAACAGAAGGATAACAATCCAAGCTCGTATGATGATATGATGGCACAGTTGAAGGTAGTTGCATCTGATGATGAATTTTGGGAAAATATTACCGAGAGTATAAGTGAGGAGCAACCTATGGAACAAGGAAATAACAAAGTATTTATTGTACATGGACATGATGATGGCGCAAAGCAGACGATTGCAAGATATGTAGAACAACTTGATTATGAAGCAATTATTTTGCATGAGCAACCAGATGGTGGCAACACAATTATAGAAAAAATAGAACAATATACGGATGTGGCATTTGCTATAGTCTTATATACTCCCTGTGATATTGGATATGACAAAGATAAGGAAGCAGATAAGAAATATAGGGCACGGCAAAATGTTGTATTTGAGCATGGCTATCTTATTGGAAAACTCGGTCGTAAAAATGTATGTGCAGTAGTTGTTGGAGATGTTGAAACTCCAGGAGACATATCAGGAGTTGTATATAAAAAGATGGATAGTGAGGGTGCATGGAGATTTGAAATAGCGAAAGAGATGAAAAATGCGGGTCTAGAGGTTGATGTAAATAAGCTGATATAGGCATTGTCGAGAATATAAGGAGAAGTTTTATGGCCAGGCATAAGAAATCGTCCCACAAAAAGAAGAGCAGCAAATGTCCAGAACCGTTTAACACGATGATTGACCTTGCTGCCGGTCTCACGATGGCTGCGATTGCAAGCAGCAAGGAGAAAAAGCATAATTACAGTGCCAGAGGTAAGATAAATCCTTATGCTGCCTCTGCAATTGGTATGGCTACTGGAAGAATTAAAAATACAGAAGATATCATTCGTACCGGAGCGATTCTTGGCGCAATGGGTTCTTTTGACAATGACGATGTTTGTGATGACCCGCTCCTCTCTACAGGAAGTTTTGTTCATACGAATGACAACCGTTATGCGTGGCGGCTCAACTGTGAAGATGGAAGTGACTATGGCATTTTTCCTGAAGACTATGAAACCCGTGAAGAGTATAATGAAGCTCTCCACAACGAAAAATATGGCTGGCGTGATTTCTGCGAGGACGGTTCGGAATATGACCTGGCTCCGGAAAACTTCGAAACCGAGGAAGAATACGAGGCTGCTCTGGAAGAAGCTAGGGAAGTTGCAGAAAGCGAGTCTGATGACATGGACGAGGATATTGATGATATGACCATTGAGGTGGATGGCAAGGAATATAAAGCTGGGGAAAGCATCGTAATTCACCTTGAGGATGAAGATGAAACACAGGCCAGCAGCACTCCGCCAACTTCAAATCCTTCACCAGTCACAATGGCGGATGCTGACCCATTTGCGGATGATGACTTCCATGTGTATGTTTATTGCCTTGTGAAACTACCATCTGCAGATGAACCGATATATTACAGAACAGAGGATCACTCGTTGCACCGTGGTAATCAGGTGATTGTGCCATGTCCCGGCAGTGGTGAAACTGTTACAGGCGAGATTGTCTCTGTAGAACACCACATGAGATTTTCAGTGCCGGTGCCGGTCGAAGAGACGCGGGTAATCATAGGAACAATTTAACGTTTCTCACACGTTTTAATTATTCCTGTACTTTTTAATTTTTCTCGTAGAATAACGGAAAGGGGTGCATTTTAGCATGGCAGCAGCCGTAGCATATCAACCAACTGCATATGGATTCTGCTTGGAAAAGGCACCTTTTTGCGGCAAAAACGGAAGGAAAAGGGAAAATAAACAGCATTTCCGTCAGTTAGGCACACATTTAAATTGTATCAAAGACGAGATACTAATAGAGGATGCTTCGGTCTCTGGGCAGAAGAAATCATCTAAAGCACAAGTGATAAAGGTCAAAAATTGTACCTTTATAAATGATTAAGATGAACATGCACGGGTTGTATAGTGGGGAATGAACGATATACATAGTTCTGAATGGTGGAATAATATTTGATGAAGAAACAGTGGAACTGAGTTGATGGTTTCGTTGTTTTTTCGTGAGGCGAGAAATGGAATTCGTTTGGAACTTTTTACAGAAAAAAATTAACAGGGACAATATCTGTCTACCCTCCCTGCTATATTCAGGTTGTGGAAAAGAAACAGGATTCCTTTTACATTTTGACAACAGGAAGGAGACAAAAATAATGGCAGATAATGAATGTAAACTTAAGCGGGTGAAGTTAGGCGTGTTAGTAACAGTGGGGCTGACAGGCGCAATGTTTCTGAGCGCTTGCGGAGCAAGAAATCCAGAGTCGGCAGTAAACAGATATTTTGAGTGTATGAAAGAGAATGATACAGAAGGGATAGCGGATTATATTTATCAGGAATCCATCTCTTCGGAGGAAGAGGTCTCTATGGTATTAGAGACCGGGTATGCTGTCCTGGATAACTATCTGAAGGATTATATTCAGGAGAAAGCGGGGGATATTGAATTTGAGGTGTTAGAAAGTGACACGGAAGATGATATGTCCGAAGTATCCATAGAAGTTACATATACTGATGTCAGGGATGCATTTAATCTGGCGTTGGGGGATACATATGCTGAGATGTATTTATCTGCGCTGATGGGCGTTGATATGACAGATGATGAAATGGAAGAAGCTTTGCAGTCTTATTTTGAGGAAGAACTGGAGCGCACCGGGGTAGAAACGGTGACTAAGACGATCAGCATTTATTGCGTGAAGGATGGCGGCTCATGGAAAGTGATAGAGAATGGTAACCTGATCAATGTTTACACTTGCAATATGTATCAGGCAATGCAAGAGTTTAATGAAGATACGTTGGAAGTGGAGACAATAGATATTGTATACGGTATCTACACACGCACGGACGAGGAAGGGAATACCATTACTGCGGAAGCTGGAAATTACAGCGACACTGGGGAAGATTATATTCAGATTGAAGCGTTGGATGGAGCGGGTGAACAAATACTTTTTGTTTCATGTGTAGCCACTTCGGATAATGATGAGGATTGGCATCATTTCACTAACAGCGATGATTTCTGGGATGACGTTGTAGAAGATTATGTAGGTTTAATAGTAGATTTTTATGAAGGTTATATGACCGTGAAGCTTGCTGATTCCAGTGAACTTGGCGATGATTACAGTGAGGATGTGTACGACATTATCAATGGAGATTATTTGTATGAAGGGGAATTGACAGAGAAGCCTGCTGCCGGAGCAGATATAGATACCGGGGATACCGAGGCAGAGGATGCAGATGATTCGGATGAAATAGAAGGAGAAACAGAAACGGTTGTTTTTGCCGGGAAAATAGGAACGTATGAACCTTCTTACTATGATGATGAACTTGTACCGGGCAGGCTGGATCTGACGCAGGATGAAGACGGTACAATCTATGTGTCTGTGGGAAGCATGGATCCATTGTATGATGCAGGATATTTTGGGACATATGAATGTACGGTTATAGATGAATATACCTTGTATGTTGATATGCCGGAAAGAGAGGATGTTTCTTTCACGTTGACATGGTCTGAGAAGGATGATTCCTATATGACGGCCTCTACGGATGATGAGGATAAATTTACATGGATGGATTCAGCCGCGCTGCTGGATATCCTGCAATGCAGTTACCAGTATTCTCTGGAATTTAACTGAGGCTGGCCTGCTAACCTGTTGTGGCAAATATGTGCCAGGGAAAGGGTATGGCCGGACAGTTTGCGAATTGAAATGATATCGCATTCTCTTTTGCCTTGGGAAAATAGTATGTTTTAATTATAAATTATATGAATGTAATCAATAGATCTATGGCGGAGCTTCTTAGTGGGGCTCCGCTAATTTTATGCCTGTCGGCAGAGAGGAGGAAACGGCATGGGAGAACTGTTAGTGATTGCACTGAATTGTGCGGCACTGATCGCGGGTGAAGTCGTAAGGCACAACAATGAAAACGATTAAAAAAATGGAAAGGAGACAAGAAATGGCAGCAAATGTAGAGAGTATGTTCTATGTGAGGGAGACCCCGTGGCACGGGCTTGGGACAAAGGTGATGCAGGCGCCGGATTCCAAGAATGCCTTAAAAATGGCAGGATTGGACTGGATGGTAGAGCAGGAGCCGATTTACACGGACGGAGAGTATATTGAGGGTTACAAAGCAAACATCCGCAGCACAGACCGGAAGGTGCTCGGCGTGGTGACTGACCGCTACAAGGTCGTGCAGAATGAGGAGGCGTTCGCTTTTACCGATGAGCTTCTGGGTGAAGGTGTGCGGTATGAGACTGCCGGTTCCCTGCAGGAAGGGCGGAAGGTCTGGGTGCTGGCGCGGATGCCGCAGGAATTTATCATCATGGGTGACCGCATCAGCCCGTATCTGGTATTTTCCAACAGCCATGACGGGAGCGGTGCAATCCGTGTGGCGGTGACGCCGATTCGGGTTGTGTGTAACAATACCCTGAACCTTGCGCTTGCCACTGCAAAGCGGTCGTGGTCGATGATCCATACCGGGGATGTGAAGGGCAAGATGGAGGAAGCGAGGGATACATTATTCATGGCGGATTACTACATGGAAAACCTCGGGATGGAGTTTGAGGAGCTCCGGAAAAAGGTGCTCGACGACCAGAAGGTAAAAGAGTACATCGAAGTGCTCCTCCCTTATGAAGACTGCTGGACGCCGCAGCAGAAAAAGAATACCAGGCGCCTCCGTGAAGACCTGGCAAGCCGTTACTTTGATGCACCTGATCTGCTGGACGTGGGGAAGAATGCGTACCGATTTATTAACGCAGTATCTGATTTTGCTACCCATGCAGACCCCATCCGCAGGACGAAGAATTATAAGGAGAATCTGTTCTCGCGGACGGTGGACGGCAACCCGCTGATCGACAAGGCGTACCGTCTGGTAAAGGCAGCCTAGGTGATATCGCCGGTTATGAATTTTAGGTTTGTGGAGGGACAGTATGAACAGGGACAGGAGAAAACGGCTGGGCTCTGCATTTGATATGGTTGCACAGGCAAAAGATATTCTGGAGAATTTAAAATCTGAGGAGTCAGAATCGTATGAGAACCTCCCGGAGCAGTTCAGGGACGGGGAGCGGGGCGAAGAAATGCAGGGTTACATGGAGATGCTTGACGAGGCATACAATTATCTTGATGACGCAAATTCCGTGATCGAGCAGATTTAAGGAAATGGGACAGTGTAACTGACAGGGCAGATGCAGGGGGTGTCTGCCCTCATTTATTGTAATGGAGGAAGGAAATGAAAGTAGTTGTAAAAACAGGCAGCCTGAGCAGGGAAGAATGGCTTAAATACCGCACACAGGGCATCGGCGGTTCGGATGTTTCCATCATTGCGGGTATCAACCCGTTTAAATCCGCGCACCAGCTATGGCTGGAGAAGACAGGCCAGACAAAACCGGAGCAGACGGACAGTGAATACGCACACTTCGGTACACTTCTGGAGCCGATCGTGAGGAAGGAGTTCACGGAGCGGACGGGGATCAAAGTCCGGCAGAAGCACATGCTCCTCCAGAGTGAGGATTACCCGTTCATGCTTGCTGATCTGGATGGTGTGGTACGGGAACCGGACGGGGAGGCGGCGATATTTGAAGCAAAGACCGCGTCCGCATATAAGCAAGTGGTGTGGGAGGAAGGCGTGCCTGCACCTTATATCCTGCAGGTGCAGCATTACATGGCGGTGACGGGAGCAAAGAAGACCTATATCGCCGCGCTGGTCGGCGGCAACCATTTTTACCATCATGTCATAGAACGGGATGAAGAGATGATCGGGAAGGTCATTGCGATGGAAAAGTATTTCTGGGAGACATATGTCCTCGGCGGCATGGAGCCTGTGCCCGACGGCTCGGCAGCGACAACGGAATATTTTAACAGCCGGTTCGCAAAGTCGGACGGGACGACCGTGATGCTCCCGGATGATGTGCTTCCGATCTGTGAGGAATACGACCGCCTTTCTGCAGAATTAAAACGGGTGGAGACGGCAAAGGCCGCCGCGGCGAACCAACTGAAAAGCTACCTAAAGGAAGCCGAGACAGGGATGGTCGGAGGCAGGGTGGTGACATGGAAAGAAATCAGCAGGAGCGGCGTGGACACGAAGCGGCTGAAAGCGGAGGAGCCAGAGATTTACCAAGACTTCCTCACCCAGAGCAGCTACCGCCGCCTGATGGTCGCATAGGAGGGACAGGCTTTTATGAATAGAATTATTCTTATGGGGCGGCTGACCCGTGACCCGGAAGTGAGGTACACGCAGGGGGAGAACCCGACTGCGGTCGCACGGTACTCGCTCGCAGTGGACCGCCGCTTTAAGCGGGACGGAGGCATTACTACAGACTTCTTCCACATTGTGGCGTTCGGGAACCGTGCAGATTTCTCGGAGAAGTATCTGAGGAAGGGGATGAAGATGCTGATCACAGGGCGTGTCCAGACCGGATACTATGATAATAAGGACGGGGTAAAGGTGCCGTTTTTTGAGGTCGTGGTGGAAGAGCAGGAGTTTGCGGAGAGTAAGGGTGTGGTGAGAACGGAAAATGAGAAGGATTACCAAAATAGCGCTTCCCATGTCTCACAAGCCAGTTCGCGTGGAGGTGTGGCAGAAGATGGCGTCGGTTTCCTGTATTGCCCTGATGGTTTTGGCGGTGAGCTGCCTTTTGATTAAAGCTGGAGGATGGCTGTATGAGGGAACATTTTTTAGACCGTATTTATGGTGAGTTTCAGGCGTACAAGGTATCTGTACTTGGTGGGACGAATGCAGAGGTTTTTGATAAAAGCTATGAGATTGATGCAGTCGTGAACTTTTATGAAATTCTGGTAGAGAAGGCAGGGGCAATGCCGGAGCAGGTATTGGCAGCGCTCTTGGAGCGGAGGGATATTTTAAGGGGCTTTTATGATGAATGGCTGAAAAAAGACGATAACAGTTACCGTGAGATGGAAAACCATGTCACAGAAGAAATCGAAGCGCTCACGGCCGGGACGGTTGTTACTGGAGCAGCGGAAAGGAAGGAGTAAGCTTATGTCAAACAAGGAGATCCGATTGCTTCGTGCAGATGAGATTGAGTGTCGGATAGGCATGGCAAGCGAGAAAGGATTGTCGCTCTTGCTGTATAAAGACGCGAGGGCGGACATGAAGATTCTGGTTGAAGTCTCTGGTACGACAGGGCGGCAGCGGCGCCATGAGGTGATCGGCGGGAACCTTTACTGCACGGTCAGTATCTGGGATGAGGATAAGGCACAATGGATTGAGAAGATGGATGTCGGCACGGAGAGTTACACGGAGAAGGAGAAAGGGCAGGCATCGGACTCTTTCAAGCGTGCCTGTGTCAGCCTCGGCATCGGCAGGGAGCTGTACACCGCCCCGTATATCTGGGTCGGGGCGTCCAAAGCGCGGATGGAGCAGAAGGGGAACAAGTGGGTTTGTTATGATAAATTCCGCGTGGCGGAGATCACTTACAATGATAACCGTGAGATCATGGGGCTGGCTATTGTGAATCAGGACGGCACAGAGGTATACCGGCTGAGGGCAAACGCCCAAAGCAGGACCGCTTCTGTGCTACCTGCAGGAAGAACGGAAACAGCACATGAGCGGGGGAAACAGAGTGCCGATAAAATCCAGGCAGTCAACCGCGGACTGGAGCGGACCGGAATTGCGCTGGATGTGGTACTCGGACGCTATGGGGTCAGCAGCATTGAAACGATGGACGACGACACATACCGCAGGGCGTTGAACAGCCTGAAACGGACCAAGGCGAAAGCAGCGTAATTAATGCGCTGCGGGAAAGAAGATAACCGTGGTTACATACCGAGGGATGAGGGCAGGACAGGAAACCTGCCCTTGTTTTGCATGGTGATGTCCGGCATAGAATGAGGAAAGAGAGGAGAAAAAACGTGAAATTGCTGGAAACGATTTATTGCCAGTTCTATTCAGAGACGGAGATGGCGAAGCATCTGCAAAAGGCGGCTTCCAATAAGGTGACAGAGCTGACCAAAAAATATCATGACGGAGAATTGGACAAGGCCAGAATGGAGGATGTGTTTACCGAGGCGGCAGATAAGGGCCTGGAGTGTGGGTTCCAGACAGGGGTCCGTTTCATAGCAGATCTTCTGTTGGAAATATTTAAGTGCGGGGAGGATAACGATGGATTTTAAAGAGTTTGCTGCAGAAATGGAAAAAGAGATTGCCATAAGATGTGGGGAGGGAAGCTATGTCAACCTTCATAAAGTATTGGCGGACAACGGGGTAAGGAAGACCGGAATCTGTATTGTGCAGGATGAAAAACAGGAGGTTACACCGGTTGTCTATCTGGATGATTTCTTTCCGCAGGCGGAACATGGAATGAGCAAGGAGAGGGTTGTGGACAGGATAATGGAAAAATTGAAGTGGGGAGGCCATGCGGCGGAGGAATGTCTGGCTGCGATCCAAAAACTGGAGGCATGGGAGGATGTCAGAGATCAGGTGTACCCATTCCTGTTATCGGAGAAGCAAAATTCAGAAATGCAGGAAATTTTCGCGGGGAGGAAGATGCTGGATCTGGATATCTTTTACATGTACCGCTGTGAGGTTGAGGGTATGGGCTATCAGCGGGTGCGTATCAAGAAGGCCATGCTGGAGCAGTGGGGAGTGACAGAGCTGGAGGTATTTCAGCAGGCTGTGGAAAACTTATATAAGGACGGATACAGCGTCCGGAATATGGGGGCTGTGCTGAGAAGTCTGGCACCTGAATGCGCAAAGGCAGTAGAAGAAGCGGAAGAATCCGGAGCCGTGGAGATGTACGTTTTCACCAACAACAAAATGAATTACGGTGCAGCAGGTATTCTCATGGGGAAAGAGTACTTTCAGGAAACCATGGGAGGGAAAAACTTCTATGTACTGCCCTCCAGCCTGCATGAGCTGATTTTCGTACCGGCAGAACGGCCGGAAGACGGGGAACGGCTTAGCAGGATGGTCCGTGAAGTCAATGAAACGATGCTGGCGGAGGAAGAGGTGCTTTCTGACCATGCCTATTATTATGATGTCGAGCAAGGACTTATGTCAGCGGCGTAGGGGGGAGGGGAAACAAGAAGTGATGATATTCAGAACCATTGTTCTCGTAGTGCTTATAAGTCTTATCGGGCTCATAATCAGTGCGGGGAATGGTGGAGATTGAAAAACGGGAAGGGAAAGTATGCCGGTGCGGTTTCTTGCACCGGCATACGAATGGAGGTGATCAGGATGCGTTTTGACGCAAAATCAGAGAGATGGATGCCCATGAGGATCAGGGGGATTGATGGATATTTTTCAGATGTGAGGATTAACAGAAACAGTATTCCGGATGGCTTTCATTTTTGGGAATTGGCAGATGGAGAAAGTGACGGGATACCATGCCGCTACAGGCCGTTCATATTGGTCAACTTTTTTGGGACTTTTATATCGACGGAAAATCTGCCGGTGGATGATGAAGAATGCCGGGCAGGCTATATTGATTCAGAAAATGACTGGGGTTTTATTGGAGACCGATATCTGACGCTTACGGATATCATGGACGAGGAGTATAGAAGAATGCGTGAGAAGCGTGTTTTATCCATGTATCAGGGCAACGGAGGAAGGTAGATTATGCAGAACAAGGTTATGGGATATGCCAGAGTCAGCAGCAAGGAGCAGGAGAGCGGGAACAATCGGAAATGAACTGAGAGGAAATATTGAAGATATGTTAAATGGAGAGCCGTTGTATTTATAACGGCTTTCCGACATTTGGGCTTGTCTTAATTTCCGTTTCCATTTATACTGATTGATATAAAAAGAGACAGATTTTTACGCGGCCAGTTCCATTTTCCACCGAAAAATGAGTGTTAGGATAATAGGAACCTGTTATAATAGATAAGATATAGACAGTAGTTTCAGAGAGGACGTGAAAATTATGCCAATAAAGGAAATAGAAGAATTAAAGAATCATTTCGTAGAGCAACTGCTTCCGGTGCAGATATATTTGTTTGGTTCCTATGCAAATAATACTTATACGGATGAAAGTGATTTTGATTTTTACATTGTAGTCAGAGATGGTATATCAGATATTGCTGCAGAGACATCGAAAGCATATAAAGCGGTGCGCAGAGTGAAACAACGTCCGGTGGATATCATTGTTGGGACAAGAAGCAGATTTGACAAAAGGAAAGATTTTCCGTCTATTGAGAATGAGGTATATCGAAAGGGGGTTTTGCTTTATGATGTCAGCAACGAAAGAGTGGTATGATCTGGCTGTAACAGACCTTGGTGTTGCCAAGCATTTGAATTCAACATATTATCCGAAGCCTCTTGAGATTATCTGTTATCATTGTCAGCAGGCTGCTGAAAAGAGCATAAAAGCATTGATCATGTACTATGGAGCACAGGGCGGTATGCCGAAGCTTCATGACCTATCATTTTTGTTGAATCAAATAAAGAATCAAGTTGAAATCGAGGATAAGTTTTACGAGTATGCGGATACTTTAACTCCGTATGGTGTCTCAATCAGATATCCAAATGAGCTTTTCCTTGAAGAGCGACATGCTGATAAGGCAATACAGTATGCCGATGAGATTGTGCAATGGGTCTCTGATATTGTTAATACATCAGGTGATGAATCAACCTGAATAGGAGTCACAGAAGGACTTTTAAATTGACCTATAAATTGACCTATCCGTTCAAAATTGACCTATTTTTCCCGTAAAAATCCGAAAGATGTTCCTGCGGCGGATTGCTCCGGGAATGAGAAAATGACCCATTCAGATTTTGCCCGGAAATGCCGCAAACCCGCATATTTCCTCACTTTTTCAGACAAAAAAGAACCCTCGGTGAATTTTTTCACTGAGGGTTTTCTTAGCAGGGCTACCAGGATTCGAACCTGGAAATGACGGAGTCAGAGTCCGTTGCCTTACCGTTTGGCGATAGCCCTATAAATCGGAGTGACAGGATTTGAACCTGCGACCTCCTGGTCCCTAACCAGACGCTCTAGCCAAACTGAGCCACACCCCGTTCTTGTCCTTGTCACGCGCATCTGCTCGCGAAAGCTTGTTTATAATATCACCATATTTTCTAAAAGTCAATACATATTTTTTAAAAAAGTCCGGTATAAATTCATTGTATTCAGGGGGAAATTCTTCTATACTGAGAGAAAGATTACGTAACTGTGAAGGTACTGAACGGTTACAGGATTACAAAAGAAAGGGCGGTATCTCATGCAGACAGATTTTTCAAAGATCAGATGTATCGCGTTTGACCTTGATTTTACGGTATTAACCACGGAGAAAACCGTGTCGGAGCGGACGAAGGCGGCATTTGCGAAGGCGCAGGAGAGGGGGATCGCGCTGCTCCCGGTGAGCGGGCGGGCGTTTCCGACATTTCCCGATGATATCCGCAGCCTGAGCGGCGCGGATTATATGGTGGCCTCCAACGGCGCGTCCGTCTATGATGTGCGGACCGGTGAGAAGGTTCACGAATGGCTGCTGAAGGCGGCGGATGTCCGGCGGATTATGCGCAGCGTGGGCAATTTCTTTTTGGAAGGGCAGATTACATACGAGGTCTGCATGGACGGCGTGATTCACGCTGCGGCGGACTATGTGCGCGACCCCGCCCGCTTCGGCATGATGCGGAGCGCGGTTCCCTATATTCAGCAGACGCGGAAGCCGGAGCGGTATATCATTGATTTTATTTTTGAAAACGCCGGCAGGCTGGCCGGGCTGGATCTGATTCTGAAGGATTCGGGGCTTTCCCGCATGATCGGCAACACGATCCGCCGCAATGTGGAGAATATTCACATCACCTCCTCCATCCCCTGCCGCCTGGAGATCTCCAGCGGGGAGGCGGGAAAGGCGTCCGGCATGCGCTATGCGCTGGGACTTCTGGGGATTTCTCCGGAGGAGACGATGGCGTTTGGCGACGGGGATAACGACGCGGATATGCTGCAGGCTGCCGGGATCGGCGTGGCGCTGAAAAATGCGACAGAGACCTGTAAGGAGAGCGCGGACTGCGTGACGGAGTACACCGCGGACGAGGACGGCGTGGCGAAGTTCCTCGAGGAGACGGTGCTGTAGCTGCCGGGCTACTCCAGCTTCCGATACACCGTGAACCACATTGTGAGAAAACAGGCTGTTCCGCCGATTAGGTTGGAGACCGGCTCCGCCAGAAACACGCCGTCGGTGCCGAGGGCGTATGGGAGCAGGAGGGTCAGCGGCACGACGATCACAACTTTTCGAAGGATGGAGAAAAAGACGGCGCGCCGTGCTTTCCCCAGCCCGACGAAGGTGGACTGCCCCATAAACTGCAGGCTCATGAAGATAAATCCCATGAAATAAATGCGGATGGCGGTCACGCCGAGCTCGATCGTCTGCGCGTCCGTGGAAAAAATCCGGATGAAGGCGGCGGGGAAGAGCAGGATCACCAGCCACATAGCGGCGGTATAAATGATACCGGCGATGGACATGAACCGGATTCCCTCCTTGACCCGGTGGGGCTTTTTGGCACCGTAGTTGTAGCCGAGCACCGGCTGCGCCCCGCTGCTTAAGCCGGATACCGGCAGGGAGGCGATCTCACGGACACTGTTGATGATGGTCATGATGCCCACATAGACATCGCCGCCCCAGTTCTGGAGGGTGGCGTTGCAGACAATCTGCACCAGACAGTTGGTGAACTGCTGCATAAAACCGGTGACGCCCAGTCCCAGAATCTCCCGCACCAGTCGGAGGCGGAGCTTCATATGCGCGAGCGTCAGCCGGTATTCATTTTGTTTTCCGAGTAAAAATCTCAAAACCCACAGCGCGGATACCCCCTGGCTGATGACGGAGGCGAGGGCGGCGCCCTGTACGCCGAGACCCAGCGCAAAGATAAAGACCGGATCCAGAATCAGGTTCAGGACTGCGCCGATGACGGTCGTCCACATGGCGGTTTTGGGGAATCCGAGCGCGGAGAGAAAACCGTTCATGCCGGTGACGATCATGGAAAAGAGTACGCCGAAGAGGTAAATTTTCAGGTAGCTTTCCGCGTAGACGATGGTGGCGTCGCTCGCGCCGAAAAGGTAGAGCACCGGCACGCGGAAGCGGTAGCACAGCGCAAAGATGACCACGGACGAAACGAGAACCAGGGTGAAGACATTGCCCAGAATCAGTTTCGCCCGTTCTTCCTCCTTTGCGCCCCGCGCGATGGAAAAAAGCGGCGTTCCGCCGGTGCCGAAAAGGTTGGCGAACGCGAGGATGAAGGTGCTGAACGGAAACGTCAGCCCCACGCCGGCCAGCGCGATGCTGCCTACCTCCGGCAGGCGGCCGATGTAGATCCGGTCTACGATATTGTATAAAAGATAGATCAACTGCGCGATGGTCAGCGGAACTGCCTGCGTGGTGATGACCCTCCATATTTTTCCCTCGGAAAAGTCTTTTTGTGAATCTGTTGTATGATGCGCCATATTGTCCCACTCCGTTTTCTCTTGTGTTACCGCTCCTTATTCTAGCACAAAGGAGGGGAAACGTACAGAATGGCATTGAATTCAAATCGGTTTACTGTTAAAATGGGTGCAGTTATACCTGTCTGACCGCATCCGGCCGGACACGAAAAGGAGCAGCCATGTCTTTTGTTCACCTGCATGTCCACACGGAGTACAGCCTCCTGGACGGCTCAAACAAAATAACGGAATATGTGGACCGCGTGAAGGAGCTGGGGATGAACGCGGCGGCCATCACCGACCACGGCGTGATGTACGGCGTGATCGATTTTTATAAGGCGGCGAAGGCAGCGGGGATCCGTCCGATTCTCGGCTGCGAGGTCTATGTGGCGCCCGGCTCGCGCTTTGATCGGGAGCAGGGGCGCGGCGACGACCGCTACTATCATCTGGTTCTTCTGGCGGAGAACAATGTCGGCTATGCGAACCTGATGAAGCTGGTCTCCAAAGGGTTTATTGACGGATATTATTACAAGCCCCGTGTGGATATGGAGATTCTGAACCAATATCACGAGGGAATTATTGCGCTCTCCGCCTGTCTGGCGGGGGAGGTGCAGCGGTATCTGGCGCGCGGCATGTACGAGGACGCGAAGCGGGCCGCGTATAAATATGAGGAGTGCTTTGGAAAGGGGAACTTTTTCCTTGAGCTGCAGGATCACGGCATCGCGGATCAGACGCTGGTCAACCAGCAGCTCATGCGTCTGCACGGGGAGACGGGCATCGATCTGGTCGCGACGAACGATGTCCACTACACCTATGCGGAGGACGCGGAGCCGCACGACATCCTGCTCTGCCTGCAGACGGGGAAAAAGCTGAGCGACGAGGACCGGATGCGCTACGAGGGCGGCCAGTATTATGTGAAATCCGAGGCCGAGATGCGCGAGCTGTTTTCCTATGCCCCGGAGGCGTTGGACAACACGCAGAAGATTGCGGACCGCTGCGAGGTGGAGATCGAGTTCGGCGTCACGAAGCTGCCCCGGTTTGATGTGCCGGAGCCGTACACCTCGTGGGAATATTTGAACAAGCTGTGCCGGGAGGGGCTGGAGCGGCTGTATCCGCCGGAGCGCCTGCCGGAGCTCACGGAAAAGCTGGACTATGAGCTCGGCGTGATTCAGAAGATGGGCTATGTGGACTATTTTCTTATCGTGTGGGATTTTATCCGCTTTGCCAGAGAGAACGATATCATGGTCGGCCCGGGGCGGGGCAGCGCGGCGGGAAGTCTGGTGGCCTACACGCTGGGCATCACAAAGCTGGATCCCATCCGCTACAACCTTCTGTTTGAGCGCTTCCTGAATCCGGAGCGCGTCTCCATGCCGGATATCGACGTGGATTTCTGCTACGAGCGGCGGCAGGAGGTCATCGACTATGTGGTGCGCAAATACGGGAAGGACCGTGTGGTGCAGATCGTCACCTTCGGAACGCTCGCCGCGCGGAATGTGATCCGCGATGTGGGGCGCGTCATGGATCTGCCCTATGCCACCTGTGACAAGATTGCGAAAATGATCCCCAATGAGCTGGGGATTACCATTGATAAAGCGCTCGTCATGAACCATGAGCTGCGCGGGCTGTATGAGTCCGACCCGGAGATCGGGAAGCTGATCGACATGGCGAAGCGGCTGGAGGGTCTGCCGCGGCACACCTCCATCCACGCGGCCGGCGTTGTCATCAGCCAGAAGCCGGTTGACGAGTATGTGCCGCTCTCCCGCGGCTCGGACGGTTCAGTCACGACACAGTTTACCATGACGACGCTGGAGGAGCTGGGCCTTTTAAAAATGGATTTTCTGGGGCTGCGGACGCTGACCGTCATTCAGGATGCGGTGAAAAATGTTGAGAAAACGCACGGCATCGTTCTGGACATGGATGCCATTGATTATGACGACGCGGCGGTTCTGGCCTCCCTCTCCACCGGAAAATGCGACGGCGTGTTTCAGTTGGAAAGTGCGGGTATGAAAAGCTTCATGAAGGAGTTAAAACCGCAGAGTCTGGAGGACATGATCGCCGGGATTTCCCTCTATCGGCCGGGCCCGATGGATTTCATACCGGCCTATATCCGGGGAAAAAACAATCCGGAATCCATCACCTACGACTGCCCGCAGCTCGAGCCGATTCTTGCTCCCACCTACGGGTGTATTGTCTATCAGGAGCAGGTGATGCAGATCGTCCGCGATCTGGCCGGTTACACGCTGGGGCGCAGCGATCTGGTCCGCCGTGCCATGTCCAAGAAAAAGGGCGATGTCATGGCCAGAGAGCGGCAGAACTTTGTCTACGGCAATGAGGCGGAGGGTGTGCCGGGCTGCGCGGCGAACGGCATTTCAGCGGAGGTGGCCAACCGTATTTTTGACGAGATGACGGACTTCGCGAAGTACGCGTTCAACAAGTCCCACGCGGCGGCCTACGCGGTGGTCTCCTATCAGACGGCATTTTTGAAATATTACTATCCTGTGGAGTTTATGGCGGCGCTGATGACATCGGTTATCGACAAATCGTCGAAGGTGTCCGAGTACATTCAGGTTTGCAGGCAGATGGGGATTTCGGTTCTCCCGCCGGATATCAACGAGGGAATGAGCGGCTTCTCGGTCTCCGGTTCTGCGATTCGGTACGGCCTTTCCGCCATCAAGAGCGTGGGGCGGCCGGTGATCGACGCGCTCATCGAGGAGCGGGATGCCAACGGGCTGTTCCGTTCTCTGGAGGATTTTATCGAGCGCATGGCAGGGAAGGATGTGAACCGCCGCGCGATCGAGAACTTCATCAAGTCCGGGGCGCTGGACGGGCTGGGCGGAAACCGCAACCAGTTTATGATGGTGTACGGCGCGATTCTGGATTCCGTCACACAGAAGCGGAAGCATTCCGTGGAGGGCCAGATGACGCTCTTTGATCTGGCTTCGGGGGAGGAGAAAAAGCGGTTTGAGATTCGCCTGCCGAATGTGGAGGAGTACCCGAAGGAGGAGCTTCTCTCGATGGAGAAGGAGGTGCTCGGCATCTATGTCAGCGGCCATCCGCTGGAAGAGTACGAGGAAAAATGGAGAAAAAACATTTCCAATGCGACCAGCGATTTCCTTCTGGACGAGGAGACCGGCGAGGTGCGGGTTCGGGACGGCAGCTCCGCTATGATCGGGGGCATGATCGTCGGCAAAACCATCAAATACACCAAGACGAACCAGACGATGGCGTTTCTGACCATCGAGGATCTCTACGGGACGGTGGAGGTCATCGTTTTTCCGAGGGATTACGAGCGATACAACCGGCTGATGGAGGCGGACGCGAAGGTTTTCATCCGCGGCCGGGTTTCCGTGGAGGAGGACAAAAACGCCAAGCTGATCTGCGAGCAGATGTATTCGTTTGACGAGGCGAAGCGGGAGCTATGGCTCCAGTTTGCGACGATGGAGGAGTACCGGGCTGCCGAGAAGGATGTGTTTGAGATTCTCCGGGAATCCGACGGGCAGGATGAGGTTGTTTTTTATGTGGCCAATCCCCGCGCCGTCCGGAGGCTGGGCGCAAACATGACGGTTTCGGCGGATTCGGACCTGATTTCGGTGCTGAAAGAAAGACTTGGTGAAAATAATATCAAAGTTTTGGAAAAAGCGATTGAAAAAAACCGCGCAAAGTATTAGAATGAATACGATTGTGAAATAAAAACATGAGAGGAAAGGATTTTCTGTTATGAAAAGAAATGTTATCGTAGGACAGTCAGGGGGACCGACCGCGGCGATCAACTCCAGCCTTGCGGGTGTCTACCTCACTGCAAAGGAATGCGGCGCAAAAACCGTCTATGGCATGCTGAACGGCATCCAGGGACTGCTGGAGGGGAGATATATCGACCTTTCTGAGCATATCAAAAACGGACTGGACGCAGAGCTGCTGAAGAGGACACCCTCCTCTTTCCTTGGCTCCTGCCGTTATAAGCTGCCGGCGGCCGAGGGAAACGAGGCTGTCTATGAGCAGATTTTTGCGACATTAAAGGAACTGGATATCGAGGTGTTCATCTATATCGGCGGAAACGATTCCATGGACACCATCAACAAGCTGTCCCAGTATGCGCAGGCAAAGGGCAGCGAGATCCGCTTCATCGGCTGCCCGAAGACCGTTGACAATGATCTGGCGCTTACCGATCACACACCGGGATACGGCAGTGCGGCAAAGTACATCGCGATCTCCATGAAGGAGCTGATCCGCGACAGCTTTACCATCGATTTCAAGCAGGGCATGTGCACGATCGTGGAGATTATGGGACGGAACGCCGGTTGGCTGACAGCGGCTGCGGCTCTGTCGAAGGATGAGGATTGTCAGGGACCGGATCTGATCTATCTTCCGGAGATTCCGTTTGACATCGAGTCCTTTAAGGCAAAGGTAAAAGACCTTCTTGCTAAGAAGATTTCCGTTGTGGTCGCCGTTTCCGAGGGCATTCACACGGCGGACGGCACCTATGTCTGCGAGCTCGGCAACAGTGTGGACTTTGTCGACGCATTCGGCCACAAGCAGCTCTCCGGAACCGCTTCCTATCTGGCCGGATATATTGCCGGTGAGTTCGGCTGCAAGACCCGCGCCATCGAGTTCTCCACGCTGCAGCGTGCAGGCTCCCATGTGGCATCCCTCACGGATATCTCCGAGGGCTTCGAGGCCGGCAAGGCTGCGATCAAGGCTGCGGATGAGGGTAAGACGGGACTGATGGTTGTCTTTGAGCGGACTTCCCAGGATCCGTACAAGTGCGGCACCGCACTCCGCGATGTGAACAAGATCGCGAACGATGAGCGTGTTGTGCCCAGAGAGTGGGTCAATGCGGACGGTGACTTTGTGACGGATGAGTTTATCGCCTACGCAAAGCCGTTGATTCAGGGCGAGCTTGCCCCTGTTATGGTGGACGGACTTCCGCGTCATCTGGCCGTGCCGGACGGACTGCGGGAGAGAGCATAAGCATCAATATATTTATATAAGGAGGAATTTATCATGGGATTAGTTACAACAACTGAGATGTTCCAGAAGGCTTACAACGGCGGCTATGCTATCGGTGCCTTCAATGTAAACAATATGGAGATTGTGCAGGGTATCACAGAGGCAGCCGGAGAGCTGAACAGCCCGGTGATCCTTCAGGTTTCCAAGGGAGCCCGCGCCTACGCAAACCACACCTACCTTGTAAAGCTGGTTGAGGCGGCGATCATTGAGAACCCGGATATCCCGATCGCACTGCATCTGGATCACGGCGACAGCTTTGAGCTCTGCAAGAGCTGCATCGACGGCGGATTCACATCGGTTATGATCGATGCGTCTTCCAAGCCGTTTGATGAGAATATCGAGATCACCAAGAAGGTTGTTGAGTATGCGCACGCACACGGCGTTGTCGTCGAGGCTGAGCTCGGCACACTGGCCGGTGTTGAGGATGAGGTCTGTGTTGAGGCCGGCAAGGAGATGTACACCCGTCCGGAAGAGGTGGAGGAGTTCGTTTCCAGAAGCGGATGCGACTCTCTGGCGATCGCGATCGGCACCTCGCACGGCGCATACAAGTTCAAGCCCGGCACCAAGCCGCAGCTTCGCTTTGACGTTCTGGAAGAGTGCACCAAGCGCCTTCCCGGCTTCCCGATCGTTCTCCACGGTTCTTCTTCCGTTCCGCAGGAGTTCGTCGAGATGGTAAATAAATACGGCGGAAATATGCCGGGAGCCATCGGTGTTCCGGAAGAGCAGCTTCGCCATGCGGCTGAGCTTTCCGTCTGCAAGATCAATATCGACTCCGATATCCGTCTTGCCATGACAGGCAATATCCGTAAATACTTTGCGGAGCATCCGGATCATTTTGATCCCCGCCAGTATCTGAAACCGGCTCGTCAGGCTGTGAAAGACATGGTCGCCCACAAGATTCTGAACGTTCTGGGCAGTGCGGGCAAGGCAGCGGATATGACAAAATAAAATGGTTTCCAGACCTCCGCTTTCCCGGACAGGAGAGCGGAGGTTTTTTACAGGAGGATCGGTTATGGGAAAAGAAGTACAGACCATCGGTGTATTGACCAGCGGCGGTGACGCGCCGGGCATGAATGCAGCGATCCGGGCGGTGGTCCGGGAGGCGCTCGCAAAAGGAAAAAAGGTAAAAGGAATCATGCGGGGATACGCGGGACTGCTCGATGAGGACATCATTGACATGAACGCCCAGAGCGTCTCGAACATTCTCCAGCGCGGCGGCACCATCCTTCAGACTGCCCGCTGTCTGGAGTTCTGTACCGAGGAAGGACAGCAGCGCGGCGCAGAGGTCTGCAGAAAGCAGGGGATTGACGGGATTGTCGTCATCGGCGGCGACGGCTCCTTCCGCGGAGCGCAGAAGCTGGCGGAACACGGGATCAACACGATCGGCGTTCCGGGGACGATCGATCTGGATATTGCCTGTACGGACTATACGATCGGCTTTGACACGGCGATCAATACGGCGATGGAGGCCATCGACAAGATCCGCGACACCGCTTCCTCCCATCAGCGCTGCAGCATCATTGAGGTGATGGGGCGGCATGCGGGCTACATCGCACTGTGGTGCGGTCTGGCCAACGGAGCGGAGCAGGTGCTGATTCCCGAGAAGTACGGTTACGATGAGCAGAAGATCGTGGATGATATCATTGCCAATCGGAAGCGCGGGAAAAAGCACTATATCATCATCAACGCGGAGGGAATCGGCCACTCCACCTCCATGGCGCGGCGGTTTGAGGCGGCCACGGGTATGGAGACCAGGGCGACGATTCTGGGGCATATGCAGCGCGGCGGAAGCCCGACCTGCAAAGACCGTGTGTACGCCACTACCATGGGCGCCATGGCGGTAGATCTGCTCTGCGAGGGCAAGACAAACCGTGTGGTCGCGCACAACGGCGGCGCGTTTGTGGACTATGATATTGATGAGGCGCTGGCGATGACGAATGAGTTTTCCGAGTACCAGTACGAGCTGGCGGGCAGGCTGTAGTGATGATCACAAGTACGGCGAATGCGCAGATCCGCACGCTTACCCAGCTGAAAAAGAAGGCGAAGGAGCGCAGGCAGCAGCAGCTCTATGTGGCGGAGGGGTTTCGCATGTTCCGCGAGGCTCCCGCTGAGGAGATCGAGCGTATCTACGTGTCAGCCTCCTTCCTCGGTGATCCGGAAAACGCCGTGCTCCTCGAGGGGAGACGATATGAAGTCCTGTCGGATGCGGTGTTCAGCCATGTCTCCGATACGCAGACGCCGCAGGGGATTTTGTGCCTGATGCGGATGCGCCGGTATCGCCTATCCGATGTTCTGGGAGAGCCCGGCGGTGTCTGGCTGATTCTGGAAAACATACAGGATCCCGGCAATCTGGGCACGATGCTGCGCGTCGGCGAGGGCGCAGGCATCGCAGGCGTGATCATGGATCGGTTCACGGCGGACATCTACAACCCGAAGACCATCCGGTCCACGATGGGAAGCATTTACCGCGTCCCGTTTTATATCACGGAGGATTTGCCGGAGACCATTCGGGAAATCAAATCCCGGGATATCCGCGTGTACGCCGCATACCTGAAGGGCAGCCGGTGCTACAATGAGGAGGATTATATCGGCAGCACGGCGTTTCTGATCGGGAATGAGGGCAGCGGGCTGACAGAGGAGACGGCTGCGCTTGCCGACCGCCGGATCCGCATTCCCATGCACGGAAAGGTGGAGTCCCTGAATGCGGCTATGGCAGCGGGGATTCTGATGTACGAGGCGGACCGGCAGAGACGCGGCGGATGATAAGGCGGAGAATGGTATGCGACTGTGGGCAAAAGAATGGAAAAGTAACCGCATGCTGCGGGACATGACGGTCTGCGACGACAGCGATGACACGCGGACGCACAAGATTTTTCATGCGCTGGACGAGGTCTGTTATGCGTTCGACCTGGGGAAACCGATCTGGCTGGAATCGAATGTTGATGAGTTCAGGAGACATGCAAAGACGCGGTTTTATCAGGATAGTTTTATCGAACAGATTCCGTTTGATTTTTTAGAGATACAGGTCATCGAAGAGGATTTTTAATTCAGGGGAGTCCGGCTTGAGGGAAAGGATTTTTATGCGTAAGAAAGAAACAGAGCAGGATCATGAACTCAGGATGTATGCGGTGAGACGCCGCGAGGTGAGAAGACAGCTGGTTCCGCCGATCTTATTTTTTGTGGCGGTTGGAGGCATCATTTTGTTTTCCACTGTGAAACGGCAGCAGTCGCTCGATGCGGGAGAGGCGGAGATTACGACTCATGCCATCGCGGTGGATTATCTGGTGGCGGCGATCGGCCTGGATGTCTATGAAAATACGGATGAGCTGGACGACAGCTACGGCGACTATTTCTACCACGGCGCGGACTTCTATGAGATCGGGGTGGAGGTGGATTACGAGCTCTTCGACCATGTCGGAACCTTTGTGTTTGACGGCGAAGACCGGGTAGAGATGATGGTGTTTACCAGCGAAGACAGCGGGATCTCCGATGAGGAGCTGGCATCAATGGCGGAGGAGCTGACCACCGCCTACGGAGATTATGAGCTGGGAGAGGACGGCGTCTACTACTGGTACGCAGACGAGGCCGGCAATCTGGGCGACAACGACGAGGTGGCATGGGTCTCCTGCGGACTGGATGAGGACGGCACGCTGATCATTCAGGCCTGCGCGCAGTGAAGAGATAAGGTTTTTTGAGAGGGAGGAATACGGTATGGTTTACAAAAAGTTTCAGGATCTTGAGCTGTCTGCTCTGGGGCTTGGCGCGATGCGTCTGCCGACCATCGGCGGACAGGAGTCTGCTATCGACGAGGCAGCTGTGCGGGAGATGGTGGATTACGCCATGAAACACGGCATCAACTATTACGATACGGCATACGGCTACCACAACGGACAGTCGGAGATCGTTATGGGAAAGGTTTTGAAGAACTATCCCAGAGACAGCTTTTATCTGGCATCGAAGTTTCCGGGGTATGATCCGGCCAACATCCCGAAGGGGGAGGAGATTTTTGAGGAACAGCTCAGAAAATGTCAGGTGGATTACTTTGATTTTTATCTTTTCCACAATGTCAACTCGGTCAACATCGATCCGTATCTGGACAACGAGAGCAACGGTCTTTATTCCTATTTGATCGAACAGAAGCGCAACGGGCGGATCCGTCACCTGGGATTTTCCGTCCACGGAGATTATGAGATCACGAAACGCTTTCTGGAAGCCTACGGGCAGGATATCGAGTTCTGCCAGATTCAGCTCAACTGGATCGACTACGACTATCAGGAGGCAAAGCGCAAGATCGAGCTGCTGGGCGAGTACGGGATTCCGGTCTGGGTCATGGAACCGCTGCGGGGCGGCAAGCTGGCCACGCTGGCGGAGGAATACGCTGCGAAGCTGAAGGCAATGCGGCCGGATGAGTCGGTCCCGGGATGGGCATTCCGTTTCCTGCAGACCATCCCGACCATCTGTGTGACGCTCTCCGGCATGTCGAATATGGAACAGTTGAAACAGAATATTGAGATATTCCGGACGGAAGAGCCGCTCACAAAGGCGGAGTGGGACGGTCTGATGGCAGTGAAGGACGAGATGTTCAATGAGAAGACGCTTCCCTGCACGGCCTGCCGGTACTGCACGAGCTACTGTCCGCAGGGGCTGGACATCCCGAATCTGATCTCGGTGTACAACGATCAGGCACTGACCAGCGGGGAACTGGCGGTACCGGCATGGCTTCTGGGACCGACGCCGGAGGAAAAATGGCCGTCTGCCTGCATCGGATGCAGGAGCTGTGAGGCGGTATGTCCGCAGGAGATCAAGATTTCCGAGATGATGTCCGCATTTGCGGCAGCGATTCAGCGGTAGGACGGATGAAAAGCCGGCGTGAGGGACATACTGGAAAAAGGGATTGATATTTCCCTTTACATTGTTTATAATTATGCACGTTGAGTATTGGCGCATTGATTGCTGAATCGATAGACAAAACAGAACCATGGAGGAAAGAGAATGTACGGAACAGAGGAAATTCGACTTGTTGACCCCGAGGTGGCGGACGCGATTGACGCGGAGCTGCGCCGCCAGAATGATCACATCGAGCTGATCGCGTCTGAGAACTGGGTGAGCCCGGCAGTCCGGGAAGCACAGGGCAGCGTGATGACGAATAAATATGCGGAGGGCTATCCGGCGAAGCGCTATTACGGCGGATGCCAGTGCGTGGATGTGGTGGAGGAGCTTGCCATCGAGCGCGCGAAGAAGCTGTTTGACGCGGAGTATGTCAATGTACAGCCTCACTCCGGCGCACAGGCCAACATGGCGGTGCAGTTTGCGCTCCTTAAGCCCGGCGACACGGTGATGGGCATGAATCTGGACCACGGCGGACATCTGACCCACGGTTCACCGGTGAATTTCTCCGGCGTCTATTTCCATATCGTGCCCTACGGCGTGAACGACGAGGGATTCATCGACTATGACAAGGTGGAGGAGATCACTCTGGAGTGCAAGCCGAAGATGATTATCGCCGGTGCCAGCGCCTATGCGCGGATGATTGATTTTCCCCGGTTCCGTGAGATCGCGGACAAGGTCGGCGCTTACCTGATGGTGGACATGGCTCACATCGCGGGCCTGGTGGCGGCCGGTGTACATCCCAGCCCCATCCATTACGCGGATGTGGTGACGACCACGACCCACAAGACGCTGCGCGGACCGCGCGGCGGCATGATCCTGGTCTCCAAAGAGTCCATGGAAAAGAATAATTTCAACTTCAACAAGGCGATTTTTCCCGGCATTCAGGGCGGTCCGCTGATGCATGTCATCGCGGCAAAGGCCGTTTGCTTCAAGGAAGCGCTGTCAGACGAGTTCAAAACTTACCAGCAGAACGTGGCAGACAACGCACAGGCGCTCTGCAAGGGGCTGTTAAGCCGCGGGATCAGCATTGTCTCCGGCGGCACGGACAACCATCTGATGCTGGTGGATCTGACACCGTTTGACCTGACCGGAAAGGCGGTTGAGAAGCTTCTGGATGAGGCGCACATCACCGCGAACAAAAACACCATCCCGAATGATCCAAAGTCCCCGTTTGTGACCAGCGGTATCCGTCTCGGCACACCGTCCGTGACCTCCCGCGGCATGAATGCGGAGGATATGGACCGCATCGCGGAGGCCATTGCGACCGTGATCAAAGAGGGCGAGAACGGCATCCCGGCGGCGCGGGCGATCGTGGACGGACTGACCGCGAAGTATCCGCTGCAGTAAGGCGTATGCTACAACAGAAATAACGGACAATGATTGGTGCCGGAGAGCGATCTCCGGCACTTTTTTCGGATTTTACACATGTATAGTTGGAAAAATACAAATAAATGGAAGAAATTAGGTTGGAAAAATACAAAAA
>JAJPYF010000055.1 GCA_021205085.1 Clostridiales bacterium | reverse complement strand
TGACCAAATTTGTCAACAAAATTCGACATTTTAAATTATTAATTTTTTTGGTTTTTTGGGTTTTTACTGTTTTTCCTTGTCATAATTCCACAAAAAACATTTTGAGTATCAAAGGATTGTCCGTCATTGTCGACATTTCTCACAGACAGCCCTTCTGCAGAATACAGCAGGCATAAAACGCCGTCTCCGTCGTCGCCACCACACAGTAGGCCGCCTTTGCCCGGGTATAGAACTCCCCGCGCGTGATCATCCGGCAGGCGTTCGCACCCCGTGCGTCATGCTTCGCAACAATATTCCGGAACTCATCCCACACCGGGCATTCCAGATCGGCGTGCACCGCGTCCTTATCCATGATCAGCACCGGGTCATCCACAAAATCATCCAGCGGCAGCAGTGTCAGGATCGCATCCATGAGATCCGTGGCGCGAAGCCCGTCGCAGCGAACCAGAATGCTGTCTTTCGCCATGGAGGCCGCCGCGAAATTCGCATCGCCTATGACCAGTGTGTCGCCGTGTCCCATCTCCGCAAGCACCTTTAAAAGTTCCGGAGAGAGGATCGAAGGAATTCCTTTTAACATGATATGAGCGCTCCTTTCTTTTATGACACATCCTAATAAGAATAATATCCGTACATCGCCACATGGTCGCCGTCGATGAGGGTCAGCGTCTTGCCGGAGTAACGGAACTCCAGCTCATAGGTTTCCCCGCCTTTGACCGTTATGGTGACGGTGCCGTCCTCGCGGAAGTCGAATGTGGCCTTTTTCGTCTTATCACCATAGGAAACAGTGGGGTTGTCCGGATCGGGATCCACACTGGTGATCCCGTCGATCCCGTCATAACCGGCGATGATGTCGCCGCCGACGGTCACATACCCGTTCTCCGCATCGTCAACTACCTCGGACGGGACATAGGTCACACTCTCATCCCCATAGGTCAGCGTCAGCTTCCATCCGGTCCACTCCATGAGATAGTCCATCTCCTGCTTCAGCACGGCGGAGTCATCGCCGGAGGAATCGTAAAACCCGACAGCCAGCGTGTTCCCGCCGATCGTGTAGGGAACCATCGCGGTAAAGGAATTGTCATCCTGGCTGCGGCAGGAAAAATCCGCCAGCAGATATGCACTGCAGTAGATATACATATCCATGATGGAATCCACGGCCTCCCCGCTGCTGCCGATTCCGAAAACAATCGTGTCCGGCAGAACCGTAAACGCCCGGATAGCATCATCGTCGGACTCAAACTTCGCCTTGACCGTCGTCTCCGTGGCGTGCTCCGTCGCGCCGGAGGTCGACCCTTCCACACACCAGCTTCCGAGCAGGGCGGTCACATCATAACGCGCCGCATCCCCGGCCTCCACCGCGTACTCATCCGGAACCGTCCCGCCGTAGCTGATATCGTCGATCCGGAACGGCAGAAGATCCGTGGCCAGATCGAGTGTGTCCTCATACGGGGCATACTGATCGTTTAATGTGACCTCCTCCTCTACGGAATCCTCCGCGTCCCCGGAGGCGGCTGTGCAGCCGGTCAGTGTCAGAGCCGCGCACAGCACGAACGGCACTATAATTTTAACATATCGATTTCTCATGTTTCTCACATCCGCAAAATGATTATTTCAGATAATTGGCTAAACCGAGAATCAGATAGCTCCCGGCCACAGCACCCTGATCCGGAACACCGGCACAGGCCGCCGCATGCACTGCGGCCTTTCCGAACACGGGAACCATATCCTTTGTCGCTTCCACACCGGCCTGCGCCGCGTCCAGCGCGGCTGCGATCACCTCGCTCACCCCGGCTGCCGGATTTTCTCTGACAGTTGCAGCCGCGGCATCCGCGGCGGGAAGAATCGCGTCGTAGATCGTCCGCTGTCCGGCCTGGCATTTGCCCCGCTTCTGGACACCGGCGGCAAATCCGGTCAGGAAAGCAGCCAGCGCAGCACCGTCCAGCTCTGCCTTTCCCTTCACGGCCTTTCCGCCCTCCATCACACCGGTAGACATCAAAAATCCCATGGTGGAAGGAATCAGCGAGGACATCTTCATTCCGGCCTTCATCAGAAGCTTCCCGATATCACCGGCCGCATCTGCCTCCTGGTCGCGCAGCAGGGACGGAAGCTCGCCGAATCCCTTGCTCATGGTAAGCCCCAGGTCTCCGTCTCCCAGCTTTGCGTCCATCTCGCAGAGCTCCTCTTTTTTCTCCGCAAAGAGTGCTCCGGCCGAGGCAAACAGATCCGGTATCTGGTCAAATAAAATCTTTTCCATTTTCGTTCTCCTCCTGATTGGCTTATTTCTGGCAGATGAACGGGGTATGTACCGGATAATCCAGATATCCCTTCAGCTCGTCGTTCATCTTGCACAGGGTGATGGATGCGCCCGCCATCTCCATGGAGGTGGCATACTCGCCCACGATGGTTTTATAAATTTTCACGCCCCTGGAGGTCAGGATCTCTGTCACGTCATTGGACAGAATGTACTGCTCCTCCAGCGAGGTGGCGCCCAGTCCGTTGATCAGGACCGCAACCTCATCGCCCCCAGCCAGCGGCATATCGCCCAGCAGCGTATCGAGCGACTCCTCAGCGATCTCACGGGAAGTCTTTAAGGGACCGTTCCACACGCCCGGCTCTCCGTGAATGCCCATGCCCATGGCCATCTCATTCTCGCCCAGCTCAAAATTCGGGTGCCCGATCTCCGGGATAATGCAGGGTGTCAGGGCAAATCCGACGGTGCGGGTGTTATCCTTGGCCAGCTGCGCCGCGGCAAGAACCTCATCCAGCGTTCCGCCTTGATCGGCCTTCGCACCGGCTGCTTTATACATAAAGTAGATTCCCGCTACACCGCGGCGGGTAGCCGGATCCGCGTGGGAGTTCACATCGTCCGCACCCACGATACTCTTGCACTCGATATCGTCCATCTCACAAAGATCGGTCGCCATATCAAATGTCATGATATCTCCGGTGTAATTCCCGTAGAGATACAGGACGCCCGCGCCTGCCTCCACTTCCTTTGAGATCTCATAAATCTGCTCCGGGGAAGGAGACTGGAAAACACCGCCCACGCCGCAGCCGTCGATCAGCCCCTCTCCGACAAATCCCAGGAAAAGCGGAAGATGGCCGGTGCCGCCGCCTGTGACGATCGCAACCTTGCCGGGCTTCTTATTGGCAATGCAGTAGCAGCGCAGATCATCCGCCGCGTATTTCACCTGATCCGCGTGCGCGGCATAGATGCCTTTTAACATATCGTCCACATAGTTCTCCGGTGCGTTTATGATTTTCTTCATAAAAATGCCCTCCTTATATAAAAATCTTATTTGGTTCCATTGTTTTTGGCTTCCTGCCATGCCTTACGGCAGGGGAGCCAGACAGTGACCACCAGCGCCGCGATCCACAAGAGCAGGATCCAGTTGCTGGGCGACCCGCCCAGATACAGGATCAGCGCAATATAAACAAAACAGACCGCCGTCTCCAGCTCCGCCAGCAGTGTCAGCAGCTTCAGGGGCTGACCCTTCAGCGCAACCATGCCCTTTTTTACCTTCACCGGGAGCCGCCACATCTCCAGCGGCACCTTCCGGCAGATAAAGCGGAATCCGAAGGTGATCAGCCATGTCACAAACGGCAGCAGCAGATAAATCAGGCTAGTCGCATATCCGGTCCCTTCCAGAGATGGAATCGTATCCGTCGTATATACCGCATAGATAGTAAACGCCGTCAACCCGCCCTGTACAATCAGGGACACAATCGAGATGATGTGCATCGGCACGGTCATGGGGATCCGGATCAGCGTCCCATGGGTCTCCGGCTTGTGAAAGGCCCGGTTTGACTTGCTCTTGGAAGAAAAATATGCCGTTTTGCGCTTGCTTGATCGTTTCTCAGACATCCTTATTTTACCTCTTCCGGACTCGGTATGGAGGGCTGTGCCCCCTTCCGCGTCACCGCGATCGCCGCCACCTTCTGCGCATAGTCAATCGCCTCGAAAACATCCCGGTCCTCCGCCAGCTTCACAGCCAGCCCGGCCACAAAGCTGTCGCCGGCGGCCGTCGTGTCAACGGCCTCCACCCGGATGCTCGGAATCATCCTGTCCTCCTGACCGGCCAGACTCATCAGGACACCGTCGCCGCCCAGGCTGACGAGCATATCCGCCGCGCCTCTCTGCCGCAGTATATTCACTTTCTTAAGATAATCGGTGTCATCCGCGGAAACTCCGGCAAGGATACTCAGCTCCGTCTCGTTCGGTTTCAGCAAATCGACATATCCGTACAGCTCCTCCGGCAGATCCGGGATAGCAGGCGCCGGATCGAGAATCACATATTTCCCCATGGATTTTGCCAGGCGCGCTGTGTACACGACCGTCGCCAGCGGAATCTCCAGCTGCATGATCACAATATCAGCGCTCTCGATCGCATTGATATGCTCATCTATATAGGAAGTATCTACCTTCATATTGGCTCCGGGGATCACGGTGATGGAGTTCGACCCGTTCCGGTCCACGGAGATCCACGCGGTGCCGGTGGGTGCGTCCGCACAGCGCATCATCCCGTCCGTATCAACCCCCACGCTGTTCAGGCTCCGGATCAGCGCATTGCCGTCGTCATCCGTGCCGACCGCGCCGAGCATGGCAATCTGTCCGCCCAGTTTTCCGATGGCGTAGGCCTGATTGGCTCCCTTGCCTCCGGGCGATTTTGAAAAGTCTGTCGCCAGAATGGTCTCCCCCTCACGGACAATGTGATCCACCTTCGCCACATGGTCCATATTCAGGCTGCCGACTACAAGAATCCGTTTCATGACATTCCCTCTCCTTTGTATAATTTCCTGTTTAACTCTATCACAGAATCGGACTATTTGCAACAATTTGCCACATATTCGATATTCAAACAGAGTCATTGACTTTTCTGTTTTTAATGGTAAGATAATACAAAAACAACAAGAGGAGTATCCCATGTATAATCCAAATGAAAACCGTTTCGGAGATCCGGAGGATCAGTTCACGCGCCCGCCCAGAAGAGCCGCGTCGCCCATGGCGATGGCAGGCGTTTCCTGCGCGATCATCGCGATCCTGACCTCGGTCACGGGCATCATCTCCATCGTTTTTGCCGCCCTCGGCATTTTATTTTCTTCCCTCTCCAGAGGTGACCGGGCAAAACCGGTGCGGGCGGAAAAATATGCCTTCCGCATCAGCCTGATCGCAATCATCGTGAGCGTAGCCATCACAGCCGCCAGCCTGATCACGGTGATCAACCAGTACGGAAGCCTGATGAACTATTACAAAGCTTACCTTTACACGATCGAGCAGAACTACGGCATCGACATCGAGGACCTCTACGGGATCGATACGGAGGACCTCTTCGGAGTCGAAACAGATGGAGGGGAACTGCTGTAAACCAAGCACAAAATCGGAGTATGTATTATGAATAAAACCATTGCGCAGCTAAAAAAAGCTGCAAAACAGAACCTTCTCGGACATTACGGAAGCGTCATCGGGGCGCTGATCCTCACATTGCTTTTCGGCATTGTCCTGAGCATTCCCTTTAGCACCATGACGCAGCAGGGGCTTTACTACGGCGTGTTCTCCCGTGTGATCTTAGGCTATGCCGGGACACTGATCGTCTCTCTGGTGACACTGATCTTCGGCGCCGGCCTGTCTCATATCCACCTTCAGATCGCACGGGGACAAGAGACAAAATGGTCCGAGCTGTTTTACACATTCCGGAATCGCCCGGACCGCTACATCGGCTTCGGCCTTCTGGAAATCCTGCTGTCCGTCGCCTGTATCGCGCCGGGATACCTGTGCATGATGCCGTTTCTTCTCACCGACGATGTCGCAACCGTATCCACCATCGGTCTGGCAGCGCTCGGCGCGGCATTGCTGGTCGCCGGATGCATCATCCTGATCATTGTCGCCTACTCGTGGTCCATGACCACCTTCATCCTGCTGGATGACGATAATATCCGCGTGACGGACGCCATCCGCGAGAGCCGCCGCCTGATGCGGGGACGCAAATGGAAGTTTTTCGTCCTCAGCCTCTCTTTTATCGGCTGGCTCCTCTTTTCCATCCTGACCTGCTTTGTCGGACTGCTCTGGATCCTCCCGTATATGACGCAGGCACAGACCTGTTTCTATCTGGATCTGCTGCCGGAGACCTCGCAGCACGAAGAGAGCGGGGATTTTGACCAGAGCCAGACATACCGGTATGGCAATTATCAATGAGCAGTTCCGGCAAATAATTTTATAAATAATAAAAAGGCAGTAATGCACGGGATCGTGTCACTGCCTTTTATCATTCTGCATATTAAAACTTCTTCTATTTCACCCGGATGCACTGAAGAATCCCGTCCAGCTTCGCAGCCGCCGCCTCGTAGGCGTAGCCGTCCATCGGGCCGGTGACAAAAGCGGTCTCTCCGGTGATCCCCTCCGCCTGTACATAGGAGACCTCTCCGAACACACTCTCCACTGCCGCGGCGTCCGCTGTAGTCCGGACAAAATAGCGGCTTGTCAGATTCCGGTAATCCGCCAGCTGCACCTTCTCCGGCTTCCAGTCCATGGTAATGCTCACATGCTTATGACGGACGATATCCACGATATCCGCCACAACCGCGCTGGCTGTGGGAAGCTTCCCCGCGCCGCTGCCGTAGAACATGGCATCGCCGAGCATGTTCCCCTTCACGAAAATAGCGTTAAACACACCGTTGACCCCGTACAGCGGGGTACTCTCATCCAGCATGTACGGCGCGACAATCGCGCAATACTGCTCTCCCAGCCGGTAGCTGCAGGCCAGCAGCTTGATCCGCCTGCCCATCGCCTTCGCATAGCGGATGTCCGCCGCGGTAATCTTCGTGATTCCCTCCGTGTGGATCTCCTCAAAATCGACCTGTCTGGCACAAACCAGAGAGGTCAGGATCGCGATCTTTCTGCAGGCATCGTATCCCTCAATATCCGCCGTCGGGTCAGCCTCCGCATATCCCTTCGCCTGGGCATCATGAAGGACATCGTCAAACTCAGACCCTTCCTCGGACATCTTCGTCATCATATAGTTGGTTGTCCCATTCAGGATGCCGGAAATCTCCTCAATCACATCCGCGGTCAGGCAGCTGTTTAACGGCCGGATGATCGGAATGCCGCCGCCGACACTCGCCCCGTAGAGGCAGTTCAGGCTCCGCTCCTGCGCCATCGCGATCAGCTCCGCACCGTGCTTCGCGATCAGCGCCTTGTTGGAGGTAGCAAAATGCTTGCCCGCCAAAATCGCCGCCTTCGCAAACGTAAATGCCGGCTCTACGCCGCCCATCGTCTCCACCACAACAGACACCTCCGGGTCGCTGCGGATGATCTCATAATCATGAACCACAAGATCCTCGTGCGGATCCCCCGGAAAATCACGGAGATCCAGAATATACTTTACCGCGATCTCCTCTCCGGCTCTCTTTGTGATAACTTCTCGGTTTCTCTCCAGAACTTCCACGACACCGGAACCGATGGTGCCGTATCCTAACACTGCAATCTTAACCACGTCTTACTCCCTTGCTAATATTTTCAGATAATGAATCCCGTCCTGCTCCTCAATCGCCTGCGCCATCTGCGAGGCATCGCCTGTATCCCGCAGGACTTCAACGCTCAGCGTCAGAGAAGCGACACCATTCACCGGAATGCTCTGGTGGATCGTCAGGATATTCGCGTGATAATCCGCCACAATCTTCAGAACCAGAGACAAAAGCCCCGGCTCGTCATTCAGCTGAACCACCATGGTGATCGTCCGGCCCTTAGTGTTCTCATGGAACGGGAAAATATCATCCTTGTACTTGTAAAAGGAGCTGCGGCTGATGCCGGTTTTGTCGACCGCATCCTGCACAGACGCTACCTTTCCGGAATCGAGCAGATGCTTCGCTTCCACGACCTTCAACAGCACTTCCGGAACCGCCTTTTGCTTTAAAACAAAATACTTTGTCTTTTCCGCCATTTCCCGCCCCCTGTGTTTCTCAGAGATACATTTGTGCTCACAGCAAGGATATCTTAACACAAACTACCTACCCTTGCAACATGTTTCGCAATTTTCAGAGTCAGGCAAATTTGTACAAAAAACATGTCGAATTTATCCCTGCAGGGCCGTCCACTTCAGGTATGCGTTCATAAACGGATCCAGATTGCCGTCCATGACACTGTCCACGTTTCCGGTCTCCTCGTTTGTCCTCAGATCCTTGACCATCTTGTACGGCTGCATGACATAGGAGCGGATCTGATTTCCCCATCCGATCTCGGTCAGGTCACCGCGGATCCCGTCCACACGCTCCTGATTCTCCTGCTGCTTCAGCAGGTACAGCTTGGATTTGAGCATCTGCATGGCCTTGTCCTTGTTCATGTGCTGGGACCGCTCATTCTGGCACTGCACCACAATTCCAGTGGGCAGATGCGTGATCCGGATCGCGGACGATGTCTTGTTAATATGCTGTCCGCCGGCTCCGCTGGACCGATAGGTGTCGATCCGCAGATCCTCCTCGTTGATCTCGACCTCCAGATCCTCCTCCAGCTCCGGCATCACATCGCAGGATGCAAAGGAGGTCTGGCGCTTTCCCGCCGCGTTAAACGGAGAAATGCGAACCAGACGATGGACGCCCTTCTCGGATTTCAGATACCCGTAAGCATTTTCACCGTTCACCTGAAACGTGACCGACTTAATGCCCGCCTCTTCGCCGTCGAGGTAGTCCAGCACCTCAATGGTATATCCCTTTGCCGTCGCCCATCGCGTGTACATCCGGTACAGCATGCTCACCCAGTCGCAAGACTCTGTTCCGCCCGCGCCCGCGTGGAGGGTGACAATGGCGTTATCCGCGTCAAACTCCCCGGAGAGGAGCGTCTTCATGCGGATGCTCTCGAAGGTCGACTGAAACTCGGCCAGCATCTCCTCGATCTCCGGGATCACGGAAGCGTCATCCTCCTCGTATCCCATCTCGATCATGACCTCGATATCCTCCATCATGGAGGAAAGCTGCTCATAGATCTGCACGTCATCTTTTTTACTTTTCAGTTCTTTCATCATCTGCTGGGAGCGCTCCGGATCATTCCAGAAATCCGGCGCCTCCATCTCCCGCTCCAGTTCCTCTATCCTCTGCTCTTTGTCAGCGAGGTTAAAGTGAATCCCTTACTTCCTGCAGCGGGTGTCGATATGCGTTCAAGACGGACTTGAACTGGTCTAATTCTACCATACGACTCACCTCTTTCTTTTATAATTATGGTGGGGATTGCGCAACAAATAATATATCTGAGAAGGATGCACCCAAAAACAACTTCAACGCGGGCACGCTCTCGCTAGTCTCCGCACGCAACGGTACATAAGAGACCAAAATACGGTCTCTAAGTACCGGCGGCTCCGTACTACCCGCTTATGAAGTGTTTTCTGTGCGCATCCTTCATATATACTGTGATGAGTTGCGCAATCCCCACCTGCACAGCATATATAATAGAAACAATTCCATCAATCACAAAAATGGTTTCCCGTCAGATCGTATGCCCCTTCTCCCGAATCACCTGCGTTACCTGTTTGACACAGCGGCCGCAGATTTCTTTCGTCTCCGCCTCGACCATGACGCGGATTACCGGCTCGGTGCCGCTCTCGCGGACGAGGATACGGCCGGTGTCGCCAAGATAGTTGGCAACGCGCGCGACTTCGGCCTGGACATCCGGGTCATTCTGCGCCTCCGGCTTGCTTTTTACGCGGATGTTTTTCAGCACCTGCGGATAAATTTTTACGGGCTCCACCAGCTTGGACAGGGGCATCTTTTTGGCAAGCATGACCTGCATGACCTTCAGCGATGTCAGAATCCCGTCTCCGGTTGTCGCGTATTTACTGAATATAATATGCCCGGACTGCTCCCCGCCGATTCGGTGACCGTTTTTCTGCATGCACTCGTATACGTATTTATCGCCCACCGCGGTCTGCTCATAGTCAATGCCCGCGTCGTCGAACGCCCTGTACAGTCCGAAGTTGGACATAACAGTGGTGACGACCGTATTGTTCAGGAGCTTTCCTCTCTCCTTCATATATTTTCCGTAGATATAGAGAATCAGGTCTCCGTTGACCACCTCGCCGCGGTCATCCACCGCGATACAGCGGTCCGCATCTCCGTCGTAGGCGAAGCCCACATCCAGATGTTTGTCTTTGACAAACTGCTGCAGCACCTCAATATGCGTGGAGCCGGCAGCGTTATTGATGTTCATGCCGTTCGGCTCCGCATTGATCACATAGGTCTTGGCGCCCAGCGCGTCAAATACATTCTTCGCAATCATCCATGCACTGCCGTTCGCACAGTCCAGACCGATGCGCATTCCCCGGAAGGAATGAACCGCCAGCGAAATCAGATAACCCACATAGCGGTTCCGGCCCGCCACATAGTCCACCGTGCAGCCGATCTCATCCCGCGTTGCAAACGGGATCTCATCCATCTCTTCCCCAAACAGGTTCACATGGCCGTCGATATAGTCCTCGATATAGGAGATGACGGTCTCATCCATCTTCTCCCCGCGGTTGTTGATCAGTTTGATCCCGTTGTCATAGTACGGGTTATGGCTCGCGGAGATCATGATGCCGCAGTCAAAATCCTCCGTCCGCACCACATAGGACACCGACGGGGTCGTCGTAACGTGAAGCAGGTAGGCATCCGCTCCGGAGGCGGTCATCCCCGCCACGAGCGAATACTCAAACATATAGCTGGACCGCCTTGTGTCCTTTCCGATCACGATCTTCGGCCGGTTTCCGTTCAGCTCACGGTAATACCATCCCAGAAAACGGCCGACCTTATATGCATGCTCCACGGTCAGGGTTTTGTTCGCCTCCCCGCGAAAGCCGTCTGTGCCGAAATATCTTCCCATTTTATTTGTTCCTCACCATATAAAATTATTGTAATGATTCAAATCAGGCTCAAAAACACCTGCCGTCACAGCAGCCCTTCCAGCTGCTTTAACAGCCGCTCCACGCACTCCTCCAGGGTTCCTTCGCTGGTATCAATGACCGCATCGGGATGCTCCGGGGGCTCGTAGGGGCTGGTGATGCCGGTGAAATTGTCCAGCTTGCCGCTGCGCGCCTTTTGATACAGGCCCTTGACATCCCGGCGCTCGCACTCCTCCAGCGGCGTGCTGACATAGACCTCAATGAAGGCATCGCCGATGATCTCCCGCGCCCTTCTCCGGTCATGGATGAAAGGCGAGATAAAGGAAGTCAGGACGATCAGCCCGGCGTCGTTCATCAGCTTTGACACCTCCGCTATACGGCGGATATTCTCGATCCGGTCATGCTCACGGAAGCCCAGGTTCTTATTTAACCCCATGCGGACATTGTCCCCGTCCAGAAGCATCGTATGCTTGCCCATGGCTGCCAGCCGCTTCTCCAGCTCGTTGGCCAGCGAAGACTTCCCTGCGCCGGACAGGCCGGTGAACCAGATTGTCCGGGCAGTCTGCCCCAGGAGGTTCTCGCGGAATTCCCGGGTAATGTCCATATCGTGCCATGTCAGGTTATCCCCGCGTGTCAGGGAATGCTCGACAACACCGCAGGCGGATGTCATATGGGAAACGCGGTCGATCAGGATCAGCGATCCCAGCGCATTGTTTTTCTCAAACCGGTCGAACACGATCCTTGAGGCTGTCGCAAGCTCGCAACGGGCGATCTCATTCTTGTAGATCGCGTCGGCATAGACCTCTTCGCCGGAATTCACATCGATCTTATACCGTATGCTCATCACCGTGGCCGGGATCTTCTGCGTGCCGATTTTCAGGAGATAATTTTTCCCCTCGACCAGCTTTTCATCGTCCATCCAGAGGAGGGTCGCGGCAAACAGCGTGTTGATCTCCTCTGCGGCATCACGCACCAGCACACAGCCGCGGGAGACATCAATCTCCGTGTCAAGCTGGATGGTGACCGCGCGCCCGGCAGAGCTCGTCTGCACCTCATCGAATCCCTGATGAATGGAAGCAACCGACGCGGTCTCGCCGCTCGGCAGCACCGTAATACGGTCGCCCACGGACACCTGCCCGCTCTCGATCTGTCCCTGGAAACCGCGGAACAGGTGGTTCGGGCGGCACACGCGCTGTACCGGCATGGTAAAGCCCGTCTCCGCAGGGTCTTTTTTCACATCGATATTTTCCAGATACGCCAGCAGCGTCTCGCCCTTGTACCACGGCATCCGGGACGAATGGGTCGTGATGTTGTCGCCCTCCGTCGCGGACACGGGGATCATCGCAGCGGATTTGTAATCAAACTCCGCCAGCAGGACATTGATATTCTTGCGGATCTTGTCATATTTGCGCTTCTCATAATTGATCAGATCCATCTTGTTGATGGCAAAAACAAAGTGCTTAATGCCCATCAGGGAGCAGATCCGCGTATGCCGTCTGGTCTGTGTCAGGACGCCCTGGCTCGCGTCCACCAGGATCACAGCCAGGTCTGCAAAAGAAGCCCCCACCGCCATGTTTCTTGTATACTCCTCATGGCCGGGCGTATCCGCCACGATAAAGGAACGGTTCTCCGTAGTAAAATAGCGGTAGGCCACATCGATGGTAATGCCCTGCTCCCGCTCCGCCATCAGGCCGTCCAGCAGCAGGCTGTAATCAATATCGCCGCCTCTGGAACCGACGCGGGACTCCAACTCCAGCGCACGCTCCTGGTCCGCGAAGATCAGCTTCGCATCATAGAGCATATGACCGATCAGGGTGGACTTTCCGTCGTCCACGCTCCCGCAGGTGATGAATTTCAGCAATGCATCCATTAGAAATATCCCTCCCTTTTCCGCTTCTCCATGCTGGCCGCGCCGCCGTCCTTGTCGATGACACGGCTGGTCCGCTCAGAGGAAACCGCACTCAGCGTCTCACTGATGATCTTATCCAGCGTGTCCGCATCCGACTCCACACCGCCGGAGAGGGGATAACAGCCCAGTGTGCGGAAACGCACCTTTTTCATCATCGGCTTCTCGCCGGGCAGGAGCCTCATCCGGTCATCATCCACCATGATCAGGTTGCCGTCCCGTTCCACAACCGGGCGGACAGCGGCAAAATAGAGGGGTACGATCTCTATATTTTCCCGCTTGATATACTGCCAGATATCCTTCTCTGTCCAGTTCGAGATGGGGAAGACCCGGATGCTCTCCCCCTGATTGATCTCTGTATTAAACAGCTTCCACATTTCCGGGCGCTGGTTTTTCGGGTCCCACGCATGCTCCGCATTGCGGAAGGAGAAAATCCGCTCCTTGGCGCGGCTTTTTTCCTCATCGCGGCGGCCGCCTCCGAAGGCAGCCGTGAACTTGTATTTATTCAGCGCCTGCTTTAAAGCCTGCGTCTTCATGATATCCGTGTAGGCAGAGCCATGGTCAAACGGGTTGATCCCCTGTGCCAGGCCCTCCTCATTAATATATTCCAGCATCTCGATCCCGTACTTTTCGGCGACCTTATCCCGAAACGAGATCATCTCTTTAAACTTCCATGTCGTGTTGACATGAAGAAACGGGAAGGGCGGTTTCTCCGGATAGAACGCCTTCAGGGCGAGGTGCAGCATGACCGATGAATCCTTCCCGATCGAATAGAGCATCACGGGTTTCTCACACTCCGCGGCCACCTCCCGCATAATATATATCGCTTCCGCTTCCAGTTCATCTAAATGATCCATAATATATATCCTTTCCAATCGATTTTACAGAGTCCGAATCAGTTCTGTCACCGCGGCTAACGCCGCCTCCTCATCCTCGCCGTCGCAAATGAACTCCAGCTCATCGCCCGACCTTACGCAGGCTCCCAGTATCGCCAGCAGGCTCTTTACATTTACTGTCTTATTCCCCCGGCGCATGCTGACGGAAGATGTGAACGATGTTGCCAGCGTGCTGAGATTGCCGGCAGGACGGAGGTGCAGCCCGGCCGGGTTTCGGATAATAATCTTTTCGCTTACCATATCTGTTACTCCTCCGAACTTCCTTCATCTGTCAGGTTCTCATCAGCATCGCTGCCCGATGCATCCTCGCCTGCCGCCGCAGACGAATCGTCCTCCGTGATCGTGACCGACACGGTAGCTTCCGCCGCCTCGCCGTAATCGCCGTCCAACCGGAGTGCCACATTGTAAGTCCCCGCCTCCAGTCCGGACGCATCCAGTGTTCCGTATATATTTCTGCCCTGAATCGAGGCGATATCCTCCTCGTATCCGGTAATAAGAACCGTCGCGGTTTCACTGTTATAGCTCAGCGTCAGACCATCCGCAAGATCCGAAACCGTGATATTGGAGATCGGCATCTCCACCTCAACCGTGGACTGCGGCTCGATCAGAATAGTAACGGTAACATCGCTCTCCTGTCCATCCGCAAGCGCGATGCCCTCCGGAAGGTAATCCGGCAGATGAATCACGGCAGTAATCGTCTCTGTCGCCCCCGCCACGCTGAGCTGCGAAGAAGAAATCGACAATGCATCCAGAGCGTTGAGCACCGCCCAATCGCCCTCCAGCGTCACCGTGTCCGTGTCACACTCCACATCGCTGTACCGGTAACCGTCCCCCGGCTCACCCGTCACGGTAAAGGAAAGCGCAACCTCCTTGCTCAGCAAAATCTCCGCCGTGACAGCCGAGGTCGTCTCATCCAGTGTCAGGCGGTCCTGTGACACCTCACTGCCGTTCTCGTCCACCAGTACAATCGCGGCCGTGGCGGACACCGCCTCAGTCGCATCGCTCACATCCACCGTCACCTGTGCGGCGGCAATGGTTTCAACCACTGACTCCGGCCCGGTCACGGTCACCGTATCCGTCGACAATCCGAAGGTATCGACAAAACACCCGGCCGCCGGCGTCCCGTCCACAACAATCTCAATCTCGTATTCGGCCGTGACGGAATTCTCAACATTCAGCAGAAGATATGAATTTCGCTTAACAATCTCCAGCTGGCTGCTATAGCTGGTCGCCGTAACCACGATGGGAACCATGGACATGGAATCATCTATATTTTCAATATTTGCAACCGCCTTGAAATCGGAGGCAGACAAAGTCTCAACGATCGACCTCTGGCCGGTCACTGTGAATGAAATCGTATCGGTGTCATTCAGGATCTCATAGGTCTTTCCCATATCCGTCAGATAATCCGTGTTTACCACATCAACCGGGATTGAAAACGAGACAGATTTGTCCGGATCCTCCACATTGACGACCACCAACCAGAGAGCGATTGCAAAGACAATGCCGAGAATCTTCAGCCCGAAATTGTTTGTGACCATTTTCATCAGCTTCTTCAGCATGTCTCATCCTCCTGTCAGTTTTCTCTTCACCTTCTGCACGAGGGATTCACTCTGCACATTCATCCTGGCCGCAAAGCGAAGCTTGTTCTGGAAGAAATCCATATCGACATTGCGGTACAGGGTGCCCTCAATCGCCAGCGAAACGGAACCAGTCTCCTCGGACACCACGACCGTGATGGAATCGCTGGCCTCGCTGATACCGAGCGCCGCCCGGTGACGAGTTCCCAGATCCTTACTCAGATCCAGATTGTCCGACAGCGGCAGATAGCAGGTCGCGGAGACGATCCGATCCTCGCGCACAATGACAGCGCCGTCATGCAGCGGCGTGTTATGTTCAAATATATTAATCAGCAGCTGGCTGGAAATCAGCGAATCGAGGCTGATGCCGGTGCGGATGTATTCGTTCAGCCGCTCCCGTCTCTCGATCACGATCAGCGCGCCGGTCTTTGCCTTGCCCATCTCATAGCTGGCCTTCGCAATCTCTGAGATCGTCCTCTCGGAAAACCGCATGGACGAATCCCTTGAGAAATCAAAATTGAACAGTCTCCCCAGAAAATTCCTCTTTCCGAGACTTTCAAGGGCGTTTCGCAGCTCCGGCTGGAAAATAATAACCAGCGCTATGACAGCGACATTGGCCAGCCTTGCCGCCAGCCAGAGGACGACGTTCAGCTGGAAAATCGCCATCAGAACCAGAAAAATCAGGATGACAATTAGCCCGCGCAGCAACGCCCACGCGCGCGTGTTTTTAATCCATGCCAGAATATTATATATTACAAAAGCAATGATAATGATCTCGACGATATCCGCGACACTGATCGATCTGGGCAGATTGATCCAGTCCAGATATTTATTCACGACCGCATAGAGGCTCGCCGCCATCTCTCTCATTGTTTCACTTCCCTTCTATCCACTGTTATCATCTTATATGAAAGTCGATGACACTTTCATTCGTTAAACTCCCGTAAAACCTGTTCTTCCAGACTGTCCTGATGCTCCGGCTCAATCTCCGGTTTCCTGCCCTTCGCAGTCTTTTTACTGTGTGTTTTCTTTTTGTGGATGTGCTTCACCTGCTTCTCCTCCTGAAGAACGAAAGCCTTCGGCACAGCCTTCACATAGTAATAATACTCGTCGTCCTCGAACTGCACACGCTCCACCCGGGTATAATCCAGACTGTATGTCATAAAAACAACACCCAGCATGATCACAAGAGACACCACAGAGCCGATCACAACGCGCAGAATCGCGCCGGCGCTTCCGAGATAAATCTCCCCGCCCCCGATCACGACCAGCTGCACCACGATACCAACGACCACGGAAACGGAGTGGGCCTGATCAATGGCCAGCTTCCGGACACAGTACACCGCAACCGCCGCGATGGTAAAAGCAACCAGGTAGAGATACATCTCCCTGTCCGTGAGAATCTCGTTGGCAGCCAGTGTGATCATGCTCTTGGTTCCCGTCTCGCTCTCCGACAAAAACAGTGCGGAGCTTGTGACCACATGCTTCATCAAGAAATATGTCACCTCACCGCAAAGCACGGAGATAACGGAGTACGGCTCATTAAAAAGCCCGCAGGCCACCGGCAGGGTATACGGAATCCCGATGATTGAAAACAGCGGTGTCAGCACGACATAAAGCCCCATCCGGTTCGAAAACCGGAGATACACACAAAACAGGATAAGAAAAACCATCGCCGTGATCAGGCAGAGCACATTCGACAGCGCATAAAACTGGAGCAGAATCAACACTGCCCCGAGGAACACCATGACACCGGAGGGCAGAAAGGAGCAGAGCAGCGCCAGAATCAGGGCAATCGGATACTCCGACAGCACCTTCATATATCCTGTCGCGGAATTGATCAGACGAAAAGCGGCAAACGCGATCACGAACCGGACGGCAGCCATGACATAAATCTCATACCGCCCGACAAACCGGTAAAACCGCTCTTTCATTTTTAATAGCTGAACCATGTCTCCTCCTGTCTGACTGAATCCATCCGGCCGTCATGCCGGATCCCCAGCCACAGTGTCATTCGTCCTCGTCATCGGCATCCGGAGCCGATGCGTAAGATTTGCGCAGTCGTTTCAGATATCGCAGATAGAGTGTTCGCTGTTTCCTGCATCTGTTAAAACGGACGACTGCCACCAGAGCACAGATCACCAGATAACACGCCATAAAAATGCCATACCCTTTTAACACATTCACCAGGAACGGCATGTACTGCGCGTCGGCAAAAAATAAATTCAGGTCATCCCAGATATAGCCGAGCCACAGCACCATGACGGCAGCAAAACAGACCGTGCCCCAGATAATGCCTTTCAGCACCTGCACGATCACATAATCGACTCTCCGATATGAATACACCCGAATTGCGTTTTTCCCTATATCAGATTCCATCATTGCCAAACGGCTCATCTGACGAACTCTGTCCTGACTGATCATATTCGACACCTGTTAAAAAATTTACACTGCTTCAAGTATATCACAGTTCCATATATTAGAAAAGCTTTTTCTTCATCCGCCGATTGCAATACTCAGCACATAAACCCGCAAAGCACCCGCCTGTCTCAGGCAGAGAGCCGCGGCATCCGCCGTCGCCCCGGTCGTATAAATGTCATCCACCAGAAGGATCCGCGCGCCCCGGCAGCCTCCGTTCCGCACCTGAAACGCACCGCGCAGGGCATCCTTCCTCTCACCGGCGGTCAGCATCTTGAGCGGTGCGGTTTTCCGGGTCCGGAACAGAAGCGTTTCATCCGAAAACAAATCCATCTGCCGGCCGATCTCCCGGGCGACCAGCGCCGCCTGATTATACCCCCGCGCCCGCTGCCGGGAGGGATGAAGCGGAACCGGAACAATCCGCGTAATCTGCGACTGCCGGATCCACTTCCCCAGACATGCGGCCGCCTCTCTTCCATACACGGCAGCATACTCACGGCGGTTTGCGTACTTCAGCCGGTACAGAGATGAGCGGATCCGCCCCTGATAGGAGAACAGGGATCTGCCCTGTTCAAAACAGTGCGTCCTCTTTTTTGCATTCCGGACAATATTCCTCCCGCATCTCCTCCAGCGGCCTGCCGCATTTCAGACAGTAATCCGAATCAATCCGCACGATCTCCTTCCGGCAGGAAGCACAGATGCCCTCTGCCGATATGCGGTCGCAGACCGGACAGCGCGGTGGATAGATGTAATCCAGAAAATTTCTGATCTCCAAGTTTTCCCCTGTCTACTCTCTCCGTTCAAAACTCAGATATGCCGGACCCGGCCGCTGCACTCCGGCCGAACCCGCTTCTGTATACACTGTCACAGCACCGCTCACCCGGCCTCCTCCAGCCGGTCCCGCAGCCCGCTGTAACGCTTTTGCTCACTCACATTCTCGATCATGCGAAAAAACGTGCGGTCATCCCCCACCAGAGTCACACATTTCCGCGCGCGCGTCACCGCCGTGTAGAGGAGATTGCGGTTCATCAGCATCCGCGGTCCGCCAAGCAGTGGAATCACCACAGCCGGATACTCGCTTCCCTGTGCCTTATGTATGGTGATCGCGTAGGCCAGCTCCAACTCGTCCAGCTGCTTAAACGGATACTCGACCATCCGTCCCTCCTCAAACTCTACCGCGAGCGACTCCGCGAAGGAATTAATCTCACGGATAATGCCCATGTCCCCGTTAAACACGCCGAGCCCCTTTTCGATCGGAATACCGTAGCGGTTCACAATCTCCCACTCGGCCTGATAGTTGTTTTTCGTCTGCATCACCTTGTCTCCGACGCGAAACACCGCGTCGCCGTGCGCTTTCTCCTCCCTGTCCGGTGCGGGCGGGTTGAGATACTCCTGCAGAATCCCGTTTAGCCGCTCCACGCCCAACAGCCCCTTTCGCATGGGCGTCAGCACCTGAATATCAAACGGGCGGGCGTGTACATACCCCGGCAGCTTCTCCCGGATCAGTTGAATACAGACGCTGATGATCACGTTCGCATCCGTCCGCTTCAGGAAAAAGAAATCCCTGCTCCGGTTGTCCAGCGTCACGGCCTCCCCGCGGTTGATTTTGTGCGCATTGACAACAATATCGTTCTGAGAAGCCTGGCGGAAAATATGGTTCAGGCGCACCACGTTGCAGGCATGCGCCTCGATGATGTCCTGAAGCACACACCCCGGTCCGACGCTGGGAAGCTGATTCGCATCGCCCACCAGAATCAGCCGGGTTCCCGCCACGACCGCCTTCAGAAGCGCATACATCAGCGTGATATCCACCATGGAAACCTCGTCAATGATGATCACATCCGTCTCCAGCGGATTTTTCTCATTGCGCTCAAATCCCGCCCGCGCCTCCACGCCTCCGGAGAGCTCCAGCATCCGGTGAATCGTCTTTGCCTCAAATCCCGTCGCCTCGCTCATCCTCTTGGCTGCGCGCCCCGTAGGCGCCGCGAGGCAGATATCCATGCCCTCCGACTCAAAATAGCGGATGATCGTGTTGATCGTCGTTGTCTTCCCCGTGCCCGGGCCTCCGGTGATCACCAGCAGCCCGTTTCGGACCGCCTCCTTCACCGCCACGCGCTGCAGCTCATCCAGCTCAATCTCAGAGAGCGACTCCAGCCTGCTAATCTGGCTCTCCATCCCGGTCTCGGAAACATCGTAGCGCACATTCAGCTCCCGCAGCATCGCCGCCACATTGGCCTCCATATAATAATAGGAAGCGGCATAGATCTGCGTCCGGTCTTCCGTCCGTTTCAGAATCAGCTTCTGGTCGATGGCCATATCCATGTACTGCTTTTCCACCGTCGGCGCATCCACTCCGAGAAGGGCACAGGCCCGCTCGGTCAGAATCTCCTCCGGAAGATAAGTGTGCCCCTCCTGGGAAGCCTGCAGCAGCACATAGAGGATCCCGCTCCGGACGCGGAAATCCGAATCTGTGTGGATGCCGATCCGGCGTGCGATCTCATCCGCGATCTTGAATCCGACCCCGTCCACATCATCCGCCAGCTTGTATGGGTTCTCCTGAATCACGCGATAGGTGTCGATCCCGTAGGTCTGGTAAATCTTCACGGCCAGTGTCAGGGAAATCCCGTAATTCTGGAGAAACATCATCGCCTGCCGCAGCTCCTTTTTCTCCTCCATCTGATCTGAGATCTCCCTCGCCTTGCGCTCGCTGATCCCCTTCACCTCCGCGAGGCGTTCCGGCTCCTCCTCTATCACACGGAAGGTATCCTCACCGAAGCGGCGGACAATCCGGGCCGCCAGAGCCGCGCCGATCCCTCGGATCGCGCCGGAGCCGAGATAGCGCTCCATGGAAACCGCATCCTCCGGCGCTTTCACCCGGTAAGAGCTCACCTTCAGCTGGATGCCGTAGGACGGGTGGATGGTGTATTCTCCCTCCATCTCCACGCACTCTCCCTCGCTGATCATGTGGAAAACGCCGACACAGGTGATCTCGTCCTCATCTGCCATGACATGCATGACCGTGTATCCGTTGTCGTCATTCCGGTATACAATGTGCTGTACATAGCCGGTTACCGTCTCCATAATCCGGAAATCCCGTCCTTTCTTCATGAAAGGAGGACAGCCAAAAAAGACTGTCCTCTCTCAAATCTATTGATCCTGCTCTACTCGTCCCGTTTTCCGGAAAGAAACTCTACATACTTGCCCGTGCCGACTGCCACACAGGTCATCGGATCCTCCGCCGTCATCGTGTTGATCCCCGTATGCGCCTCGATCAGATTCTCCAGACCCCGGATAAGCGAACCGCCGCCGGTCAGAACAATCCCCCTGTCCGCAACATCCGCCGTCAGCTCGGGCGGGGTCTTCTCCAGCACACTGTGCACCGCATCCACGATCTGAAGGGTCGGCTCCCGAAGCGCCTCCTCCGTCTCCTCCGAGGAGACCGTCACGGTCTTCGGAAGACCCGTGACCAGATTCCGCCCACGAACATCCATTGTCATGGGCTCCGGAAGCGGATAGCATGTCCCGATCCGGATCTTGATATCCTCCGCGGTGCGCTCACCGATCAGGAGGTTGTGCTTTTTCCTCATGTAACGGACAATCGCCTCGTCGAAATCATCGCCCGCGATCTTGATCGAAGTGCTGACAACGGTGCCGCCCAGAGAAATCACCGCGATATCGGATGTGCCGCCGCCGATGTCAACGATCATATTGCCGCAGGGCTTTGCGATATCTATCCCGGCTCCGATGGCTGCCGCGATGGGCTCCTCTATGATCTTTACATCCCGCGCACCCGCCTGGAATGTGGCGTCCTCAACGGCCTTTTTCTCCACCTCGGTCACACCGCTCGGCACGCAGACACTGATCAGCGGCTTGCGCAGACTCTTTTTCCCGACCGCCTTCTGGATAAAATACTTCATCATCTTCTCTGTGACGGTATAATCAGAAATAACGCCCTGGCGAAGCGGACGGACCGCCACGATATTGCCCGGCGTCCTTCCGAGCATCAGTCTGGCCTCTTCGCCGATGGCCTTTATCTTATTTGTATCACGATCAAAAGCAACCACCGACGGCTCCTTTAGGACAACTCCCTTGCCTTTGACATATACAAGGATGCTGGCTGTCCCCAGATCAATTCCAATGTCTGACATATATGTCTCCTTCCTGAATAGCCCGACCGCTCGCTAATGTCATCTGTATCAAAAGGGTCAGTCTACAAGTATCACAAACTTTTGTAAACTACATTATATACAAATCTATCCATTTTTGAAAGCCCTTTTTTATTTTTCATGAAATGTATAATATTTCTTCATCCAAAATTTATTTTTCCATCACATTTTGGACACAAACCCCGGGTATACTCAAACTGTATTAGCCAAATGCTAATATGATTTTTCATAACTCAAGCTTCCCGGATCCCCCAAATCCGGGAAGTACTCCCCGAACTTCCGGACTTCGCACCAGCGAAGTCCTTTTTGTGATTATTCAGAGCCATGCAAATTTGTATAAAAACAGTGTCGAATGCTTGTATTCGCAAACTGTTTTTTACAAATTTATCTGGCGAGAACGCGACAGCTCGAAAATGCGTAGCATTTTCGAGCATGGCTCTGAATAATCACGATTCCTTCTGCGGAAGATACTTCCTGATGTATTCTCCCGTGAAGGAAGCCGGGTTCTCCGCCACCTCCTCCGGCGTGCCCTCCGCGACGACTGTTCCGCCGCCGTCTCCGCCCTCCGGACCCATATCGATGATGTAGTCCGCCGTCTTGATCACGTCCAGATTATGTTCGATCACGACCACCGTATTTCCGCCCTCTGCCAGCCGGTGCAGAATCTCGATCAGCTTATGCACATCCGCAAAGTGGAGTCCGGTCGTGGGCTCGTCCAGAATATAAATCGTCCTGCCGGTGCTCCGCCTGCTGAGCTCCGTAGCCAGCTTGATCCGCTGCGCTTCCCCGCCGGACAATGTCGTGGACGGCTGCCCCAGCTTGATATAGGTAAGCCCCACATCATAGAGCGTCTGGATTTTTCTCTCGATGGACGGAATGTTTGCAAAAAACGGCAGCGCCTCCTCCACAGTCATGTCCAGAACATCGTAAATACTTTTCCCTTTATATTTTACCTCAAGAGTTTCCCTGTTATACCGTTTCCCCTTGCAGACCTCGCAGGGGACATATACATCCGGGAGAAAGTGCATCTCGATTTTCAAAATGCCGTCTCCGGCGCAAGCCTCGCAGCGGCCGCCCTTCACATTAAAACTGAACCGGCCCTTTTTATACCCTCTTGCCTTCGCGTCGGCTGTCGCCGCAAAAAGATCCCGGATCTGGTCAAAAACACCCGTGTAAGTGGCCGGGTTTGACCTTGGCGTCCTGCCGATGGGCGACTGGTCGATGCAGATTACCTTGTCCAGCTGCTCCAGACCCTCCATCGCGCGGTGCTTCCCGGGAATACAGTGCGCCCGGTTCAGCTTCCGCGCCAGATTTTTGTACATGATCTCATTGACCAGAGAACTCTTGCCGGAGCCGGACACGCCGGTCACACAGGTCATCACGCCTAACGGAAACCGCACCGTGATATTTTTCAGATTGTTCTCCGCTGCCCCGCGGACTGTCAGCCAGCCGCTTGGTTTTCTGCGGATCTCCGGCACCGGAATCTGCAGCCGCCCGCTCAGGTATGCCCCGGTAACCGACTCCCGGCAAGCCATGATATCCTCCGCCGTTCCGACTGCCACCACCTCGCCGCCGTGCTCCCCGGCGCCGGGTCCGATGTCCACGATATAATCGGCCGCCAGCATCGTCTCCTCATCGTGCTCCACCACGATCAGCGTGTTGCCCATGTCCTTCAGATTTTTCAATGCAGACAGAAGCTTTCCAATGTCACGCTGATGCAGTCCGATGCTCGGCTCATCGAGGATATAGGTCACGCCCACCAACCCGGAACCGATCTGCGTCGCCAGACGGATGCGCTGCGCCTCCCCGCCGGACAGGCTGCCGGTCGCGCGGGCGAGCGTCAGATAATCCAGCCCCACCTCTTTCAGAAAACCGACTCTCGCACGAATCTCTTTTAAAATCTGTGCGCCGATCAGCTCCTGCTGCGGGGTCAGACGCATTTCCTCCAGAAACACAAACAGGTCCTTTACAGACAGGGAGGTCACTTCATGAATATTTTTCTCCGCCACCGTCACAGCCAGAGAGGATTTCTTCAGGCGCTGGCCGCGGCAGACTTTACAGGGAGTGATGCGCATAAACGTCTCGTACTCCTGCTTTGCCGTCTCGGAACTGATCTCCCGATAGCGTCTCTCCACATTCCGGATCAGACCCTCAAACGCAATATCGTAAACACCTACGCCGCGCTGTCCCCGATAATGCACCTTCACCTGATGACCGCCCGTCCCGTGAATCAGAATCTCATGAACCGGCTCCGGGTATTCCTCAAAAGGAGTCTCCAGATCAAACCCGTATTCCTCCGCCAATGCCGTCAGGGTCGCATGGGTAAAGCTTCCCTTCTGATTGGCTGACTGCCAGCCGGGTACCCGGATCGCCCCCTGCATGATCGACAGGCTTTTATCCGGAATCATAAGCTCCTCATCAAACTCCATCTTGAATCCGAGGCCTGCGCACTCCGGGCAGGCGCCAAACGGGTTGTTAAAAGAAAAGCTGCGCGGCTCGATCTCCTCTATACTGACGCCGCAGTCCGGACAGGCGAAATTCTCGGAGAACTCCATGCTCTCCCCGCCGATGATATCGACCGTCATCCGCCCTTCCGCCAGCTTCAACGCATTCTCGATAGAATCCACCAGCCTGCGGCGACCCATATCCGGCTTTATCACCAGACGGTCCACCACGATATCAATGTTGTGTTTGATGTTCTTATCCAGATGAATCTCTTCCGTCAGCTCGTAGACACTCCCGTCAACCTGCACGCGGACATAACCGCTGCGCTTTGCCGACTCCAGCAGCTTCTGGTGCATGCCCTTCCGCCCGCGGACGACCGGAGCCAGCAGCTGAATCCGCGTCCGCTCCGGCAGCAGCATGATCTGATCCGCCATCTGATCCACGCTCTGCCTGCGGATCTCCCTGCCGCACTTCGGGCAGTGGGGCGTGCCGATGCGCGCGTAGAGGAGGCGGAAATAGTCGTAAATCTCCGTCACCGTTCAGCCCGTGGAGCGCGGATTGCGGTTCGTAGACTTCTGGTCGATGGAAATCGCCGGGGAAAGTCCCTCGATCTTCTCGACATTCGGCTTCTCCATCTGCCCCAGAAACTGACGGGCGTAGGAGGACAGGGACTCCATATACCGCCGCTGTCCCTCCGCATAAATCGTATCAAAAGCCAGCGAAGACTTTCCGGATCCGGACAGGCCGGTCAGGACGATAAACTGATCTCGCGGGAGATCCAGATCGATTCCCTTCAGATTGTGCTCGGCTGCGCCGCGGATCTTTATATATTGTTGTGGCATGATAAAACCTCTTTCCTGCTTTCTGTATGTATTTTAGGATGTGCACAAAAACAACTTCAACGCGGTCACAACAAAGTTCCCGCTTTTGAAATCAATCCAATCCCCGCAGAGCCTTCTTCAGCTCGATCATGCGATCGCGGTAATCGGCCGCCGCCTCGAAATTGAGATCCGCCGCGGCCTTTTCCATCTTCTTCGTGATGTCTTTGATCTGCTTTTCCAGCTCCTTCCGGCTCATGGACTCCGGATCAACCTTAAACTGCAGCTCCTCCTGCGCGACCTTTTTGGAAATGCTGATCAGGTCGCGAACCGACTTCTGAATCGTCTGCGGGGTAATGCCGTGCGCCTCATTGTACGCCTGCTGGATCGCGCGGCGCCGCTGTGTCTCCTCGATCGCAACACGCATCGAATCCGTCACCGTATCGGCATACATGATAACATGGCCGTCGCTGTTTCGCGCCGCCCGGCCGATGGTCTGAATCAGCGAGGTCTCAGAGCGAAGGAATCCCTCCTTGTCCGCATCCAAAATCGCCACCAACGTGATCTCCGGAATGTCCAGCCCCTCTCGGAGCAGGTTGATGCCGACCAGAACATCAAAGACATCCAGCCGGAGATCCCGGATGATCTCTGCCCGCTCCAGCGTGTCGATGTCGGAATGAAGATATTTCACACGGATGCCGACCTCCCGCATATAATCAGTCAGATCCTCCGCCATCCGCTTCGTCAGGGTGGTGATCAGAACCTTGTGCCCGCCCGCGGTCTCCCGGTTTACCTCGGCAATCAGATCATCAATCTGTCCCTCCACCGGCCGAACATCAATCCGCGGGTCAAGCAGCCCGGTCGGTCGGATGATCTGTTCCGTCCGCAGGAGCTCATGCTCGTCCTCATAGACATTCGGCGTGGCCGAGACAAAAAGCATCTGGTCAATATGGCTCTCAAACTCCTCAAAATTCAGTGGGCGGTTGTCCAGCGCCGACGGGAGGCGGAACCCGTAATCCACCAGCGTCTGCTTGCGGGAGCGGTCTCCCGCGTACATCCCCCGCACCTGCGGGATCGTGATGTGCGACTCGTCCACAATGATCAGAAACTCCTCCGGAAAATAATCCAGAAGCGTATAGGGCGGAACGCCGGGCTCCAGACCCGATAAATGCCGGGAATAATTCTCTATCCCGCTGCAGAAACCCGTCTCGCGCAGCATCTCCACATCAAAGTTCGTCCGCTCCGCAATCCGCTGCGCCTCGATCAGCTTGTCCTCCCCCTTAAAGTACCGGACACGCTCCTCCATCTCCTTCTCAATCTCGACAGCGGCGCGGTTGATTTTCTCCTGCGGCACCACATAGTGGGAGGCCGGGAAAATCGCACTGTGCTCCAAGCGGGCTTTGATCTCACCGGTCAGGACATCGATCTCCGTGATGCGGTCGATCTCATCCCCGAAGAACTCCACCCGCACAGCCGTCTCTCCATAGTCTGCCGGAAAAATCTCCAGCGTATCCCCGCGAACGCGAAATGTCCCGCGATGAAAATCCATGTCACTCCGGTCATACTGCATGTCGATAAGCTGACGGATCACCTCATCCCGGTCCTTAACCATGCCGGGACGGAGCGATACAATCATATTCTGATAGTCGCTCGGGCTGCCGATGCCGTAAATGCATGACACAGACGCGACAATGATTACATCCTGCCGCTCTGACAGCGCCGCCGTTGCGGAGAGGCGGAGCTTGTCAATCTCATCGTTGATGGAGGAATCCTTCGCAATGTATGTGTCCGTGGAGGGAACGTAAGCCTCCGGCTGGTAATAATCATAGTAGGACACAAAATACTCCACCGCGTTCTCGGGGAAGAACTCCTTCATTTCGCCGTATAATTGCGCCGCGAGCGTTTTATTGTGCGAAATTACCAAAGTCGGCTTCTGGAGGGCTTCGATGACGTTCGCCATCGCGAAGGTCTTTCCGGAACCTGTAACCCCAAGCAAAGTCTGGAATTGGTTGCCTTCTTTGAAGCCTTTGACCAGGTCGGCGATGGCCTGCGGCTGGTCGCCGGTGGGCTCGTATGGTTTGTGCAGTTTGAATAACATCGGGGCGAAATCACCTCCAAAATCCATATCAAAAAAGTTCGCCTATTAGGCAGAAATTCGAAAAGGGTACATACTCAGCTTGCTCCAAAATCGTGCTTTTACGAATTTCGTTCACAAATTTCATTTTTCCCGACTACACGAAAAAAATAAAATCAGGCGGAAAACAGGCTACGCAGGCGGGAGCAGCCGGACAAAATCGGCTGCTCCCTCGTTATGCACGTAAGCCATTTTTATTTAAAGGGCAAATCCGTTATATCAACTCATTCGCAAATGTATTTTCATAATCCTGTAGCTGATGATATATCGCCTCGACATAAACCTCATTCCCTACAATACGGTACAGCATAACATAACGATGCCTTCTGAAAGTGATTGCACGATATTCCAGAGCCCTCAGGCGCGGATTTCTGCAATACTGCAGATTGGCTGCTACTATAGATAGCTGTTCTCTCGTCTCTCTTGCATCTCGCAAAACGCTTTGATCAGCATCCTCATTGAGAAGAGTATAACAAATATAATCCATATAACTAACCAACTGAGATTCTGCTTTTTCTGAGATATTTACGTTAAACAAAACCATACCTCTTTTCTATCTCATCCAATGCTTCTTCCATCGGTCGCACTCTTCCCTCTTCAATCTGCTGACGGGATTCTGCAAGGTCAGAAAGAATCTGATCCTGCGAAAGTGGTGTATATGGATTAGCGGGTTTTTTCGAAACAAACAGCTTCTGTGTAAATTCCATAACCCGTATTCTTGCGTCTTCCGGCATAGCTTCTAACATAGATAAAGTCGCATCTATCGTACTCATAATCCTCAGTCCTCCTTCCTGAAAATTAACAAATCATGAATCTTCGATTGTTTAATTATAGCAAAGCTTGGCAAACCTGTCCATATATTGTCGAACATTTGTTTCGTCTGATAAGAGCAACCACATATCACGGTTGCTCCAATCGTTACTTCTCTCAAGCTACTTTTCAGCTATTATAGCAGATTCGCAGCATTCTTACACTATTTTTATGAAATATTATCACTTCCCGATGCACCGATGCAAGGTACGCTCCCACATCAATCACGGTATGCAAAACTGATATTCACCCCAAAAGAATCACATCTTGCTTTAATCTCCTGAAATGCAACTCCTCCGTCAAAATCTAACGCAAGCAACTGCATTTCTGTACAATTTTCTGCTTTCATACCTCCTACCATATGTCCGGGGATCATGGCATGTCCCCTGTTTCCCACCAGATCTGCGACCTGCCCTACATCCATCTGCTGCCAGTTGTCACAACAGCGCCTCTTCACTTCGATAATTTTCTTTCCCTTCGGTTTTTCTCTATAAGCTATGGGATCTATACTTAAATAAACTTTCATCTTACTCCTCCAGCCCTGCCGAGCGTTCAACGGCTCCAGCCAGTAA